>PWVL01000176.1 GCA_003561875.1 Desulfuromonadales bacterium | reverse complement strand
CAGCAGCAGGTCGATGCGCCCCGAAGGGGCGGCTATGGGTCGGGAAGCGACGCGGATCTGGGTCGAATTGCTGCCGCCGCGAATCCGCGACATGTATTCCTTGGTGGCGAACACATGATAGCCGCTGAGTTTCAGCGTGCTGGTCAGCAGTTGCTCGACGGTCTGGATGCCGCGGCCCGCCTCGCCGCCGATGACCAGAGAGATGTCGTGGGAAAATTCCTGCAGGGCTGGCATGGTGTGTTGGGTCTCCTTGGCTGAGGCCGTTTGCAGGCGCCCGTTAATAAAGGGTGCGCCCCAGAGGGCGCACCACGATGGTAAGGCAAGGATACCCTGCTTTTGCCAGGGAGCAAGGCGCCGGCCGTGATCGGACGGCGCCTTTTAATCTATTCCGGCTTCGGCGGTGCCGGGGTTGTGGCGCTCACCCGTCGGCGCCTGGGCCGCCACAGTCCGCCTGTGCCGTAAGCCTGCCAGCCCCACTTGAGCCAGCGCAGCAGGGCCAGGGCCAGCCACAGGGCCCAGCTGAGCATCAGCAGCCGGTAGGCCGCTACGGGCACGCTCAGTACCCAGGCCCGCGGCAGGAGGGTTTCGGTGCGGTCCTGAAACCAGTTGAGTCGGTAGGCGGAGGAGCCGTTGCCGGCGGTCTGCATGTGGGGATCGCCCAGCAGTCCCTGCTGTACCGAAACGAACAGGGACAACAGGGCCAGCAGGGTCAATCCCGCCAGGACAATCTGCACCAGATTGAAGGTGCGGTCCCGGCCTTCCAGAGAATGGTTGTGCCGCCAGCCCGGGGCAGCACCAGCCGACCACCAGCACGGCGTTGAGGGGCCGCAATTGGGTCAGGCCGATGCCCAGCAGCAGCCAGTGATGAAAACGCAGCGGTGTCAGACCGGTACGGCCGAGGCCGAAAGCCACCGGCAGCAGCATCAGCAGCAGACTCCAGAAGAGGACCGCCGGGCCAAGCCGGGGTCCCTTGGCGAACAGCACCCAGCGATCGCGAGGCATTTCCAGGTTCATGGTGGCATTGACGCTGGGGGCTCCGATGGAGGGCCACCAGTTCCAGTTCCCAGCGCCCCGGCCGTTCCTGTACCCGCAGGCCGCCTTACGCAGTGCTGCGGGTCGGCAGGTCAGTCTGCAGGAACACGGCAACGAAGTCCGCGGGCAAAATTTGCCCAAATGTCAGCTCACGGGAGGGCCCGCTGACATCCAGCACCAGACGGGTGGTCAGGGTGACGGGGACGCTGTCGCCAGGTTTGCGAAAGACCTGCAGGTTGAGGCGCTCTTCGGCAGAGGCATCCGGCGGCGCAGCCTCTTGAAAGCACAGGCAACGCCGCTCGCCGGCGTCGTTCCATAAGGCGGGGCAGACGGCTTCCTGCCGGTCGTGAAGCACCCAGCTGATCCAGGGCTTGAGGGGCTCGGGAACCTGTTCCGGCCGCAGGGGCTCGGCGAAAGCGGCTGCAGTCAGGCACAGGGTCAGCAGCAAGGGGACAAGAGCAGTCTTGAAAAGCTTGGCTGGATGCGTGGTCATGGGCGGTCCTCCCGAGGGGATGGAGATGTGGTCCTGCTACGTTTATTCTTCCGCCGCCTGCCGGCGGCCGAGGTGGACGCGAAGGGCCGCCTTGAGGGCTCCCACGGCCAGATTGGAACAGTGCATCTTGTCCGGGGGCAGCCCGCCGAGAGCTTCGGCGACGTCCTTTTCGGTGAGTTCCAGGGCTTGCTCCACGGTCCGGCCGACGACCATGACGCTGGTCATGGAAGCGGTGGCGATGGCGGCGGCGCAGCCCAGAACCTTGTATTTCATCTCCACCAGCCGGTCATTTTCGATGGTCAGAAAGATCAGCAGGCAGTCGCCGCAGGACGGCTCGCCGTATTGCACGGCGACGGTAGGATTGTCGATGTAGCCGACGTTGCGCGGGTTGCTGAAATGCTCCATCACCAGGGGACTGTACACAAAGACCTCGCGTTGGCCCGCCACTCACTGGCGGGGCGGTGGGAATAAAAAAGAAGTTTTCACCAGGCACGATAGTAGGGCCCGGCTGTGGCCACGTCAAGGATTCCGGTGTGTTTGGGGATGCGGGGGATTCTTGGCTTTTTGCCGAACAATCCCTATAATGGCGATTTTTCCCGCACAGAAACCGGTATGTCATGGATCAGGCGATACACCCCCGGGCCGCCGCCCAGATGCGGCAGGCGATCGCGACGGCTTCCGGCAACGAGGTGTTTTTTCTCGGCCGCACCGACAGTGCGCTTTGTCTGGTGGAGGCCGAGGTGTTGGCGCGTGGCAATGCCGAAGCAGTTCCAGCGATTCTGCAGAGCTGTCGCTTTGGCGATGTGGTGGTACACAACCATCCTGAAGGGGTGCTGCTGCCTTCCGCCGCTGATCTGGAAATCGCCGGGCGGCTGGGAGCCCTGGGCGTGGCTTTCTACATTGTGGATAACGCTGTGGAAAGTGTGTATAAGGTGGTGGAGCCCTTTGCCCCCCGGGCGGAACAGCCCCTTGAGGTTCAGCGTATCGTCGCGCTGCTCGGTGCCGACGGGGTGGTGGCCGCCACGTTGCCCGGCTACGAGGAGCGCCCCGAGCAACTGCGCATGGCCCTGGCCGTGGGCGAAGCCTTCAACCGGGGGCGGCTGAGCCTTATCGAGGCCGGCACCGGCACCGGCAAGAGCCTGGCCTATCTGGTTCCGGCCCTGCTCTGGGCCCTGGCCAACGAAGAGCGGGTGGTGGTCTCGACCAACACCATCAACCTGCAGGAACAGCTCATCCGCAAGGATCTGCCCTTTCTGCGCCGGGCTACCGGGCTGGAGTTTTGCGCGGTGCTGGTCAAGGGTCGGGGCAACTATCTGTGCCGCCGACGGGCGGAGACGGCGCACCGGGAACCGGGGCTCTTTGACGAGGAGCTGAGTGCCGAATTCCACAGCCTGCTGGACTGGGCGGAGCGGACCGCCGACGGCTCCCGGGAGGAACTGAATTTCATTCCCAGCAGCGCGATCTGGGACGAAGTCTGCTGTGAAGCCGACCAGTGCGCCCGGGTACGCTGTGCCCACTACGGCGACTGTTTTTTCCACAGGGCCCGCCGAATGGCGGCCCAGGCCGACCTGCTGGTGGTCAATCACGCCCTGCTGCTGTCGGATCTGGCGCTGCGGCAGCAGACCGACAATTACACGGCGGCGGCGGTTCTGCCACCCTTCGACCGGGTGATTGTTGACGAGGCCCACCATCTCGAGGATGTGGCCACCCGCTATTTTTCCACCCAGGTAACCCGCTTCGCCTTTGCCCGGGTGCTCAACCGGCTGCGGCATCCGCGCAAGGCCGAGATGGGGCTGCTGCCCCGGTTGCTGGCCCGCCTGGCGGAGGATTTGCCGGACACGGAAGAAGTCCTCTACCGACGGCTCTACGAAGCGGTGGAAGAGCTGCTCCTGTGTCGCCAGCAGCTTTTCGACCGGGCCGTCGCCACCCTGGAAGATATCGGCCGGGGCCTGGCCAACCATCTGGGCCGCGAACCCGTTGAGGGCGAAGAGCTCAAACAGCGGCTGGTGCCGGAGTTGACCGACGGCCCCTTCTGGCAGGAAACCGCCGAGGCGGTTCGGCATCTGAGTCGTAAGACCCAGGGACTGGCCGCCAGACTGGCCGAACTGCTCAAGTCCTGCGAGGCCCTGCCCGAACCCGTGGCCGCCAAACTGACCTCGCCCCTGACCGATCTGCGCGGTCTGGTCGGCCGACTTGGCGCTCTGGCGGCTGACCTGGATATCTTCATCGGCTGCGACGCCGAATGCTGCGGCTGGTTGGAAGTCGGGCTGGGTCGCATCGGTCGCGGCCGGGGGCTGGTCACCCGCCTCTGCACCGCCCCCCTGGAGGTCGCCGGGCGGCTGCGCAAGGCCCTCTACGAGCGCTTTCGCACCGTGGTGATGACCAGCGCCACGCTGACCGTGGCCGGCTCCTTCACGTATTTTCATACCCGGGTCGGCCTCGACCGGGCGGAACCGGGCCGGCGTGCCGAGCTGCTGCTGCCCTCGCCCTTTGATTTTGCCCGCCAGGCGCTGCTGGCGGTGCCCACCGATGTGCCCGAACCGGGCCGCAGCGGCTACGGCGAGAGGGTGCGGGACCTTTGCGAACAGGCCATCCTGGCCGCCGGCGGCCGCTCCTTTGTGCTGTTTACCGCCTACTCACTGCTACGCAGGGTTCATGGCGAACTGGCACCGGTGCTGGAGGCCCGGGGCTATCGCTGCCTGCGGCAGGGCGAAGAGAGTCGCCACCGTCTGCTCAAGACCTTTGCCGACGATCCGGCCAGCGTGCTGTTCGGCACCGATTCCTTCTGGGAAGGTGTGGACGTTCCCGGCCGAGCCCTGGAGCAGGTGATCCTGACCCGCCTGCCCTTCCGGGTGCCCTCCGAGCCGGTGCTGGAGGCCCGGGCCGAGGCCATCGAAAAGGCCGGCGGCGATCCCTTCATGAGCTACACTGTCCCCCAGGCGGCGATCCGCTTCAAGCAGGGCTTTGGCCGCCTGATCCGGCACCGCAAGGACCGCGGGGTGGTGCTGATTCTCGACAGTCGGGTGGTCAAAAAGGGCTACGGGCGCATTTTTCTGCGCTCTCTGCCTGACGTTCCCGTGCTCACCGGATCTGCCGCGGAAGTTCTGGCGGCAATGGCGGAATTTCTTGACCGGACGGCCGGGACGGAATAGGTTTTTCAAGTAACAGAGCAATTCCAACCAGGAAAGGACGACAACCATGATCATTGTCACCGGAGGCGCCGGTTTCATCGGCAGCAACATTCTGCAGGCCCTCAACCAAAGGGGGCGGGACGACATTCTGGTGGTGGACGACCTCAGCGACGGCACTTTATCTATGTGGAGGAGGTGGTTAGGGTCAATCTCCGGTTTCTGGATCATCCCCAGGTCTCCGGCATCTTCAACGTTGGCACCGGGCGCTACCAGAGCTTCACCGAAGCTGATCTCAACCCATTGCGCTCCGCCGGCTACGAGGCCCCCTTTCTGAGCGTCGAAGAAGGGGTGGCCCGCTATATGGAATGGCTCAGGGAGCAGCCCGTCCTCTAACCCGGCCCTGCCGTCGGCCCAAGGGCCTT
>PWVL01000185.1 GCA_003561875.1 Desulfuromonadales bacterium | reverse complement strand
GGGAGTTAGGACAGGGCGCCGAATTTTTCCAGCAGCGCCTGCTGACAGCGGTGGGGAGGCGTATCGGGAGCCAGATCACGGGGGTCGTTGGTGTACCAGGGACGGGCCTTGACGTTGTCCCGCCACTGGACTTCAAAATAGTCCCGCAACTCCTGTTTGAGCTCGGGATTGTAAACGGGACACATGACCTCGGCCCGCCGGTCCAGATTGCGGGCCATCCAGTCGGCCGAGCCGATGAAGACTTTCTCTTCGCCGCCGTTGGCAAAAATGCAGAACCGGCTGTGCTCCAGAAAACGGTCGACGATACCGATGGCCTGAAGATTGTCCCCGTTCGGCTGCTGTGCGGGATTCAGGGAAAACATGCTGCGCACGATCATTCGAATCGCCACCCCCGCCCGTCCCGCCTCGTAGAGCAAACGGATCATTTCCTGATCTGCCAGATTGTTGCATTTGAGCAGAATATGGGCCGGTCGCCCGGCCTGGGCGTTGCGAATTTCGCTACGAATCAGGCGTTTCAGCTTGTCGCGCATCTGAAACGGTGCCACCAGCAGGTGCCGAAAGGTCGCCATGCGGTATTTGTTTTCAAAGAAATCATAAAGCTTGACCACATCGCCGGTGAGGCGGCGATCGCAGGTCAGCAGCATGTGGTCGGTATACAGGGCGGCCGTGTCTTCATTGAAGTTTCCCGTGCCGATGCCGCAGTAATAAACCGGTCGCTTCTTCTCCAGGCGGGTGATCAGGCACAGCTTGGGGTGAACTTTGAGCCCGGCAACGCCGTAGATGACCTGAACTCCCTCCTCGCGCATCAGATCCGCCCATTCGAGATTGGCGGCCTCGTCAAAGCGGGCCTGCAGTTCCATCATCACCGTGACCTTTTTGCCGTTTTTGACGGCATTGAGCAGGGCGTTGACGATGTGGGAGTTGCGCGCCAGACGATAGACAGTCAGCTTGATGGACTGGACCTGGGCGTCGATGGCGGCTTCCCGCAGCAGATCGACGAAGCTGTTGAAAGACTGGTAGGGAAAATGCAGCAGAATGTCCTGTTGGCGCATGGCGGCCAGCAGGCTCTTCTGCTCCCGCAGGCTCGGGTGCACCGAGGGGCCGAAGGGCGGATAGTAGTGATGGGTTTCACCGATTTTCGGGAACTTGATGAAGTCCTTGAAATTGTGATACTTGCCGCCGGGAATCAGGCTGTCATTGTCGCCCAGCCCCAACTTTTCGATCAGGTATTTCTGGTAGGGTTTCGGCATCTGCCGATCGTAGACAAAGCGCACCGGCCGTCCCAGTTTGCGCTTGCGCAGGCTGTCCTGGATCTTTTCCACATAGGTTTTGGAAAATTCGTCTTCAAAGTCGAGTTCCGCGTCCCGCGTCACCTTGATCGTAAAGGCCCGGAAATTTTCGTAATCAAAAAACGAAAAGGTGTCGGGCAGACACAGGCGAATGATGTCCTCAAGGAGGATCAGGAACTTTTTTTGGCCCTCTCGGGGCAGCAGAATAAAACGGGAGACCTGCTGGTCCGGCACGTTGACCAGCGCATAGTGAAGACGTTCTTTGTCCTTTTTGCCATTCATCTGCACGGCAAGATAGATGGCGTGGTCCTTCAGGACCGGGAATTCCGCCATCTGGTCGGTGAGGAACAAAATCAGGTGGGGGCGGATCTGCTGACGGAAAAAATCCCGCAAATAGGTTTCCTGCTCGCCGTTCAGGCCGGACTCGTCAATAAGGTAGATGTTTTCATTTTGACATTCGCCGAGGATCTGGCTGTAGAGACGGTCGAACTCTCGGCTCTGCTCCAGAACGATGTCCTGGATTTTTTTTAGAACCTTGTCGGGGTTTTCGCCGATAATTTTTTTAGCTCGTGGTCCGAGATTGCTCAGGCGCCTCAATGTAGCCACCCGCACGCGAAAAAACTCGTCGGTGTTGGAAGAATAAATCCCCAGAAACTTGATGCGTTCGGCCAGTGGCACGGCGGGATCCGCAGCTTCCTGCAAAACCCGGCCGTTGAAATGAAGCCAGCTGATCTCTTTGTTGACGAAGGATTTTTTCACGCTGATCCCTGATGATGGACGAGAATCGTAACCGTTTAGTCGCGGTGTTCCCTGATTGAAGACCGCCGAGAAGTAATGCCAATTGTCGCATAAGCTTGTTAGGGAAATGTTGGCGCAGAGTTTTTTCGGCGGAAGCCTACGTTCAAAGAGCTTTTTCGATGCGGCGACAGAGTGTTTGCAGAACCTTGATACGGGCAAAACGCTTGTCCTCGGCTTCGACCAGGGTCCAGGGGGCCACTGCGGAACTGGTGCGATCCACCATGTCGCCGACGGCCTGTTCGTACAGATCCCACTTTTCCCGATTGCGCCAGTCTTCGTCAGTGATCTTGAAGCGCTTGAATTCCACCTGCTCGCGCTCTTGAAAGCGGCGCAGCTGTTCCTCCTTGCTGATGGCCAGCCAGAATTTGACCACCAGAATGCGGTGCCGAACCAGTTCCTCCTCGAAATCATTGATTTCCCGGTAGGCCCGCATCCAGTCCTCGGGGCGGCACAGTTCCTCCACCCGTTCCACCAGTACCCGCCCGTACCAGGAGCGGTCGAAAACGGCCAGGCGGCCGCGACGGGGCAGTTGCCGCCAGAAGCGCCACAGATAGGGTTGGGCCTGTTCCTCGTCCGTCGGGGCGGCGACGGGAATGACTCGGTACCGGCGGGCATCCAGGGCCCCGGTAACGCGGCGAATGCAACCTCCCTTGCCCGCCGCGTCGTTGCCCTCAAAGACCGCGACCACGGACAGATCCTGAAAACCCGGATGACGGGACAGCAGGCTGAGCCGGCCCTGGAATTTCTCCAGGCGATCTTTATAGGCCTTTTTTTTCAGGGATCGGGACAGGTCGAGGGTCTGCAGGAGATGCAGGTTGTCGATGGCCGGCAGCAGCGGGGGAAGGCTGTTTGGCGGCGCATGTTCCCGCCTGGCGGCCAGGTGGCGCTGCAGACTCTGTAGCAGGCAGCGGCCCACGGTCAGGGAACGGTAGGCGGTATCGCCCCCCTCGACCACGATCCAGGGAGCCTCGGCGGAACTGGTATGGCGCAGGGCGTCATCGGCGGCGACGAGGATTTTGTCGTAGTGCTTGTAGTGGTCCCAGTCCCTGTCAGTGACCCGCCAGCGGGTGTCGGGATTTTTTTCCAGGTCCTTGAAGCGCTGCCGTTGCCGATCCTTGGAAAGGTGCAGCCAGATCTTGACCAGCAGGCCCCCTTCGTCGATGAGCATCCGTTCGAAATGACAGATGCGATCCATGGCCTGGTCGTGCTGTGCATGGTCGATCTGGCCGTAGGCGCGGTCGAAAATGGTCTTCATATACCAGGCGTCGATAAAGATGCCGGTCTTGCCTTTGGGAGGCAGCGCCTGCCAGAAGCGCCACATGGGCGGTCGTTCCAGCTCGCCGGTGTCGGGCGGGTCCGTCGCGAAGGTGGTGATATGGCGAGGATCCATCCAGGTGTTGAGAAGGTTGACCGTTTCGCCTTTTCCTGCACCGTCGAATCCGGCGATCACGACTATAAGGGGGAAATTTCCCTTCTCCAGCAGATCGAACTGGGCCTCCAGAAGAGCTTGACGTAATTCGGGCTCTTCTTTTCGGTAGGTTTCCTTGTCGATCTGATGACCCAGTTCGGCGGATTCGAACATGGCGCGCACCCCTCCCTATGGGCTGTCCGGTTCGGGTAAAAACCAAAACAACTCCGGCGGAAACTTGCCGTGTATTCGTTATTTTTTCTTTTTTTTGCCCTTGTCGAGATCTTTTTTCTTGAGTTTGCAAGGGTCGCAGATGTGTTTCTTCTTGTCGCTCACCGCGCCGCATTTTTCGCAGAGGAAGGCTCCGGGGTGTTTTTTTGTTTCCGATTTGCCTTTAAGACAGGATCCCATAAAAACCTCATTTCCAATGAGTTGTTTCCACCGAGTCACACCAGTATAGTTGCTGCAGCAGCCTTTGCAAAGCCTGTTGTCGACAATCATACGCTAACATAAGATCGCGATATTGATGCACCGGCATTTTTTCAAAAGGAGTGTTTCCGTGACCTCAGCACAGCCCCGTCTGGCCGCCATCGATATCGGAACCCATTCCATTCGTTGCATCGTGGTGTCGGTGGACGAGCAAGGCCGGTTTCGAACCCTGGATGATGAAAAAGCCACGGTTCGACTTGGTGAAGGTCTCGCCGCCAGCGGCGAGATTTCACCGGAAGCCTGGCGACGGGCCGAGGAGGCCCTGCAGCGCATGCGCCTCATCGCCGACGGTCATGGTGCTCACATTGTCGAGGCGGCGGCCACCAGCGCGGTGCGCCGGGCCCGCAACGGCGAAGCCTTTGTCGCGGCCATGGCGCAGGCCGCCGGGGGATGTATCGAGGTTATTTCCGGCGAACAGGAAGCCGAACTGGCGCTGTTGAGCGCCCGCAACAACTTTGACATGCAGCATCAGCGCTGCGGACTGGTGGATATCGGCGGCGGCAGTTTGGAGATCGTCGTGGCCGCCGACGATCTGGTTGAAAAGATCTGCTCCCTGGAACTGGGTGCCCTCGTGCTCAGCGAACGCTTTACTGCCGCCGACCCGGTTGCCGAAGAAGATCTGCGGGCCCTGCGCCGGCACGTGCGCAAGGTTTTGAAAAAAAACCTCTCACGGGGAGAATTCGCCATGCAGTTCTTCATCGGTTCCGGGGGCACCATGACCACCATCGCCGCCATGGTCATGGCCATGCGCGGCGAACAGTACAGCACTGTGCACGGTTACGAGGTGCGCCGTTCGGAAGTGGTTCACCTGCTGGCCATGCTGCGCCGCAAGTCCCTCAAGGAGCGCAAGTCCCTGCCCGGCCTGAGTGCCGACCGGGCCGATATCATCCTGGCGGGCGTGGCCACGGTGGACGCGATCATGGAGTATTTTGATGTCAATCTGTTGCGGGTCAACGCAGTGGGAGTGCGGCAGGGGCTGATCCTCAAAAGTCTGGAGAAACACGGCCTGGCCAACGGGCAGCCGGTCGGCCGGGATTGCATGGCCTCGGTTCTGGAACTGGCCCGTCACTGCCATGTGGATGAACGTCATGCCCGTCAGGTGGCGCGGCTGGTCCTGC
>PWVL01000001.1 GCA_003561875.1 Desulfuromonadales bacterium | reverse complement strand
TATTTTTCACGGTTCACCAAAGCCGCATGAAGCTTTGGTTGGAAAATGGTCACTTGATTTCAAAGTACCATTTTATAAGAGATGGTATAAAAATGTTAAACCTACCTATTGGATTGAAAAGTATTGGCTATAAGAAAAATTTGTAAGATATAGGTTTTCCCACATTCGGCTATAAGTTAGCCGTAACGGGGTGCTAGTTTTTTCTTCCTTGTGCGTTTTTTGATCTTCGGCATTCTGTTGTTCGTTTGTTACAGGTTTCTGGCGGCTTCTTGATCCCTTTTCCCCGCATTTTCCCGCAGTGTAACGGATTTCTGCCCCTAACAAATTTATTGCCCACGGCTAGTGCCGTTACCTGAGTTTTTTGATCTGCGAACCTGATAAGCCGGAGCAAAATGCAACGGATTCTTGAACTGGCTCAGCAGCGACAAAGGTTTCATTGTGTTACGTTTTTCCCGCCACTATTCCTGCGCTGGATGGTTTTTTAACAGACTCTCGTTGGCGCCGGAGAAAAGCAACATCCGAAATGTAAGGAGGCAAGCAACTTTTGTTCCTCCAGTGACAAACACCCTGTTTGGTTCGCACCAGAAGGTCATTTGTAGAGCCTTAGCCGTGTCGTTGTGCACGGTTCCTCGAGCAGTTTTTTTTGGCCATGTTGAACGGCCATATGGGCCGCAAAATATTTTCGCTTTTTCATGAGGGTGATTCGTCGACGAACCAAGGTAGCGGGAGACTTCCCGGACGATCACTCGGCCCTGATGCTATGCGCTGCTCACTTGAGGCACACTGCCTGCTAGCGGGGTTCAAAACGATATCTGAGCGTGGATTTGCTCCGCGACCAGGAGTTGGAGTTGAGAACGGCTTCCGACGCGAGCTAACCTAGTGGGCCACTGCCCAGAAAAGCGAAAAATTCTTACATTACCTGAAAAACGCAGAAACCACGAAAAATGGCGTCAAAATCATGAACAATTTCAGGTAAACATTAATAAACAGGGTCAGAATGGGGTCCTCGGAAATTGTTATGTCAAAACTGCGATCCCGCTGTCAGGCCCGGGTTTATGAATAGATTGTGTCTGTCGGGTCGTTTTGCAGAACCGGCCGGGCACAAGGGAGAGATTATGAAAGTACCTGCAAGTGAATTGTACAAACGCATGAAACGGTTTCGGCTGCAGATGGACCGTGCCGATCCGGACTGGCAGGCGGCGGTGATTTTCAGCCGCATCAACCAGTATTACTTTGCCGGCACCATGCAGGACGGTCTACTGTGGATTCCCCGGGACGGCCAGGCTGTGCTCTGGGTACGTAAAAGCATTGAACGGGCCAGGGACGAATCCCGGTTCCAGGTCATCGAGCCCATGAGCAGTTTTCGGGATGCGGCCCGGACCGTTGCAGTAATGCCCGACAGGATGCACCTGGAATGGGAGCGGGTGCCCCTGGCGTTGTTACGCCGTTTTCAGAAGCACTTCCCAATCGAAGATGTGCGGCCCGTGGACGGAGTCCTGTCCGCACTGCGCGCCATCAAGAGCTCCTATGAACTGGATCTTATGATACGCTCCGGAGAAATTCATCGGCGCATTCTGGAAGAGCGTCTTCCGGAGATGCTGCGGGCAGGCATGACCGAAGCCGAACTGGCAGCTCGGTTGTATCCGGTAATGGTTGCCGAAGGCCATCACGGTGTCGCCCGCTTCAGCATGTTTCAGGCCGAGGTTGCCATCGGTAATATTTGCTTCGGCGAAAGCTCCCTCTATCCTTGCAGTTTCGACGGGCCCGGCGGTAACTACGGCATGCATCCGGCGGTGCCGGTGCTGGGCAGCCGGCACCGAAAGCTAGGCAAGGGCGATCTGGTTTTTGTCGATATCGGTTGCGGACTCGAAGGCTACCACACGGACAAGACCCACACCTTGGTATTCGGCGGCTGCCTGCCCGAGGAGGCCGTGAATGCCCATCGGGAATGCGTGGCGATTCAGAATCGCATCGCCGAACGGCTTAGGCCCGGCGCCGTTCCTTCGCATATCTACAGCGAGATCATGGAGGGCTTGAGTTCCGGATTCCTTAGTAATTTCATGGGGTTAGGGGCGCGTCCTGCCCGGTTTTTGGGCCACGGAATCGGACTTGAGATCGACGAGAAACCGGTTATTGCGGAGGGGTTTGATGATCCCCTGGAGGAAGGCATGGTCCTCGCCCTGGAACCCAAAAAGGGTATCCCGGGGGTTGGCCTGGTGGGCATTGAAAACACTTTCATCGTCACCGCCAAGGGCGGACGCTCCATCACCGGGTGGCATCCGGGTCTGATGGCGGTCTGAGCGACCATGCAAAAAAGCCCGCGGACTTCGGCCGCGGGCTTTTGCAGGATATCGGGAAAAATCGCTACGACTCTTCGGCGGCGGTTCCGTCTTTGAGTGACTCCCCCGCTTCCTGGGCGTTCTCCTTCAGGTTCTCGATTTGCTCTGTGACCTCGTCCAGCAGCGCGTCGGGGAATCCATTCTGTTCCAAAGCCTCATCGACAGCCTGCTCCATGTCTTCCAGGGAATCATCCACGGGTTGTGCGGCAGTGACCGCTTCTTCCTCAATGGTCGCAGGTTGTTCCTGCCGATCACAGGCAACGGTGAAAAAAACCAGAGAAACAAGCACCATCAGCGTTAATAGACTGTTCATGTACGTTCCTCCTCGGGGTTCCGTTCGATGTTGTCTGAGAGACCGCCGGTAAATCCTGCGATTGAACTGAGCTTTCTCGGTTATCAATAACCGAAATCACTGTTAAGATCAAATAAATCTCGGAGACATTATGCAAATCTGCAAGAGTTCCGTTATTGTCCGCTACGCCGAAACCGATGCCCAGGGCATTGTTCACCATGCCAACTATCTGATCTGGCTTGAAGAGGGCCGCTCGGAATTTCTGCGTCGGCATGGCCTCTGCTACAGCGATCTGGAAAAAGCCGGCTACTACGTCGTGGTCGCCGAGGCCGAAGTGCGCTACCGGTCCCCGGCGTTTTATGAAAACCGCCTGACCGTCGAGACCCGTCTGGTCCGGCTGCGGCGCAAGCTGCTGGAATTCCGCTACCGAGTTCTCGATTCCGGGGGCGAACCCCTCGCCGAAGGGCGCACCGTGCATATGGTGCTTAATTGCGAGCGCCGGCCCACCGGGCTGCCCCGGGAAATTGTCGAGCGCCTGCAAAGCTCCGTCGCCGAACAACCGGCCTGACCGGATTATCGTCTTGACTCAGACTGATCCGCTTTGATATAAGTTGGCCTCTATCGGGCGTTTAGCTCAGCGGGAGAGCACTGCCTTCACACGGCAGGGGTCACTGGTTCAATCCCAGTAACGCCCACCATAAAATCAAGGGGTTAGCGAATTTTTCGCTAGCTCCTTTTTTTTCCACTTTTTGTAATGACACAGTAAGGATTTTGGCGGGAAATTACACAATCTAAATACGAGGCGGCTGCATGGACTTTAAAGATAAAATGAGGCAAATCTCGGTCGCTGTGATTTCCCTTTTATGGTGTATGATTATTTATCAGGGATTGGATCGAAAAAGGCAATGCAGATGATCTTACAATTTCACTACAGTCTGTACAAGTGGCAGGTCATCGAACAACTTTTCTCGATATCCAAAAAGATCAAACCATCAATGATGCCCGCACTCAAATAATTGGAAAGGGCCGGGCGACCATTCGGAGATAACAGGTTTCGCTGCAACTTGGGGAAAGCACTTGACTGCGATTTGACAAACAGAAAGGCTGGGCCGAAAGCTGGTTAATGGGCATGGTACCCGGAACCTCCGGCTTATTGTCAATACAGCGGAGGACAAAGAGCACGAGGGTCTTCTGCAATCTTTCATACTTGCTGTATTTTTGTTTAATTATAATTCGCGGACGGACGCAACTTAGCATAAATACAAAGGATATTTCAAATGAATTATTCGAAAATATTGCGGATTCTGGCTTTAACGCTATTGTTAACGGCCTGTTCCGACAATAGACATTTGGAAGTTGCTGTGGAAAGCACTGAAACCATTGCCCACTATGCTCAGTTTCGCGATCCGCAACAGAGCAGGGTTGTTATTTTTGTATTCGAAGAAGAAACAACCGCGGCGCAAATAAAAGCACATGCACAAAGCCTGGCACACGCAGATGGTCGTCTATTGGCTGTTTATTATTTTCCTGAAGGGGATATCGATCTGGCACCTGCTCGCCTTTCACGCTCGGGCCACATTGTTCGCGCCAACGAATTGATGTACGAAGGTGAGGATATTTCTCCATGGCACTATGCTTTTTTACGCCCCTTTGCCGGTGAGTCGCGGTTTACCAACTGTCTGGAGACTCCCGAAGATGTTCTCTGTCGTAAGAAGTGATAGAGATGCAGGGGCTCGATAACTATTCAACATGCCATCGAATGTTGTCATCCCCGAGGATGAATGACGTTTTTGGGACTGCTGCCAACTTCTTGAATTTTCAGAGAATCTACCCCTTAATAAAATGCCTTGAATTTAGCTGTAGAGACTGTAAAGTTTATATTTGAGGTCCCGAACCTCCGCACCCTTACAGGCACTTTAAAACGATCTCCTGAATTCATCCTGAATGCAGTTCGTCTGGCCACACCGTGCGATTTCTGAGGGTTAGGTCAGAAACATTTCAACAGTGCCTAAGTGATAAACAGTAGTTCATCGTCTGTCTTTAAAATACTTTAGAAGCTTTTTATTAATCCGGTGCAGTGGTTCACGATGAATAGCACCTCTCCAATTCAAGAACATACAACCAAACATACAACCAATTTGGGCCGAGACCCTGTGCGGAGAACTGATATGCGAACTAACTTTTGTCTAAAAGCAATCGTTTTCTGGGCGGCATCCTCAACATTGATAAGCTTGCCAACTCTGCTGATTGCCGATCTGAGCGATACCAGTGTTGCGGTCTATGACGTTGCTATCGGTATTACCGGTACTGAAGGAGACGATATCATCAGCAATGAGGAAGATGTTACCGCGGGTGCCACCGCCCAGGTGACCGCGGTTGGCGCATCTTTGACTATTGAGGGAGTATTTGAAGGGGATAGCGACGGCAAAGCACTGAGCGATGCGAGCGCCCTGGCCGATGCTGCGGCTACGGGAATTTCCGGGGG
>PWVL01000058.1 GCA_003561875.1 Desulfuromonadales bacterium | reverse complement strand
GTAACCGTGAAGGTGCCATGCAGTATTTCGCGGCGGCCGCCGAGTCGGCATCACCATCGGGGCAGGAGGCGGCCGCTGCCCTGGCCCGTCTCGATCTGCCGAATAATCCCCAGCGTTTTGTCGAGGTTCGACTGGGGCTGGACCGTCGCAACAATCTGCTGGTGGAAGTCCAGAACCGGGCGGCTTTGCCGGTGCGGGACGTGCAGATTGCCGTTCAGCTCGCCGACGCTTCCGGTCGTCTGCGGCGGGTGCCGGTGCGTCTGGCGGGGCCGATCGCTCCGCAGCAGTCGGTGCGGACGACGACGGGAATCGGTCCTTTCGCCGACACCCGGGAGTTGCGCAATGTTCAGGCCCAGGTCATCGAAGCCCGCATTGCCGAATAGAACTGAATGACTTTCGAACGGAAAGCTTGCCGCCCATACAGGATATTGCATGCCCCGTGACCACTCCTGTCCCATCCGGCCGGTCCTTGATGCGCTGGACAGAGATATCCTGCAAGGCAAGGAAAAGGCTCTGCGTCTGTCTTTTATCGCCCTGCTGGCAGGCGGTCATATTCTGCTGGAAGACCTGCCGGGGCTGGGCAAAACCACCCTGGCCCTGGCTCTGGCCGGAGTTCTCGGCCTGAGCTTCGGGCGTGTTCAGTGCACCAGCGACCTGCTCCCCTCGGATATCACCGGTCTTTCAGTCTACGACCGGGATACGGGGAGCTTTCGTTTCGTCCCCGGCCCGATCTTCAGCCATATACTGCTGATTGACGAAATCAACCGGGCCATGCCCAAGACCCAGAGCGCCATGCTCGAGGCGATGGAAGAGCGGCGGGTGACCGTCGAGGGTACCGGCCACCCGCTGCCCGATCCGTTTCTGGTTATTGCTACGCAGAATCCGGCGGAGCAAGTCGGCACCTTTCCCCTTCCCGAATCACAACTCGACCGGTTTCTGCTGGTGACGGATATCGGCTATCCTCCGCAGGATCTGGAAAAGGACATTATTCGCAATGGCGGGATTCATGACCGAATCCGCGACCTTGAGCCGCTGCTCGCACACGAGGCGCTGTTGGAAGCCCGGCGTGCGGTGCGCCGAATCCATCTTGGCGAGAGGTTGGTGGACTATATCTACCAACTTGTCTCTGAAACCCGTGACCATCCCTGCCTGATCTGCGGCCTGTCGACTCGTGGCGCCTTGAATCTGGCCTATGCCGCCCGGGCCTCCGCCTATCTGGAAGGCCGTGATTTTGTCCTGCCCGAAGATATTCAACAGTTGGCGATTCCTGTCGGCGCCCATCGGCTGATGCTCCGTGCGGAGCAGGAAGCACTGAGCAAGACGGAGGTTCTGCAATCGATTCTCGACAGTGTTCCAGTGCCGCGGGTGTGAAACTGACCCGGGTCGGCTGGATCACCATTCTGCTGACCCTGCTCCTCGGTTTCGGGGCCGTCAACACCGGCAACAACCTTCTATATCTGCTGGTTTCCGCTTTGTTGGGCTTTATTCTGCTTTCGGGATGGATGGGCCGCAGCAACCTGTCCGGGCTGCAGGTCGATCTTCGACTTCCCGAAGAAGTCTACGCCGGCGGGCAAACCCGTGTGACGGTGCAGGTGCGGAACCGCCGGCGTTTTCTGCCGGCCTGCCTGCTGCGGGTGGAACTGGCTCAGAGCGATGTGTTCTGCCCTCTGCTGCGTGGCGGCGAGGGGATCCGAGTATCTCTGGCCGTGACCCTGCCGGCGCGGGGTATCCATCGGTTGCCCCCGATCCGAGTGTGCTCCGGCTATCCCGTCGGCTTCTTCGTGCGTTGTCTGAATTGGTCTGTTGAGCAAAAGGTGCTGGTCTTTCCCCGCCCCCGACCGGTACCTCTGAGGCAGACCGCCGGCAGCGGTGAGGATCGGGGGACGGCCTTCAGGGACAAGGGTTACGAAGGGGATCTGGCCCGGATCGCTGATTATCGCGGTACCGAGCCGCTGAAGTTCATTCACTGGAAAATTTCCGCCCGCCAGGACGATCTCAAAGTCAAGGAGTTATCTTCCGCGGCGGCCGAACCCCTGTTGATTGTTCCCCGGCAGTTGCCCGGCGCTTCTCTGGAAGAGCAGCTCGAAGGGGCCTGCTGGCTGATTCGGACCCTGATGTCCCGGGACCGGACTGTCGGCCTGCAGCTGGCGGCGGGGCGTATTGCCCCGGGTCGGGGTCGGCAACACCAACGGCGTCTGTTAAGCGCTCTGGCTCTGTATGATAGCGATTCGCACACTTCTTGACCTGTCGGTCCATATCACCTGCCTGCTCGGCGTTCTGCCTCTCTACCGGGAACTCCACTGGCCGGCTCAACTGGTGCTTCCCCTGGCTTTTCTGGGAGGCTTTTATCAGGATTGCCGACGCCGTTATCCCGTACCTCGCCTGCTGTGGAACCTGCTGGCCCTGCTGCCCTTTGTCTATTATGGCGCGGGACTCAGCCTGACCCGGGTGGTGGAACCGGTGGCCAATGTGCTGGCCCTGCTGCTGGCGCTGCGTCTGGTGACGGAGAAAACCCCGCGAGAATACCTGCAGCTTTTTGTCCTTGCGGTTCTGACCCTTGCCGCGTCGACCCTGTTGAGCCTCAGTCCGCTGTTTCTGCTGATGCTGATTCTGCAGTTTTTTTTCGTGGTGCTGGGCCTGGTATTGCTGACTTTTCACGGCAGCGACACGCATATGCGGCTTTCACTGAGAAGCTTGCGTTCGCTGACAGGGGCGGGGGGCCTGCTGGCTGCGGGATCCCTGCTGCTGATGCTGGGCTTTTTTGTGATTCTGCCCCGAACGCCCTATCCCTTGTGGGATGTTTTCAATCCATCGTCTTCTGCCGTGACCGGCTTCAGCGAGCAGGTACGTCCCGGCGCCTTTGCGGCGACCATGAATTCCGGGAATCTGGCGTTTCGCGTCGAGAGTGAGCCGCTGCCGGTGGAGGAACTCTATTGGCGGGGGCTGGTGCTCAATTACATGGAGGGCAACGAGTGGCGGCGCATAACTCCTCCGCCAGAGGAGCAATCCCGCTTGTCCGGCGGAAGGCTGGTCGAGCAGGTGGTATATGGCGAAGCCCGCGGGGACAGCTATCTGATGGTTCTTGACCTGACCCAAAACATCGCCGGCCTGCGGGTGCAGGGCAGCCAGGACCTGGTGTACCGGGAACTGCGTTCACGCCGCCGTCCCGGCAGTTATCGAAGCGAGTCCCGCCTGGGCGGGCGGTTGACGGCGCACAATGTCGATCCCCGGTTTTATCTGCAGTTACCTGACCAGATCTCTCCCCGAATCCGTCAGGCGGCCGCCGGGTTGACGGACGAAGCCGCCGTTGCCGGAGATATCATTGCCGCCACCAAACGTTTTTTCCGCGACCAGAAATTGAGCTACGCAACTACCGATTTGCCCGGCGCCGAGCAGCCGCTGGAGGATTTTCTGTTTGAATCCCGGCGGGGGTACTGTGAATTTTTTGCCAGTGCCTTTGCTGTGATGTTGCGGCTGCAGGGGGTTCCGGCGCGGTTGGTGGGGGGGTATTACGGCGGTCAGTACAATGCTCTGGCCGGTTTTTACAGCGTCCGGGAGGACCGGGCGCATGTCTGGGTCGAGGCGCTGGAAGACGGGGTCTGGAGACGCATCGACCCGAGCCAGCTGGCCATCAACGCCGACAGCGCGCCTTTTGCCGGAGGCGGAAGCCGTAGTGGCTGGGGACGACGCCTGCTCGACGGGGTCGAATACTACTGGAACCGGACTGTGGTCTCCTACGATCTGGGGCGCCAGGCGCAACTGGTTAGGGGGGCGGTTTTCAGGACGCGTGGTCTGTCTCTCAAGAGACCGTCGCCGACCGCATTGGCGGTATTGCTCGGGGTTGGGGCTGGACTGGTGGCCATCGGTTGGCTGGCGGCAAGGCTGCTGGTGTCGGCGGAGCGGCGCCTGCTGCGGCGCTATCTGCGCTTGTTGCGCCGGCGCTTCTATCCCCAGGGCATTCCGGATCACGCCGGCCTCACAAGCCTCGCCCGGGGTACCGGCGATCCTCGTTGTCTCGAGTTCGCCGACATCTTCAACGGAGCCGTTTATCGGGACCGGCCGCTGGGCAAGGGGGAAAAGGACCGCTTGAACAGGCTTCTGAGGATGTTGCGCCGCACCTGAAGGATGATAAGGTTTCCCCGGTCAGGACTTTTTAGGGCGGGAGGTCGGCGACCGGCGCCGGGCGTCTGGTTTGCCGGCGGAACGGTTTTTATCCCCGACGGAGTCCGCATCGACCGGCCGGGGTTTTTTCGGCAGCGCCGCCGTGACGCGGATCAGACGCTTGAGCAGCAGGGCGCCGTCGAGGGTGACGATGGCGTCTTTGGCTTCGGCGGCATTGGCCATCTGCACGAAGGCCGTGCCGCGAAACTGGCCGCTGCGGGGATCGTTGAGCAGGCGGATCGACTTGACAGTGCCCGAGACGCTGAACAGGTTGCGAAGATCTTCTTCCGTCACTTCAAAGGGCAGGTTGGATACATAGACGTCTCGTGCCATGAGGGGATCCTTTGTGATGGCGTCGCACCACGTACCGCTTTGCGGCGCCATGGGGTTTCGCAAGTTTTCCGTGACTGCTGGGGCGTAGTAAAGCATGGCAGACCGGTGGCGCTGGAAGTTAATGCTAAAAGGTGGCATGCTGTCAAGCGATCTGTCACTTAAAAGGAGAAAAAGAAGTGCAGTTCAGTGGCCATTAAATTATCCATATCAGGTATTTATGCTTGATATCTAGAAAATGAATGAATTTTACGAAGTGTTCCAAGGTAGCAATCAGTTGCTGTTGATAGCCTTTTTTCACTATTTCGGGAGGATCCTCATGCCCAACGCCCATGTTCGCCACATTCTGCTGGCGACGGAAGAAGAAGCCCTAGAACTCAAATCCCGGCTGGATGCGGGGGAGAATTTTCCCGCCTGTGCCAGTCGCCATTCCCTCTGCCCCACCGGTCGACGCGGCGGCAATCTGGGGCTGGTAGTCCCGGGTCAACTGGCGGCCGAAGTGGATGCGGTGGTATTCAGTGGCGAGCTTCGCCGGATCCACGGTCCGGTCAGATCCTCTTTCGGCTATCACCTGATTCAGATCATGGGGCGGGCCCAATGATCCACGGCTTCAAGTCTCACCGTCCGCTTGCCCGGATTTTTCGCAGCCTGTACCTGGGATCTGACTTTCAAGGAGTTTTATGACCGAGGCCAATCTTCCTT
>PWVL01000091.1 GCA_003561875.1 Desulfuromonadales bacterium | reverse complement strand
GCACCTCGCCAAGGAAACGGCCGGTCGCTCCCTTGAGGGCCGGACTGGCAATATCATCAGGCTGCGACCCGCCGAGGAAGCCGCGGGGGGGACGGCGCCCCAGGGAAGCCTTAAGCTGTTCTTTGGCCCGGGCCAGGGCGGCGTCCCGCTGCGACGGCGGGGCGTCGATCAACTGGCGGTAGGCGGCCACAACGTTGGCCACGTACTCGGCACTTTTCATCCGACCTTCGATCTTGAAACTGCCGATTCCGGCGGCGGCCAGATGAGGGAGCAGGTCGATGGCGGAGAGGTCGTTGGGGGAAAAGTAATAGCCGTCCCCACCGCGACTGCGGTATAGACGCCGGCAGGGTTGGGCACAACGGCCCCGGTTGCCGCTGCGGCCGCCGAGCCAGGAGGAAAAGTAACACTGACCGGAAAAGCTGAAGCACAAGGCACCGTGTACGAAGTGCTCCAGTTCCAGCCGTGTATTGCGGCGCAAAACAGTAATCTCGTCCAGAGTCAGCTCCCGAGCCAGCACGGCACGACTGAACCCCATCCGTTCCAGCATCCTTACTCCGGCGCTGTTGTGAACGGTCATCTGGGTGGAAGCGTGCAGCCGCAGGCCGGGAAAATGATTTCGCGCCAGTCGCCACACAGCCAGATCCTGCAGGATCACCCCGTCCACCGACAGCGCTTCCAGGGCCGCCAGAATCTCTATCAGCCTGGGCAGTTCCAGTTCCTTGACCAGAGTGTTGACGGTAACGTAGATCTTGCGGCCCTGCTGCCGGGCACAGGCCAGCATTCCCTCCAGCTCAGACAAACGGATATTGCGTGCCTTGGCCCGGGCGGAAAACTCCTGCAGGCCACAATACATGGCGTCAGCACCGTTTTCCAGTGCGGCAAAAAAGGCCTCCGGACTGCCGGCCGGGGCGAGCAGTTGGGGTTTCGGTGTCGATACGGTCATGCCGGAAATCCGTTGGTCGGCGCACGAAACTTCTGTCGCCCCCTACCCGGCGCCGCAGGCAGGAAGCCAATATTTTTCATCCTGAGTTTCCGGATGAGCACTACCTGAAAATGAAAGAGACCGGTACGCCGTCCGGTCTCTTTCACCGCATAACAGTTCCACTCTAGCATGCCCCCTCACCGGCAGCAACGCCTACAACGGGCTACAAGAGACCCTGATCGGCAAAGCTCAGATAGCCTTCGGCGCCGATGATGATATGGTCCAGCACTCTGACTCCCATGAGATCGCCGGCCTCCTTGAGCCTCTGGGTAATCTCACGGTCTTCTCGGCTCGGGGTCGGGTCGCCAGAAGGATGATTGTGCACCAGCAGCAGGGCGGCAGCCGATTCACGCACGACCACGGAGAACACTTCGCGAGGATGAACGATGCTGGCGGTCAGGCTGCCCTGGGAGATTTGCACTTCCCGCAACAGGCGATTTTTGCTGTCCAGCAACAACACGATGAACTGTTCCCGCTTGTAATCGGCCAGTCGTCCGCGAAAGTGCCGATAGACCTCTTCGGGGCGGCTGTAACGGGTTCCGGGGCGCAGGGGCTGCTCCTGAAAGCGTCGCGCAATCTCAAAGACCGCCTGCAATTCCGCCGCCTTGGCGGGGCCGATGCCCTTGAGTTGTTGCAGTTCGGCCAGCGAGGCGCTGGCCAGATGCTGCAGTGAACCGAACCGCTCCAGAAGCAGGCGGGCATGATCGATGGCGCTCATGCGCGTCGCGGCATCGCCGGTGCGCAGCACCAGCGCCAGCAGTTCGGCGGCGCTCAGTCCGCGGGCACCCTGTTGCAGCAGCTTCTCCCGAGGCCTTTCCTCTTCCGGCCAATCCTTGATACGATACATAGGTATCTCCCGAAATAGATTGGCACATGCTAACACCGGAATTGGCAAATTCCAATCCCAAAGTGTTCGGCAGAGGTATATAATTCGAACTTCAGCACTCGATTTCCGTGGAGAAACCCATGGCATTGTTACAACGCCCGACCATCGGACTGGCTTTGGGTGGAGGGGCTGCTCGAGGCCTCTCCCATATCGGTGTACTGGAAGCTTTCGAGGAGTACTGCCTGCCCGTCGATGTCATCGCCGGCACCAGCATGGGGGCCATTGTGGGCGCCATGTACGCAACGAATCCCAGGGCCGCTGCGGTTCGGCAACGGTTTCTGGACTATCTGCAGAGCGACGCTTTCAAGAATTCCCGCTTCGATTATCTGATGGACTATCCGCAGGAGAATGCCGGCTTTTTCGACCGGCTTTCCCAGTTGGCCCGCAAGAGTGTCTTCTACACGCTGATCATGACCCGTACAGCCTTTATCGGCGAGGAGGCCTCTCAGCAGAATTTCGCCCTGCTCATCGATGATATAGATCTGTCCCGGACCAGGATTCCTTTCTGCACCACGGCTCTGGATCTGGTTTCGGCGCAGGAGTTCATTTTTCGGGAAGGGCCGCTGCGGCAGGCGGTGGCGGCCAGTTGCGCCATTCCCGGCCTGCTGCCGCCGGTGGAACAAGAGGGTCGTTGCCTCATCGACGGCGGCTGGATAAACGCCGTACCGGTGGCCGCCGCCCGCAGCCTGGGGGCCGACGTTGTCATCGGCGTGGACGTGCACAGCGACCTGGCTCCTTTCATCACGCCGGAAACCGCCGTCGATGTGGCGGCTCGGGCCGAGGCGGTGACCCGCTGGAACCTGACCAATCACATGGCGCAGACCGCCGACTGCCTGCTGCAACCCGAATCAGGCATCTCCCACTGGGCCGATTTTTCCCAATTTGAGGCGGCGGTGGCCAGCGGCCGCGAAGAGGTCCGCCGCCAGTTGCCCCGGCTGCGCAAGCTGATCCGCAAGCGACTGCGCCTTGACGGCATCAGTAAGCGCATCTTCGCCCCTGGCAAAGCTTTCGCGGATACCAGCCGCTGAAGAACTTTTCCACGCCGACCGGACAGCCTGTTGTTTAAGCGACATCTTCGCAGGCAGACCATTTCGGCCTTTTCCACCAACAGAGCAAGGAGCCCGGCATGCAGTACCGCCGACTCGGCAACTGCGAAAAAGACGTTTCCATTCTTGGCATGGGCTGCATGCGCCTGCCGATTATCGACGGCGATGAAGGCCGCATCGACGAGGTTCGGGCCACGGCGCTTCTGCATCAAGCCATTGATGCAGGCATCAATTATCTCGATACCGCCTACCCCTACCATCAGGGTCAGAGCGAGCTTTTTCTCGGCAAGACCCTGCGACGGGATAGCCTGCGGGACCGGGTGCTGCTGGCCTCCAAACTGCCCTGCTGGGCCATCGAATCCAGCACCGATTTCGATCGCTATCTCAACGAGCAGCTGACCCGGCTGCAGACCGACCGCATCGACTGTTACCTGCTTCACGCCCTTAAACAGGATTGGTGGACCCGCCTTTACGAACTGGGCGTGCTGGATTTTCTGGAGCGGGCCCGGGCCGACGGCCGCATCGGCTGTACGGGATTTTCTTTTCATGATGAATTGCCGGTTTTCAGAACCATTGTCGATGGTTACGACTGGGGCTTCTGCATGATTCAGTACAATTACATGGACCAGGAGATCCAGGCCGGACGGGCTGGATTGGAATACGCGGCGGCCCGGGGGCTCGGAGTGATGGTGATGGAACCGCTGCGGGGAGGTCATCTGGCCCGCCCGGCTCCTGAGGAGATTCAGCAGTTGTGGGAGCGGGCCGAAACCCGCCGCAGTCCGGCAGAGTGGGCATTGCGCTGGGTGTGGAATCACCCCCAGGTGACCTGCCTGCTGAGCGGCATGAACAATCCGGAACAGCTCAAGGAGAACGCCCGCATCGCGGCCTCGGTCCGGCCCGGCGGCATGAGCGCGGCGGAACTGGCCCTGGTGGACCGGGTTCGGGATCTACTGCGCCGGCGCATCAAGATTCCCTGCACCTGTTGCAACTACTGCCTGCCCTGCCCGGCCGGAGTGAATATCCCGAAGATTTTCAGTCTTTATAACGATGGCTTCATCTACGGCGACCACCGTTTTCCGCAGCGTCTCTACAGCATCGCCATGAACGCCTCGGCCCGGGCCGACCACTGCACCGGCTGCGGCCGCTGCGAGGAACTCTGTCCCCAACGCATCGCCATCATCGACGGTCTGTCCGAGAGTCACCGGCTGCTGAGCGAGACACCTGAAGACCGCTGACTGAACGCCGAAACGTCCGCCCCAACCGACACAGGCCGAAGTCCCCATCGAGGAACTCGGCCTGTCTGCTCCGTCTACGCAAACCCCATGGGCTGCCTTGGCTTAATTGATCTGAACGATGGCGCCCCTTTGCACCTGCAGCAGAAACAGTTCCTTGCGTGCGTCTCCCCGGTCGTCAAAAGAGGTGGAACCGGCCACCCCGGGGTAATTCTGCAACCGGCTCAGGGCCTCCCGGAGCCCATCTCGGTTCAGCGCGCCTCCCATGCGCAGCTGGGACAGCAGGATGCCTGCGGCATCGTAACCTTGAGCCTCGAGAATCGTCGGCTCTTCGCCGTAGCGTTCAAAGTAGCGGTTAACAAACGCCTGCACAAAGGGATAGGAACTGTAGGGATGAAAACCGTCCGTAAAGACCGCTCCTTCCACGTGACTGCCGGCTGTCTCCAGCAAATGAGGGTCGTTCCAGCCGTTTATTCCGAGCAACGCTACGTCGCGAACGCCGTAGAAAGTGAGTTGAGGCGCAATCAGTGCGATTTTCTCGGCGTAGTCGGGGATGAACAGGGCTTCAAAGGGCAGCTTTTCGGGCTCTCCGTCCTCATCTTCCGCCGTTTGCTGAGGTGCATCGGGGTTTTTCCCCTTGAGCAACAGAATCTGACGACGAAAATCGGTGGCCTGGGGAGCATAGCGGCGCACCGCCACCAGCTCTCCACCGCGGCTCTCGATCTCGTCCCGAAAGCGCTTGCTCATGTCCTCCCCCAGGCGGTTGTCCGGGGCCAGCACGGCAAAGGTCCGCAGGCCCCGCTCTTCAACGGCATAACGGGCCAGGGTGCGGGCCTGCAGGGCACTGGTTAAAGAATTGCGAAACACATAGCTTCCGGTTTCGGCCAGACCGTCCCGTTGACTCAAAGTCAGCAGCGGCAACCGCTCCAACTGGGCACGAGCCGCAGCCGCTTCGGCGGCAACTCCGGTAAGGGGACCGAGGATGGCCAATAATCCTTCGACATTAGCCAGTTCCGAAACCGCCTGGGCGCTGCGTCGGGCATCTCCGCCACTGTCCCTGAACACCAGCTTCACCGGAAAGGCCTCCGATTCGAACTCTTCCAGGGCCAGCTCCACGCCCCGCTGCACGGCCTGACCAAAAGCCGCAAAGCGTCCGGAAAGGGGCAGAATCACCCCAAGCACCGGACGCTCCATGGCCGTTCCGAAAAGCTGTTCCCGCAATCGCACCGCTTCCGAGCGACCGGGAAAGTCCTGGGGCCGGCTTAGAATCTGTTCGATAAGTTGCCGGGCCCGCCCCTCATCCCCCGCCTCCAGGCTCTGCAACGCCTGGTGCAGGCCGGCAGCCTGGCCGACGGGCGAACCCGCAAACATAAAAGCTGTTTCTGCCAGTTGCGCGGCACTGAGGCGATGGCGAATCACCTCTTCCGCCCTGTTCAGCAGTTCGCTGGCTTGCAGTGGATCGGCCGGTCGATCGAGATAGGTGTGAACGAAGTACAGGGCCTGCAGCCAGCGCTGTTCGGCGAAATGGCCTTCGGCAAGAGCAGCAAGCCGTTGTTCTTGTTGGATAGTGGAAAGAGTCTCCTCCTGCAGGCCAAGCAGCAACGGCATACCTTCGCCGCTGCGTCCGAGGCGAACCAGGGCCGAACCTTCCAGCAAGCTCGTCTCCGCGCTGCGGCCCGACTCGGGAATCCGCCGCAGATAATGCAGGGCAAAATCGTACCGACCTCGCTGATGGTATATGCGGGCCAGCAGCAGAGCGGCTTGCGCCTCCCCGGCGGGATCGGGCCGGTCGGCGAGATAGTCGAGGAGCAGCGGCACGGCACGATCGGTATCCCCCGCCCGGTAATAATGCAGCCCCTGTTCCAAGGCTCCGGCCGGTTCCCGGGCTGCGGCTCCGGGGACGGGCTGACTGCTCAAGACGAGCAGCGCCAGCAGCCAAACCAGAGCAAAACTCCGCATCGGCCCGTGCAGCAGCCTGTTGTGCAACGATACCATGCCGACCCTCCCCGCCGTGTGCGACTTCTTCAACCGAACAGTTCCTTGACCTTCTCGAAAAAGGTTTTGCCAAGGGGATGGACGTCTTCCCCCCCTTCACGTGCAAACTCCTCCAGCAACTCCTTCTGGCGGCCGGTGAGACGGGTGGGCGTCTCCACCCGCAGCACCACCAGCTGGTTGCCCCGGGAATAGCCCTGCAGAGACGGAAATCCCCTGCCCGGCAACTGTACGACCTTGCCCGACTGGGTTCCGGGGGGCACCTTGATGGTCACCTTCTGCTCCAGAGTCGGCACCTCCAGATCGCAGCCCAGGGCCGCCTGGGGAAAGGAAATGGGTATTTCGCAGATGACTTCCTGCCCTTCCCGGCGGAACAAGGGATGATCCTGGACATTGATCACCACGTACAGGTCGCCGGGCGGTCCCCCCTGCAGGCCAGGCTCCCCTTCGCCGCTCAGCTTCAGACGGCTTCCACTCTCGACCCCGGCAGGAATTTTCAGAGACAGGCTCTTCTTGCCCTTGACGCGGCCCTGGCCTTGGCAGTCGGGGCAGGGTTGGTCGATAACCTGGCCGGACCCGTGACATTCGGGGCACGGGCGGGTCAAAGAGAAAAAACCCTGTTTGTATCGCACCTGACCGGCACCGCGACAGACTTCGCAGACCCGGGGACGGCTTCCGGGGCTGGCCCCCGATCCGTCACAGGTTGTGCAGGACTCGTAACGGGGAACCTGAATACGGGTTTCGACCCCGAAGGCGGCCTCCTCAAACTTGATGGACAGATTGTAGCGCAGATCGTCACCCCGCTGACCGCGCCCCCGTCCTCCGGCCCGGCCACCGAAAAGATCGCCGAAAATATCCCCGAACAGATCCTCAAAAGGACTGGCACCAAAACCGCTACTGGAAAATCCGCCGCCCCCCAGTCCCGCATGACCAAACTGATCGTAGTTGGCCCGCTGCTGGCGATCGGAAAGCACTGTATAGGCCTCAGAGAGTTCCTTGAAAATTTCTTCGGACTCCCGGTTGCCGGGATTTTTATCGGGATGATGCTGCAGGGCCAGCTTGCGATAGGCTTTCTTGATTTCCGTTTCGCTGGCATTGCGGTGGACGCCAAGCACCTCGTAATAATCGCGTTTTTCCAACTCCGTGCCTCTCGAAATAATACCGCCGAAAAACTACCCGGCATTCATGGATTTTCGTCGCGCCGTGCCACGGAAAGCCCGCTCAATGAACGGCAACAGGAGCCGGGTGTTTCCCCGGCTCCTGTTGTGATGAGCACAACATTGGCTGCGACACGGCGTCAGCCCTTATCTTCGTCGACCTCTTCAAACTCGGCATCCACCACGCCGTCGCCTGCCGCACCGGTCTCTTCCCCGGCGGCCTCGGCGGTCTCGCCGCTCTGCTCCTGCTTGTAGATGGCTTCGGCCAGTTTGTGAGAGGCGGTCGCCAGAGACTCGGTCTTGGCCTTGATCTCGTCGGCGTCTTCGCTCTCCATGACCTTTTTCAGTTCTTCAAGGGCACTCTCGATGCCCTTGCGGGTATCGCCATCGATCTTGTCCCCATGTTCCTTGAGGGACTTCTCGGTGGTGTAAACCAACCCGTCGGCCTGGTTGCGCACTTCCACCAGCGCCTTCTTTTTCTTGTCCTCGTCGGCGTGGGTCTCGGCGTCCTTCACCATCTTGTCGATCTCTTCTTCGCTGAGGCCGGAAGAGGCGGTAATGCGGATGGACTGTTCCTTGCCGGTGCCAAGGTCCTTGGCCGATACATGCAGGATACCGTTGGCGTCAATGTCAAAGGATACCTCGATCTGAGGCACTCCCCGAGGCGCCGGCGGAATCCCCACCAGTTCAAAACGGCCGATGGTCTTGTTGCCGGTGGCCATTTCCCGTTCACCCTGCAGGACATGAACCGACACTGCCGGCTGGTTGTCGGCCGCGGTAGAGAAGATCTGGCTCTTTTTGCAGGGGATGGTGGTGTTTTTCTCGATGAGCTTGGTCATGACCCCGCCCAGAGTCTCGATGCCCAGGGACAGAGGGCATACGTCGAGGAGCAGCACGTCCTTGACATCGCCTTTGAGCACTCCGCCCTGAATGGCGGCACCGATGGCAACCACTTCGTCCGGGTTGACACCGCGGTTGGGCGTCTTGTTGAAAATCTCTTTCACTTTGGCCTGTACCGCCGGCATGCGAGTCATGCCGCCGACCAGCAGAACTTCGTCGATATCCGAAGCG
Source organism: Desulfuromonadales bacterium (assembly GCA_003561875.1). Taxonomy (GTDB): domain Bacteria; phylum Desulfobacterota; class Desulfuromonadia; order Desulfuromonadales; family Syntrophotaleaceae; genus SLLR01. Next base: position 9,830 of record PWVL01000091.1, on the reverse strand, counting down.
GACAGCCCGGCGTCCTTGAGCGCGGTGCGGCAGGGCCCCACCAGGCGATCGAGCAGCCCGGTGCAGATGCTTTCCAGTTTGGAACGGGTCAGCTTGATATTCATGTGCTTGGGACCGGACTGGTCGGCGGTGATGAAGGGCAGATTGATGTCGGTCTCCATGGAGGAGGAAAGTTCGCACTTGGCCTTCTCGCAAGCTTCCTTGAGCCGCTGCAGGGCCATTTTGTCGCTGCGCAGGTCGATGCCCTGATCTTTTTTGAACTCGGCGGCCACGTAGTCAATAATGTACTGATCGAAGTCCTCGCCGCCAAGAAAGGTGTCGCCGTTGGTGGCCTTGACCTCGAATACGCCATCCCCGAGTTCGAGAATAGAGATGTCAAAGGTGCCACCGCCAAGGTCAAACACCGCGACCTTTTCTTCACCCTTTTTGTCCAGACCGTAGGCCAGGGAGGCAGCGGTGGGCTCGTTGATGATGCGCAGCACCTCCAGCCCGGCAATTTTCCCGGCGTCCTTGGTGGCCTGCCGTTGAGAGTCATTGAAATAGGCCGGAACTGTGATCACCGCCTCGGTAACCGGTTCGCCCAGATAATCTTCGGCGGTCTGCTTCATTTTCTGCAGCACCATGGCGGAAACTTCCGGGGGGCTGTATTTTTTGCCGCGGGCTTCCACCCAGGCGTCGCCGTTGTCGGCCTTTATAATGCCGAAGGGGCTGATTTCGATATCCTTGCGCACCGCGTCGCTGTCGAACTTGCGGCCGATCAGACGCTTGATGGCGAACAGGGTGTTCTCGGGATTTGTGACCGCCTGGCGCTTGGCCTGCTGGCCCACCAGCCGCTCGCCGCTTTCGGTAAAGGCGACCATGGACGGCGTGGTCCGGGATCCCTCCGAATTGGCAATGACAACGGGCTCGCCTCCTTCCATGACGGCAACACAGGAATTGGTGGTGCCCAGGTCTATTCCGATGACTTTACCCATGATTGTATCTCCTCCTTGGTGGTCTCTCTGTCCGGGCCCCTGCGGCATTCTGGAAATCGTTTCACGAGCGATTTCTTCACAGTTGCGACAGGCTGCCGGGCTTATCGTGTTGTAGTTGTCCGGTTACTGCTCGTCTGTAGCCGCAGCCGTCGGGGCTTTGGCGATCATGACCAGTGCCGGTCTCAGCAGCCTGTCGTTCAGGGTGTAGCCTTTCTGCATTTCCTTCACCACCGTGTTCGGTGGCTGGTCGCTGCTTTCCAGCTGACCCATGGCCTCGTGGCGATCGGGATTAAAGGTTTCGCCTACGGCGGCCACCGGGAGCACCCCGAACCGCTCCAGGGTTTTTCGCATTTGATCAAGCGTCAGCTGCACCCCCTGCAGCAAGCCACCTTCCGGCTCCTGCTCTGCATGGGCCACGGCCCGCTCCAGATTGTCAAGAACCGGCAGCAGCTCGCGCAACAGGTTCTCGTTGGCAAACCGGGCCAGTTCCTCCCGCTCCCGCTGAGCCCGCTTGCGGTAGTTTTCCAGATCCGCCCGCTCCCGCAGGTAAAGATCCCAGTTCTTACGGGCCTCAGCCTGACTTTCGGCCAGGGACTCTTCCAGGGAGGGCTGAAGCTCTTCCGCGGTCGGCGCTCCGTCTTCCGCTTCCTGCCCCGATGGGGCCGTGGCCGGCCTCGGTTCCTGTTGATTTTTTTCAGACAAGGGCTTTTCTCCTTCTACCGTTTTATATTGTATCCGACTCGTTTTTTAAAATTTCGCTGACCAGGCGAGCCGCATAGTCCACCAGGGGTATCACCATCGCATAGGGCATGCGGGTCGGCCCGAGAACACCAAGGATACCGGTGGTTCCCCGATCGCTGGAGTAGCAGGACGTGACCAGGCTGCAGCCTTCGATCTCGCTGTGAGCCTCGGCGCTGCCGATGAGAATCTGTACGCCCTCCACCTGTTGGGCCTTGTCGAGCAGCTCCACAAGCAGGGCCTTCTGGTCGAAGGTCCGCAACAGACGCTTCATGACCGCCAGATCGGCAAATTCCGGCTGCTCAAGAATGTTGCTGGCGCCTTCGACAAACACCCGATCGTCCAGATCGTGCTGCAGCACCGAGCTGGACAGGAGCAGAGCCCGCCGCTGCAGGCTGTCGAAAATCGCCCGCTCCTGAGCCATCTGACGGGCCACCCGGCGCTTGATTTCCTGTACCGAAAGACCGGTGAATTCCTGGTTGAGATAATTCGTCACCTCGTCCAGCTCGGCCTGGGTCAGGGGCTCGCTCACCTCCACCAGCTTATGCTGAACGATGCCCGCCTGGGTGATGAAAACCACCAGCACCCGGGTCTCCGAAAAGCGCACGAATTCGATGCGACGAAACACGGTGGTGGTAAAACGGGGCACCATGACCAGGCCCGTATAGTTGGAGGTCGCCGAGAGAATCCGGCCGGCCTCCCGCAGCAATCCTTCCGTATCAAGCTCCCGCAGTTGACATTCCCGCCGCAGGTATTCCCTCAGGTCGCGGCTTAACTGCCGAACCCGCAACAGGCTGGCAACGTAAAACCGATAGCCTTTTTCCGTGGGAACCCGGCCGGCGGAGGTATGGGGCGAAGAGAGATAACCCAACTCTTCCAGATCCGCCATAACGTTGCGCACCGAGGCAGGAGACAGGTTGATGCCTTCACGGCGGCTCAGAGTGCGAGAACCGACCGGTTCGCCGGTGACGGTATAATCTTCGATGATCGCCTTCAGGATCAGTCGACTGCGTTCGCTCAGCTCTTCGCTCATCGCATCCACCCACCCCGTGCCGCTCCCCGGAGAGAAAGGCACCTGCCGTTTTCCCGTAGGAAAGATTGGTCAGAACAGATCCGGCCGGAAAACACCGGCCGATCCAGCTTGTTAGCACTCATCCCCGCGGAGTGCTAACGGAGCACAAGATAACAACGGCCCCGGGCTTTGTCAAGGGAAAGGGGCGGTGAAAAAAGCCGCCTTTTTTCACAGGAAATTCACGATGAAATGGTCGTAGAGCAGCCAGCCTTCGAGATCGAACCGCCAACAGCCCTGCTGCTTCCGTAGCCGTGCTCCGCAGTGCTTCAGCGCTTCGGGAAAAGCTTCGGCGACCGTAACGTCGAATCGTTCCCGAAAACCGTTTTCGCAAACCCCTTGGCGACAGCGCAGACCCAGGTAAAGGGTCTCGGCCATAGCTCCCAGGCGGTCAAAGCTCTCGAGCCTTGCCGCCGGATCGCGGCCCTGCTGGAGAAAACGTCGATAACGGCGCAGATCGGCCGGGATCCACCGTCGCCGACCATAACCGGAGGCGCAGAAGGCATGGGCGCCGGCTCCCACCCCGTGGCAGCCCCGCCGCTGCCAGTAAGTCATGTTGTGGCGGCATAGTCGCCCCGGTCGGGCATAGTTGGAGATTTCGTAATGCTCAAAACCTGCCCCGGTCAGCTCTTCGTGAATCATCAGATAGAAAGTCCGAAACAGCTCTTCGCCGGGAAGGTCGAGCTGCCCTCGGCGCTGTTGTCCGGCAAAAGGGGTTCCCGGCTCCACGGTCAAGCCATAACAGGACAGATGATCCGGCTGCAGCCGCAGCAGTCCTTCCAGATCCTGCAGCAGCAGGTCGGGAGTTTGCCCGGGAAGGCCGAACATCAGGTCGCAGCCGAGGTTGTCGAACCCGGCCTGTCGGCCCCGGTCAAAAAACTCCTCCGCCTGACAGCGGGTGTGACCGCGCCCCAGTTGCCGCAATGCATCGTCCTGCAATGTCTGAACACCCAGGGACAGGCGGTTGACTCCGGCTTGTCGGTAACCCCGCAGGCGCTGCAAATCCACCTTTCCCGGATTGGCTTCCAGGGAGATTTCGGCGTTTTCGGCCAGACCGACCATAGTATTCAGCCGCTCCAGCAGAGAAGCCACCTGCTCCGGACGCAGCAGCGATGGCGTACCGCCACCGAAAAAAACTGTTTCCAGGGGCTGCGTCAGATCCCCGGAAAGGTGGAGCAGTTCCAGGTGGCGGCCCAGCAGTCCCACGTACTCGTCCCGTTGTTCCCGAGAGACAACCCGGGAAAAAAAATCGCAGTAGAGACATTTACTGCTGCAGAAGGGAATATGCACATAGAGCGACGAGGCCGCCGCCGGGTTATCGCACACGGCGCTGATCCGATGAAAGGTTGCCGAAAAAATCAGGGACATCGGAAAGCGACCCGGAGTTCGGCTTGCTCAAGGGCCATTGCCTGGATTATACTCGGCACCGGGTACCGCTTCAGTGACTTTTTACGGAAAAGGTCTGCATGTCTTCTTCGATCCGGGTCGCCGCCGTTCAGTTCCCCATTGCCATCGGAAGTATTGCGACCAACACGCTGCAGGCGGAACGCGCCCTGCGACGCCTGCGGAAAACGGGCACACAACTGGCCGTGCTCCCCGAAATGTGGAGCAGCGGTTACGATTATCCGCGCTTGCACGATCTGGCCGAACAGACGCCCCAGGTCACCGGAGCCCTCGAACGCCTGACGGCGGAACTGGACATGGTGGTCGTCGGCAGTCTGCCGGAAAAGGACGGCGGCCATCTGTTCAACACAGCCTTCGTCCACGACAGGGGCCGGGAAGCGGGTCGCTATCGCAAACTCCACCTCTTTTCGCCCATGCAGGAAGACCGTTACCTGAGCGCCGGAGACCGCACCCTGGTGACGGACACCTCCGCCGGCCGACTCGGCCTCGCCATCTGTTACGACCTGCGCTTTCCAGAACTATTTCGCAAACTGGCTCTGGAAGGGGCGGAGTTGATCTGTCTGCCGGCCCAGTGGCCCGCGCCGCGGGAAGAACTGTGGCGAACCCTGCTGCGCGCCCGTGCCGTTGAAAACCAGTGTTTCCTCATCGCCGCCAACAATTGCGGAAACCTGGGTAAATTACGGTTTTTCGGCGGAAGCCAGATTATCTCGCCCCGCGGGGAGATTCTGGCCGAGGGCGGCACCGGGGCGGAAACGCCGAGCGCCCTGGCGGACCGGGCCGACATGGCCGCCTACCGGCAGGAGATACCAGCCTGGCAGGACCGAAGGCCGGAGGTTTACGGCCGGCTTGACGGTACCTGAGCCGTCACTCCTCGAGGGCTTGCGCCGCGCCTCGATACCGGAGCGGCACCTGCTGCAGACTGTCTACAAAATGCAGCACACCGTGGTCGTCGGCATAAACGTAGCTTCGCGCGGGTGCCTGTTGCGGAACCAGCAGCTCCGCCACCGGATCTCCGGGGCGGTTTTGGCCCAACAACCGGCCGCGCAGATCCGCATAGCTGGATTGAACCTGCTGCAGCAGAGGATGAGTCGGCGATCCGCGCAGCAGCATCCGGTCCACGCCAAGCAAGATCAGAAGAAAAACTCCCACCCAGAATAACAGCCGCCCCGGGCGACGGCGCGGGGGCGTTTTTCGTGACGACCTGCGTGCTTTTCTGGTCATGACCTGAGCCTGTTGTTTCGTTGCGTTGGGCATATCCAAGGGTCACCCATCATAAGACAAACACCATACGCAGACAAGACGAGATCCGGAAAATTTTTTTTATTTCATTCTACAAATCTAACGACGGCTGTGCTATAAAGACATGCCGAAAAACGAACAAGGAGTTAGACCATGAACGAACAGCTTTTCGACGTCATCATCATTGGTGGCGGGCCGGCCGGCCTGACCGCGGGTCTCTACACCTCCCGGGCCAAACTGAACAGCCTGCTGATTGAAAATATGCTGGTCGGCGGCCAGGTCATGACCACCACCAAGGTCGAAAACTACCCCGGCTTTCCCGGCGGCATCGACGGGCCGGAACTGGTCGCCCGGTTTCATGAACACTGTCAGGAGTTCGGCCTGCAGATCGTCAACGGCGAAGCCCGGCAGTTGCGGGACGAAGGGGCCTATAAGGTGGTTACTGTGGACGACAGGGATTTCCGGGCCCGGGCGGTCATCGTCACCACCGGAGCCGAGCCACGCAAACTGGGCATCCCCGGGGAACAGAAACTCACCGGCCGGGGTGTCTCCTACTGCGCCACCTGCGACGGGGCCTTTTTTCGCGACGTTCCGGTGGCGGTGATCGGCGGCGGCGACACGGCCGCCGAAGAGGCCCTGTTTCTGACCCGTTTCGCCAGCAAAGTCTATATCATTCACCGCCGGGATCAGCTGCGTGCCACCAAAACCCTGCAGGATCGCATCTTTGCCAACCCCAAGATCGAGGTCATCTGGAACGCCCTTCCCGAAGAGGTGCTCGCCGACTCGAAAGGCGTCTGCGGCTTGCGCATCGCTGACAAAATCAGCGGCGCAAAACGGGATCTGGCCCTGGAAGGGGTCTTTTTCGCCATCGGCGTGATTCCCAAAGCCCACTTTCTGGCCGAAGTGCTGGAACTCAACAGCGAAGGCTACATCCTTACCGACGCGGAATGCCGCACCTCCATGCCCGGTGTATTCGCCGCGGGGGATGTGCGCAGCAAGTTGCTGAAACAGATCGCCACGGCCGTCGGCGACGGTGCCGTGGCCGCGATCGCTACCGAAAAGTACCTCGACGAACTGTAATGTCGGCGGGCCGAAAAAACGGGGCCGTCACGGAAGGATGCTGCCATGCTGGCCAAAGTCTTGTCCGGAGCACTCCTCGGCATCGATGCTTATCCGGTGGAGGTGGAGGTCGATATTGCCCAGGGACTTCCGCAGTTCGCAACCGTCGGACTCGCCGAAGGCGCGGTCAAGGAGAGCAAGGACCGGGTCAAGTCGGCCATCAAAAACTCCGGTTACGACTTCCCGGTGCGCCGCATTACCATCAACCTGGCACCGGCGGACACCAAAAAGGACGGCACGGCCTTCGACCTGCCCATGGCCGTCGGCATACTGGCCGCCACCGGCGTTATCAAAAACCACCGGCCCCGCGACTATGCCCTGCTCGGCGAACTGAGCCTTGACGGCCAGATCAAGCCGGTAAGGGGCATCCTGCCCATCGCGGTGGCGGCCCGCCGGTGGGGCGCCGAAGCCCTGATTCTGCCCGCGGACAACGCTCGGGAAGGCACCATAGCCGGCAATCTGCCGGTCTACGGAGTGACGGATCTCGGCCAGTTGGTGGACTTTCTCAACGGCGAAAAGGCCCTGGAACCCTGCGTTATGAACCGGGACGAACTGTTCCGGGAGTCCGCCCGTCACGAGGTGGACTTTTCCGAGGTCCACGGCCAGGAGCATGTCAAACGCGCCCTTGAGATAGCGGCCAGCGGCGGACACAATCTGCTCATGGTCGGCCCGCCCGGCAGCGGCAAGACCATGCTGGCCCGCCGGCTGCCCACCATCCTGCCTCCTCTGTGCTTCGACGAAGCCCTCACCACCACAAAAATTCATTCCATCGTCGGTCTGCTGCCTCGTCAGGACGCGCTGGTTGCCCGCCGGCCCTTTCGCAGTCCCCATCACACCATTTCCGACGCCGGTCTGATCGGCGGAGGCACTGTTCCCAAGCCGGGCGAAGTGTCGCTGGCCCACAACGGCGTGCTGTTTCTCGACGAGCTGCCCGAATTCAAGAAAAATGTCCTGGAAATGCTTCGCCAACCCCTTGAAGACGCTGTGGTAACCATCAGCCGCGCCGCATCCACCCTCACCTATCCTTCGGATTTCATGCTGGTGGCGGCCATGAACCCCTGCCCCTGCGGCTATCTCGGCGACAGCCTGCACGACTGCAGCTGCACGCCCCTGATGACTCACCGTTACCGTACCCGGCTCTCCGGACCGCTTCTCGACCGCATCGACCTGCATGTGGAAGTTCCCCGCATCAGCTACAAGGAGCTGGCTGAAAACAGCGAGGCGGAAAGCAGCGAAGCGATTCGCCGCCGTGTCGAGGAGGCCCGCCGTCGCCAGCAGCAGCGCTTTGCCGGAAGCCGCACCCTGTGCAACGCCGCCATGAGCCCACGCCAGTTGCGGCGCTTCTGCCAACTGGACGAACCCGGCCGCCAGCTCATGGAGATGGTCACCGACCGGCTCGGCTTCTCCGCCCGCACCTACACCCGCATCCTCAAAGTCGCCCGCACCATTTCCGATCTGGCGGGCGAGGAGCACATCCTCCAGCCCCACCTGGCCGAGGCGATTCAATACCGAAGCCTGGATCGCAAGGCACCTTAAACCTATTCACAGATTAGCCGTCGCGTGTACCGCGGTCCTCTTCCCTTGCGGTGCCTGCTCAGGGGCTCGCCGGCTGAAACAGTCTTTTAACCAGGGTTCCGCCGGGGTTGAAGCTGCTGGATGAGGTAAGATGGATAGCGATCATGATGGGACTTTAATCGGCAGGGTCAAGAAAAGCGCGCGTTCTCCTTTCACCTTATTCCTCGGGTCATAGAGCGGTGCCCGGAATTTTCGGCCTTTCGGCCAACCGATATTCGTCTTGCGAGAATGCCCAAAAAGGATATCTTGTTAGCAGGTTGACGGAAATAAGGGGTCCATTCGGGCACATCCAACATACGTGGCACGGTCGGGGCGGACAGAATCAAGGATCTGTGAATTTCATGGAAGGACGGCAGCAACTTCAACACAAACGAGCTATCCCTGCTCGATAGCGCCGAGCGGAATAACTCTGGGAAGGTTAAACGTGAATCGCCAACACACCAGAATCTTTATCGCGGTGGGCCTCGCCGGGGCTATCGCGATCTTTTTTGGCTTCGGCCTCGGTCGCTTTATGACCCTCGAAGCATTCCATGCCTCTCAGCAGGATTTTCAGTCCTTCTATGCCGACCATCGGATGGCGACTTTGGGAGCGTATTTTGTGATCTACGTCGCAGTCACCGGATTGTCCTTGCCCGGCGCGGCGGTCATGACCCTTGCCGGGGGGGCGCTGTTCGGGTTTTTTCCAGCATTGATTCTGGTTTCCTTCGCCAGTTCTCTGGGGGCGACACTGGCCTTTTTAATCAGTCGCTACCTGCTGCGGGACTGGGTGCAAAACCGCTTCCGCGACCGTCTCAAAACCCTGAACGCCGGTATCGAGCGAGAAGGTTCCTTTTACCTGTTCACCTTGCGCCTGGTGCCCATCTTCCCCTTTTTTGTCATCAACCTGGCTCTGGGATTGACGCCCATGAAGACCTGGACTTTCTATTGGGTCAGCCAAATAGGCATGCTGGCGGGAACAGCGGTTTATGTCAACGCCGGCTCACGGCTCGGTCAGATTGAAACTGTGTCGGGCATTTTATCTCCGCCACTCCTGTTTGCCTTTGCCCTGCTCGGCATCTTTCCACTGCTGGCTCGCAAAAGTGTGCCGATGCTACGGAAACTCTTACGCTGACCTCATTGTCCTCAAAAGCAAATTAACGGTACGATGATACACTGAAGCGCGCAATGTCATGCCGGACTGCAGAGGACAAATCCCGCTTCGGCAGGAAAGGCAGGGTCTGATCCCGAAACGGTAAATTGTTTTTGCTATCGAACCAGGACGGACCAGAATCCAGCGACAATGTCTACCAAAGGAAATCTCATGCCCATGGTTGAGGAAGCTTATTTCGCCACTTCCGCCGATTTCCGGACAAGCTGCTGGGCGATCCGCCGCTCTACGGCGAGTGCTCGGGCGGAGCCTGTTGTTGATTCTTGCGCGCCACCGAAGAAAAAAATTCCAGAACATTCCCCGCTATTTTCAGCTGCGACAGGTTGCTGACCTTAGCCTGGCGGGAGCCTCAGATGCCCTTAAAAAAAACCACTTCGAGGATTGTGCTGCCATGGGATGAGTATAACCAGGAGCTCGCGAAACAGGTGCGCCCTTCTGACTGGATCAACCCCCAGCCTGCCTCAAAGTACAATCTCGTCGTGATTGGCGCGGGTACCGCAGGATTGGTCTGCGCTGCAGCGGCTGCAGGTCTCGGCGCCAGGGTAGCCCTCGTTGAGCGACACCT
>PWVL01000163.1 GCA_003561875.1 Desulfuromonadales bacterium | reverse complement strand
TGCATGAAGCCGAGTCAGGGCGTACCGGAAAAAACGCGGTTGGTGCCTGCTGCCGCAAAGCGGTTTTTCAGTGTCGTTTCCAATTCCCCCAATATCTCTACCAGGGCCTCGCTCCAGGCCTTGACCAGTGTTTCAGGTTGGCGATCCTCCAGCACCAGCCGCCGGTGATAGCTCCGGTGCAGGGGATCGCGAGGCGCCCCTGCCTGCAGATCCCAGAAGCTGAATTCCAGTTGCAGAACCGCCGCGGGCGGTTTCCCCGGGCGGTAATCGCCGTACAGGTTCACGATTCGACCCCTCAGCAGATGGCTGGGGGGAGGGTAGCCGGTGGCTGCCACCTGGCCAAAGAGACCGGACTTTTGCATCCAGAGGCGGCTGATTTCGGTCAGCATGGCCGGTGGTGCCGTGAAAAATTCGTGATAATAGTCGTTTAACCAAATCTGCTCGCCGCGTCGATAAACAAAGCTGCGGCCCAGGCAGCAGGGCGCACTTTCAAAAGGGTCGATCTGCAAGATGCGATGTGACAGGGATTCTGTAATCGGGGCATTTCGCTGCGCACTCAGCAGATAGGCGGTTTTTGGAGGGTGTGGAGTTTCAAGGCGCAGACAGCCGCTGAGGAGCAGGAACAATCCCAATATGCCTGAGGATATGGCACGGTGAAAAAAGAACCAACGGGTCATGACTAGGGCTCCACTGGCGGAGGAGGGGCACCAAAAAACATGCGGGCGGGATGGAGACGGCCGTCGTCCGTCATTTCGCGAAGATTTTCTGCTACCTGTTGTAAATTCGAAAAGATAGCACCGATCTTTGGCTGTTCCCGGGCCAGTAGCGCGTTGAATTGCTGCAATGTGGCACCGAGAGGTACCGTAGCCTCCGGCAGGTCGCCTGCCAGTGTGTTGAGGCGGGTGGCCAACTGATCGTATTTCCGGATTGTTTCCGGTAACCTCTGAAGAGCCTCGCCCAGAGGATCCTCGGTGTCGGCCAGCAGGCGATCCAGACGCCGGGCAGTGGAACGCAGATCGGTTATCAACCCCAAGGTTTGATGACCGATTTCCTCGGCCTGGCCGCTTTCCAGTAGTTCACTCACAGCTGAAAGTACCTGATCCAGGCCGCTACCAAGACGCTGCAGGTCGATCTGGTCGATGTTTTTCAGGATGCCGTCAATAGCCTCGCTGTAACGGGCGATGGTACTGGGCATGGACGGCAGAAAAGGATACATGGGCTGCCAGTCGATGAGCGGCGCAGTGGGACGGGGCTCGTCCACATAATCCGTCTCCAGGTACGCCGTGCCGGTAACGCCTGGAAAGGCCAGCCGAATTCGTAATCCCCTGGCGACCTCCTCTTCAATGAAATCAGCCAGCCGGGCTTGATCGGGAGCCCCAAAAGCATCCCGGTACAGGGAAAAGCGGACCAGGACATACCGTTGCCGGGTTGCGTATGCGGCGCTTACCAGACCGATGGATTCGACCCGGCCAATCTGCACGCCGCGAAACTTGACCGGCGAACCCACGTCAAGTCCTTGAACCGACTGCTCAAAATAGGATTCGGCATAAATTTTTTCCTGCCAGAAAGACCTTGATCCGAAGACGATCAACCCGGCAACGGCGATGATGGCCGCGCTTAGCACGAACAGGCCGATTTTAAAGTAATTGGCACGACTGCTCATAGACGATTCTACACCTCTTGATTCGTCGCCGGACCGGGATGCCTTTCAGCCCGATGCGCCGCGACTGAAAAATTGGGCGACCGTCCGGTTGTTCGAATGCCGCAGGTCTTCCGGGGTTCCGGTGGCAATAATTCCCCTGCTGTTCCGATCCAGCATGATAACCCGGTCGGCGATGGCGAAAATACTGGGAAGTTCGTGGCTGACAAGAACGCAGGTCATCTCCAGGTTCGTGGCCAGGCGCAGGATCAGACGGTCCATCTCCGCCGAGGTTACAGGGTCGAGGCCTGCCGATGGTTCGTCCAGGAACAGAATTCGCGGTCCAAGAACCAGGGCGCGGGCGATGGCGGCCCGCTTGCGCATGCCGCCGCTGAGTTCCGCCGGGTAGCGGTGCGGGTGTTCGGCAAGCCCCACCAGGGCCAGGTTCATGGTGGCAAGAAGCCTGCGTGCGGTTTCCGGCAATTCGGAAAGTTCCTCCAGGGGCAGGCAGAGGTTTTCCAGCAGGGTCAGCGAACCGAAAAGAGCACCCTGTTGGTACATGATCCCCATTGTCCGTAGCAGGCGGAGGCGCAAATCACCTTCTGCCTCATGCAGATCGATGCCATCGATGAGCACTTGTCCGGCAACCGGCCTGTAAAGGCCGATGAGATGTTTCAGGAGGGTACTTTTGCCGCAGCCCGAGCCTCCCAGTATGACGAAAATTTCCCCGGAATCTACGGAAAAATTGAGATTCTCGAGAACGATTTCGTTGCCGTAGGCAGCGGTCAGGCCCGTAACCTGAATAAGGGGTGCCTGCCGGGATTTCATCATGTGCCTTGCCAGTCTGCCGGTAAAAAATTTTCCAGATGACCTGCATTCCAAAAAAAAAGGATTCCGGCTCTGCGATTCCGTCCGCCTCCGGCCATCGGCGTCTCAGACGCCCAGGTAGTAATAGAGAACGGAAAAGACGCCGTCACCAATGACGATCAAAACGATTCCGCTGACCACCGCCCGGGTTGCCGCGTGGCCGACGGCACTGGCGCCGGTTTCGGTTCGCAGGCCCTGAAGGCAGCCGACGGCGGCGATGATGACGCCGAAAACCAGCGATTTGACGAGCCCTCCCAGGGCGTCGCCCAGGGTGACTGCCGACTGCACCTGGCGAATGTAGGTCACCAGAGGGTAGTTGAGGGAAAGCAGCACCACCGAGCCGCCAAGCAGCCCGAACAGGTTGGCGAAAAGAGTCAGCAACGGTGTGACCAGAAGAGCCGCCAGAACCCGGGTAACGACCAGAAAAGGTACCGGCTCAAGCCCCATGGTCGTCAGGGCGTCAAGCTCTTCGTTGATTTTCATGGTGCCGATCTCGGCGGCGAAAGCCGATGCGGAGCGACCGGCCAGAATGATGGCCGTCATCAGCGGGGCGAGTTCCCGCAGCGTTGCCAGGCCGATAAGGTTGGCCACGTAGATTTCGGTGCCGAACTGGCGCATGGGAATAGCGGCCTGAAAGGCCATGATCAGGCCCACCAGGAAGCTCAGCAGGGCGACAATGGGAAAACCGTCCACCCCGGCTTTTTCCACGGTCAGCCCGACGTCCCGCCAGCGCACGCTGCGGGGGCGCCGCAAGGCCCGCAACAGGGCGACGCTCAATTCGCCGGTAAAGGTCACCAGATCCCACAGCGCCCGCCAGGTCTGAACGGTTGCCCGACCGGTGGCCTCGGGAAGACTGTTCGGCCGGGGATCGGACTTCGGCAGCCTGTTTAACTGTGCCAGATCAAATTGGCTGCGCAGGCGGGCAAACTCCTCCCGCAGACCGCGCAATTCAAAGGTGCCGCCGCCATCTGTCGTTCGACGTTCGCAGTCAAGCAGCAGGCCGACCCCGGTGCCGTCACAATAGTCTACATCTTCAACCGCCAGGCATAGATGCCGAGGCTGGTGCCGGTCGATAAGATCGCAGACCTGCGGCCAGAGGATCGTGATTCCGGCCAGATCGAGGCGACCGGACAGGGTCAGGGTTATATCGCCCTCTTCGCCTGAAACTTTCAGAGTGGCGCCGGGTCCGTCGGGCTGATTCCTGTGCCGATTCATGAAAACCCTGTCGCTCTGCACCGGTTACGAATGCCGGATACCTTGAGACTTCGGAGTCATGACGCCGAAATCATCAACGGATAATCTTCCAACTGCCGTCAGGCTGTCGGCAGGCGGTGCCGTAAGCCTGTTGCTGCTGGCCGCCGATGACCACGGTCTGCAGATACTCGCGACAGTACTGGCCGGTGCTGGTCTGGTAGGTTTCCACCGGCATGACGCTGCCGTAGTTGCCGGTGTCCGGATTGCGCCAGCCGGTCGCCTGATTGGTTCGGGTATGCTCCAGGGCATATTGGGCATTTTGCTGCATGGCCAGTTGATCGGCCCGGTCCAGGGTGCGCCCCACTTCCTGGCCGACAATGGCGCCAGCCAGGGTGCCGACGGCAACGGCGACCAGTTGTCCGCGTCCGCCGCCGATTTGCGAACCGATCAGGGCACCGGTTCCGGCGCCGATCAGGGCACCCCCCGTCTCCTTGGGACCCATGGCCGGTGCGCAACCGGCCACTGTCATAGCGAACAATGACACCACAACTCCTATTTTTTTCATCAGAAACCTCCTTCAGAAGAGAGGGTTGTCCCGCCAGCTGAGCGGCCCGGCAGTTTCCCGCCCAAAGCCGATTTGTTACCAGGGGAGCATTTCGCCATTGGCATGGCGAAACCTGCCGGTGGTCTCCAGGGTCAGCTCTTCGATACGTTGTATCAGGCCGGCGGCAGCTTCGGCGGGGTCGATATCTCCGTTGAGACCGGTCATTTCGGTGCGAACGTAGCCGGGATGCAGCAGGCCCACGGCAATAGAGCGTTGCCTCAATTCATGGGCCAGAGACACACCGGCGGCATTCGCGGCGGCCTTGGACATGCGATAGGCATAATGGCCGCCGGACGAATTATCGCCTATCGAACCCATGCGTGAGGTAATGATAACGACCTTGCCGCCGTCCTTAAGGTGAGACAGCAATGCCCTTGTGACGCGCAACGGTGCCAGCGCGTTGACATCATATTGCAGGCGAAAATCGTCAAGCTGGCTTTCGATGCCTTGCAGGCTGGATGGTCGCATCACGCCGGCGTTGTTGATCAACAGATCCAGACGCACCAGGTCGAGACGTTGGGCCAGGCCTGCAAGGCTGGCGCAATCGGTCAATTCGACATCTTCCTCAATGCGCACGCCCAGTGCCTGCAGATTTCGGGAGGGCTTACGGCATGTCGCGATAACTTCATACCCTGTTTTCTTGAGTTGGCGAGCCAGCTCAAGACCGATGCCGCGATTGGCGCCGGTGATCAGTACCGTTGGCATATGTCGCCTTTCGTCTGTAAAAGAAAAATTTAGACGCAGCATACGACACAACCATAGCCTGTCGCAATGTGCTGTCAAGGAAGCCCTTTCTGCAAACTGTCCAGGGCTTTTATTACCAAGGGAGCCAGTTGCTGAACAATGATCCTGACTCCTTCAGGATTGGGATGGATACCATCTTTTTTGTTAAGTTCCGGACGTCCGGCCACACCGGACAGAAAATCGGGATAAAAAGGCAGTCGGTATTTCTCCGCCAGACGGGAAAAGACGGCGTTAAACTCTCTGCAATAGACTTCACCCAAGTCGAGCAGCGGTGCTATACCGGTGAGCAGAATGGGAATACGGCCTTGCTGAAAACCCAGTATGATTGCTTCGAGGTTGGTTTCGAGGTCTCTTGGGGAGAGGCCCAGCAGGTTGTCGTTGGCACCGAATTCAATAAGCACCAGGTCCGGCTCGAGGGCCAGGGCCTGATCCAGACGCCGCCGTCCCCCTTCACTGGTGTCTCCCGGAAGGCCGCCGTTGATGACCTCGACAAAGCAGCCATGAGCCTTCAGGATGTTTTCCAACTGTACGGTAAATCCCGCTTTTCGCGGCAAGGCAAACCCGGCAACCAGGCTATCGCCAAAGGCCAGAATCCGCACGGGACCGGCGGCGGTCAGGGAAGGGAGAGAAAGCATCAAAAGCACCTGTGGTGAATGCCGGAAAAGTGTGACATGGAGTCTCTTACTTTATCTGCCGTCTTCACGAAAAGCAATCGCTGTTGCCTCGCCGTTGCCTGCTAAAGAAGCGGCCTCATTTTGTCGATAAGCAGAACTCGAGGTAATCTGCCAAAAAGTCGGCAGTTTCCGTATCGCGATGACTCTCCATGGAAGGAGGCTCTGCCGCTCAGAGGGCTTTTCCATGGAGCAGAACTATTATCGTCTGCTGGACGTTGATACCGAGGCTGGCGTCGGCGAGATCCGCAATGCATTTCGTCGGCTGGCCCGCCAGTGTCACCCAGACACCGCGCCGCCGGACCGTGCCGATCCGGAACGTTTTCAAGCGCTCGCAAACGCCTATCGCATTCTCGTTTCGTCCGAACAGAGAGACCGCTATGACGAGCAACTGGCCGCAAGCCGCCCCCGGGGTCTGTTCTGGCGACAGCTCCGTCGGCGATATCGGGCATGGTGTGGAAAAATCCGCCGGTCGGGGTTTGGGAAGTCAGAGGGAGCCTCGACCTCCAGGGCGTCCAGGCGTCCATTGCAAGGCGGACCATCACGGCGGCTCGCCTTTGAACAAATTCTGGAGGCCCGGTTGCGGGACAGCGTTGCCGTCTACAGAGTCTGCGAAGACGGCGTTATCCGCCGCAAGGACGGGAGGTCTCGGACACAGCGACCGCCGTCCATAGCCCTGCGTAGCGCCTGGTGGATGGTGTTGCTGGGAATGTGGGCAGGATGGCCGGGTCTGCAGGAGCCTTCCAGACCGGACAAGGTAACGGTGGAGAACCGAAACACCCGGTTTGTCCTGTTGCTGAAAAACCCCCCGGAAGCTCCCTATGGCGGGCAGTCTTAAGGCTTGATATTTTGGAGGGGAAGTTTGGCTGTCACATGATGCCTTTCTTTTTGGTCAGCGTCAGAGAAGAAACCGTGCTTCGATGAGATCGCAGAGCCCGACGGCATCGTTCAGATCATAAACTGGAACATCCAGTGCGAGAGGGACATCGGAGGCCACAGCGATGAGTTGCGGATCGTGGTGATCGCCCCGGTACAGCAGCGGATCGCCGCATGCGCGCCGATGAACCTCGATCTTGGCAAAGGCGTTTTGCTTGAAGCCTTCGATGAAAACGATATCCACATCCTGGAAATAGCGGGCGATGGTTTCCTCCAGAGGTGGCTCCTGACCTGGAGGGTTCTGCCGGATCATGGCGATCTTTTCCCGGGAAGTGATCAGGACCGTGTCCGATCCTGCTTCGGTAAAGCGCCAGCTGTCCTTGCCCTCCCTGTCCACGGAAAAGCCGTGCCCGTCGTGTTTTACCGCGCCGACCCGGTATCCCCGGGCTTTTAGTTCGCCGATCAATTTGACCAGCAGGGTGGTTTTGCCGGTACCGCTTCTTGCGGAAACCGAAACGACGACAGGCTTCATGGTCAGAAGACTCCTCGGCTAAAAAAGGTGAATGAGGCCGGCCGCTGAACAACCCCGGGCCGCGTCGCGGGTCAGGGTGCCGGCGCCCACCCCGCCCCGCAAGAAGCATCTGCCTGGATCGAAAGCCGTCGCTTTCTCCGGTCATTCCCTCACATAGGTATCGATGTCGGTTTCGTGCACCATGCCCATAAGATGGGCGTATTCGGATTCGATGAGCTGATAGTGATGGTTGGTGGACTTGGCGTTTTCCTCGAAGATGGCCCGGACTTCGGGGTTGTCGATTTTTGCCGCTAATTGGCGCAACTGCTCTTCCAGCTTCTGTTCCTTGAGCATGGCCAGTTCCATGGCCTTGCGTATGCTCAGATCGCTCAACAACTCCTGCTCCCGGGTCAGCAGCCATTTTTTTTCCGCGTCGCTGATGCTGTCCATGAAACGGTCAAAGTCCGGAATGTCATCGCAGCGATAGAGGCGGAAAAACTGCAGGGCGTGGTCCCGTTCTTCCCCGGCAAGGATTTCAAACAGGCGGCGGGCCTCCTTGCCGGTCATGTGCCGGGCTGCCATAAGATAAAAATTCATGGCGTTTTTTTCCGTCTGCAGGGAGAGCCGGACCGCTTCCTGAACGTCAAAAGTTTCCTGCATGAGCGACCTCCTGTGCAGGGTGCAAGAAAGATCCTGTTCCCCTTATAGTCAGCCATGGCAGACCGGTCTGTCAATTTGTCTGTTCGCGCCGGAGGCCTCCGGGCGGACTGAAGGGGCAATAACCATCCCGGCAAGCCAGGCCATGCTCTTCTGCTGATCACCGGGAATCTGCGCCACAGACGGAAGCCCCTATTTAATACTGACCGAAATCTCGAATCTTCCTGCAATGACAGGTTTCCTTCTGTCTTGACCGGCTTTTGGCAGTATGTCTTTTCAGGGTAAAAGATTGGAAATTATTGCATTTCCTTTTACTTATGGGCTATCTTGTGAAGAATTATTTTCAACCCTTCAAAGACGTTTCTGGCAAAAACAAGGGGCTTCCGCGGTGATCATCAAGTCGGCCACTTTTGTTAAGAGCGCGACCCGCCCGGGCAACTATCCGCCGGCGGCTTTTCCGGAGGTGGCCTTTGCCGGACGCAGCAACGTCGGAAAAAGTTCGCTGATCAATATCCTGGTCAATCGGCGTGGGCTGGTGCGGACTTCTTCGACCCCGGGGCGTACTCAGTTGTTGAACTTTTTTGATATCAACGGCACTTTCTATCTGGTCGATTTGCCCGGATACGGTTTCGCCAAGGTGCCGCTATCAGTCAAGAAAGAGTGGGGACCGATGGTTCGTACCTACCTGGAGGGCCGCCGCAATCTGAGGGCTTTGCTGCTCCTGTTCGATATTCGGCGCACGCCTCGGGAGGAGGATCTGCAGCTTCTCGACTGGCTGGAAGAACTGGAGGTGCCGACGATTCCGGTGATCACCAAAGTTGACAAGATTTCCCGCAGTCGCCGGGAAACGCAGTTGCGGTCGATACTGGATACTACCGGTCTGCCTCGGGACGCCTTCACCCTTTTCTCAGCGCTGACCCGCGAGGGTCGGGACGAAATCTGGGAACGGATCGAGGCGGCTCTGGATGAACAGGTGGCACCGGTTTATACCGCCGACGACGCCGTGGCCCGGGAATCGGAGGCCTAGCATGAACGGGATCTCGCTCAATGGCCTGCAGGCTTGCCCGCCTGCGGTGACAAGGCTTTTTCTGGTGCGTCACGGCGAAGTCGAAGGGCACGGTGAACCCCGTTATAACGGTCAGCAGGATGTGCCGTTGACCGAAAAGGGCCGTCAACAATACGGGCAACTGGTGAAGCGTCTTCGCGACCGACCGGTGCGGGCCGTTTACAGCAGCGATCTGAGCCGTTGCGTTGAGGGGGCGGAGATGCTGGCGGCGGCCTACGGTCTGCAGCCAGTGGCCCTGAGGCAATTCCGTGAAATTCATGCCGGGGCATGGGAAGGGAGGCCCTGGCGCGAACTGCAGGAGCGTTATCCTCGCCAGTGGCAGGCACGGCTCGACGACGTTGTTCATTACCGCATTCCCGGCGGCGAGAACCTCCTTGAGGCACTGGTCCGGGTCCGCCACGCCCTGGGGGAACTGCTGATGTGTCACCGGGGGGAGGAAGTGGTGCTGGTGTCCCATGGCGGAATCAATCGCCTGCTGCTGCTTGACGCCCTCGGCGCCTCGCTGGAAAGGGTCTTTTCTCTGTCCCAGTTTTATGCCTGTCTTAATATCATTGACTACCGGTCGCTTCATTCGGCCACCGTGCATTTGTGTAATGGTTGAAAACGGATCGATCCAAGGCAAACGGCAGCAGTTGACGGAAGACGACGCCGATACGGTCATTCTGCTGGTCGGTCACGGTTCGCCCCGGCCGGAGGGGCAGGCGGACTTTTATGCTCTGGCCGATATGCTGCGTGCCGAGTCCGGGGGGCGGTCAGTGGAGACGGCGTTTTT
Organism: Desulfuromonadales bacterium; assembly: GCA_003561875.1. Lineage (GTDB taxonomy): Bacteria > Desulfobacterota > Desulfuromonadia > Desulfuromonadales > Syntrophotaleaceae > SLLR01. Next base: position 8,899 of record PWVL01000163.1, on the reverse strand, counting down.
GTCCTGCGGCTCGCCGAAAGTCGCCACCGCCATCGACAGCCTGGCGGCCCGTGGCGTGCGGCGGATTGTACTGTGCCCCTGTCTGCTTTTCCCAGGCAACCATGTACATCTGGACTTGCCCGCCGCCATACGGGAAGCCGGCCTCCGGCACGCCGGCGTCGAGTTGCTGCTGGCCGAACCCATGGGAGTCCACGTCAAGCTGGCGCAGGTGCTTTTTGAGCGCTTCTCCCAGGCCTTGGTGGGTAAAGGGAAGCCGAATGCCTGAGTCCGCTTGACGGTTCAGCTTCCCAACCGGTAGAGTGTTAGCCGTCGCTGGCGTGCAGAGGACTCTCCTGAAAGGGCGAAAAAGGAACCGTAATGAAAAAAATCTACGTGGTCGGGGCCGGGGTTCAGGGCCAGGAAGGCTTCTGTGGACGTGCTCTGGAGATCATCGGGAGAAGTCAGATCCTGATGGGCGGGGCCGAACATCTGGCTCTTTTTCCTGAATTTGCCGGGGAAAAAGTTCTGTTTGAAGATAATTTTGCCGAGATTGCGGAACGTCTCAGGCAGGAAGACCGAACCACGGTAATCCTGGCTTCAGGCGATCCGCTTTTTTTTGGTGTCGGCAGGCGTCTGCTGCGAAATTTTCCCACCGAAGCACTGGAGTTCATTCCCAATGTCAGTTCCGTTCAATATGCCTTTGCCAAGCTCGGAGAGCCTTGGGATGACGCGGTCTTTCTTTCCGTGAAGGGCCGGGGGATCGCCGAAGCAGTTGATCGCATTGTCGCCAACGACAAGGCGGCGGTCCTGACCGACCCCGTCAACACCCCGGCGGCCATCGCCGCCGAGATGGTTCGGCGGGGTCGGGACGGCTACGCGGCTTACCTGTGCGAGAATCTCGGCGGCACCGAAGAACGGATTGTCACCACCGATGTGCGGGGTTTGCTGGAGATTTCGGCGGCGCCTCTGAACGTGTTGATTCTGATCAAGGAGTTCGATGCCGAAGGCGAGAATCTGATGCCGGTGCTGGGCATTCCCGACGAGGAATTTGCCGCAGCCCATAAGCTCATCACCCGCCAGGAGATTCGGGTGGTGACCCTGGCCAAGCTGCGGCTGCGGCACGACATGGTGTTGTGGGATGTGGGCTCCGGATCGGGATCGGTCAGTGTCGAGGCGGATCGCCTGCTGCCCAACGGGCGGATTTTCGCCATCGAGCGCAACCCGCGCTGCCTTGACTTCATCAAGCAGAATTTTCGCAAGTTCAATGTGCGCCGGGCCTGTCTTGTTGAAGCGGATGCTCCGGCGTGCTTTGACGATCTGCCCGACCCGGACCGGGTTTTTATCGGAGGCTCCGGCGGCCATCTGTGGGAGATTCTGCAACGGGTGGATGAACGGCTGCCGGCCGGAGGGAGGGTGGTTATCAACGCCATCACCTTCGACACACTTACCGCCGCCAGCGAATTTTTCGCCAACGCCGGCTATCAGCTGGATATCAGCACCATCAATGTGGCCCGCACCCGTCCGGCGACGGAATACAAGATGTTCGAAGCCTATGATCCGGTCTATATCATTGTTGCCATTAAAGAATAAACTCGCTCAGGCCGATAAAACTCCCTGTCGGAGGGCCACCGATCCAATGCAGCCACGTTGAAGATATTTGCCAGGAGGCGAAAATGAATCAAGAAGAGATCCTGAATTTTTTTGCGACCCTAGACCACCAGTTGCTGATCGCGGTTTTGGTGCTTTTGTGCCTGCTGTTTCTTATCTGGCGGCTGATGACGCGCACCGCCAGGCTGGAGCGGGACATGAACCGTCTCGGCGAGCGTCTGACCAGCCTTCGGGAAGAGACCCGGGCGGTCCGGGCCGGCGCCTTGTCGGTAGCTCCCTCGAAGGCGGATCCGTCCGCAGAGGACGTCACGGAGGTCGATGAGCCCATTTATTATCAACCGACTGAGGCGGAATTGCCGGAGGAGGACGATGTTCTCCAGCGCGCCGTGGCCTCCTTTGAGGAAGAGAAAGGGTTCGCAATGGAGGGCGGCGACGAGGGCGAAGACGCCTTCGAGGACGGCGAGACCAAGGATGACGATTCCTTTGCCCTGACGGACAACGAAAAACAGGCCGGGGAAGATTCTTCGCTGCGGGACGATGATCGGTTTGTTCCGGAAGCGGCCGAAGCCTCGTCCGAGGAGTCGTCGTTGACTTATGGGCAAGCGCCGCCAGCCGCGGAGGAATCGGGTTTTGAACGGGAGGCGCAGGGAACGGAAGAGGCTGTGGAGGGAAAACCGGCGGTCACCGGAATGCCGGAGGAATCCTCGGGCGTGGCCAGACTGGAGAAGGACCCGGCACGTCCCGAAGTCGGTCTGGTGCGGTGCCTGTCCTGCAACTACAAACTTGCCTATCCCGACAAACTGGCTGGAAAACGGGTGCGCTGTCCGTCCTGCCGGGCCAGCCTGACCTTGCCGTGAGCTGATGTCCTGCAGCAGGCACATGCTCGCCTCTGCGCGGATACGCCTGACGGTACCATGGAAAAAGGGGGGAAGTCCTGATGACGCCCATGCAACGGATCGGCCTGTTGCCTCTTGCGGGATGGTGTCTGGCGGTGCCGTTGCCCGTCCAGGCAGCTTACGGTCAGCGGGAGGTGGATGAATACCGACTGCTGGTGTGGCTGGTCACGGCGCTGCTGGTTCTCGTCATCGCCCTGTTTTTGTCCATCCTGCGCAGGGGGCGTCTGAGTAGAAAAGCCATGCGCCAGGAGGTGGAGCGCCGGCAAAAGGTGGCTTCGGCCCTCGCAGAAAGCGAAAAACGTTTTCGCGAGACTCTCGATCTGTTGCCCCAGAGCGTATTTGAAACGGACAGCGGCGGTCGCCTGGCTTTCTGGAATCGCGATCTTTTAAAACTGAGTCGTTACCGTAACGAAGATCTGGCTGCCGGTCTGCTGCTGGTCGATCTGTTCGGCGCCGAGAAAAGGTCCCAGCTGCTGGAGATGTTTCGACAGTGTCTGGCCGGTCAGCGCCTGGCCGGCAGACAGTACACCCTGCGTCGAAAAGACGGTACCACCCTGCCGGTTCTGGTGTCTGCGGACGCCATGCTGTCTGCCGGTCTGCCCATCGGCATTCGTGGCAGTCTGGTCGATATCAGCGAGCGGGTTCGGGCGGAGGAAACCCGGCGCCAGAATGAGGCCCAGCTCAATTACCTGGTCTCCCACGACACTCTGACCGACCTCCCCAACCGGCGGCTTTTCCAGGAGCGTCTTCAGCACGCCCTGGCCAGGGCCCGCCGTTTTTCCGGTTCCCTGGCTCTGCTCATCGTCGACCTGGACCGATTCAAGAACTTTAACGACTCTCTGGGCCACGACACCGGCGATCAGGTGCTGCTGCAGGTCGCCGGCCAATTGCGCCAGGGATTGCGGGAAATCGACGTGCTCGCCCGCATCGGCGGCGATGAATTTGTCGTAGTGCTTGAAAACGTCGTCTCCCCGGAGGACGTGACGACGGTGGCCGGAAAAATTCTTGCCCTGCTGTCACAACCGATTATCCTGCGTTAGCGGCAACTTTCTCTCACGGCCAGTATCGGCATCAGTCTGTTCCCGCAAAACGGCCACGATCTCGGCAGTTTGCTGCGTACGGCGAATCGCGCCATGTATCAGGCCAAAAAGAGGGGCGGGAACGGTTTCTGCTTTTTTGATCCCCATCAGGACGATCCCTTTGAAGAGCGACTGTTTCTGGAAAACGACCTCCGCCAGGCCATTGATCGCCAGGAACTGCTGCTTCATTATCAGCCGCAGATCGACCTGGCCAGCGGGCGCGTGGTCGGCGTTGAATCCCTGGTACGCTGGCAGCACGGACAACGGGGGTTGATGGCTCCGGAAGATTTCATCCCCCTGGCCGAAGATACGGGCCTGATCGTCCCCATCGGCGAATGGGTCCTGCGAAGCGCCTGCCTGCAGGGCAGACGCTGGCAGCAGGCGGGGCAGCCGCCGGTGAGTATGGCGGTCAACATTTCGCCCTGGCAGCTTCGACAGAGCGGTTTTGTGGAAAAGGTTGAAGGCATTATCGCCGAAACCGGCATCGATCCCCGATTACTGGAACTCGAAGTCACCGAAACCGCCGTTATGGACAACGTGCAGGAAGCGGTGAGAATTCTGTCCCGACTCCGGAATCGAGGCGTTGCCGTGGCGATGGACGATTTCGGCACCGGCTACTCTTCCCTCGGTAGCCTGCAGAGTCTGCCTTTGTCCAAGCTTAAGATCGACCGCTCTTTTGTCCGGGATGTGACCAGCAACCCCAACGACGCCGCCCTGACCAGTTCGATTATCGCCCTGGGTTGCGCCCTTGGCCTGAATGTTATCGCCGAAGGCGTGGAAACCCCGGAGCAGTTGAGTTTTCTGCAACAGAAGAACTGTGCCCAGGTACAGGGTTATCTTTTCAGCCGTCCTCTGCCGGCGGCCGAGGTCGAGCCCCTGTTGCGGCATTCTTTTGCCGGTTCCGCAAAAATTCCTGTTGCTCCCGCTTAGCTTTCCTGTGCTGCCCCGTCAGCTCTTGCGGGAAACGATCGTCTTGTTTATAAAAAGAGGCCGTGTTCGCAAAGACTATCGTAGCCTGCAGGTCGTGCACGGTCGTTTCCCATGACAGTCGCCGCTCGGCAGGCTTCCCCGGCTTTATTAACAGCTTTCAGACCGTGCAATGGAGAGAAAAGATGAAAATTGAAGTTCGCCTTCTTGTTTTTGATGACGAGGGTGGGGTAACGCCGCTGGACAAGAATCGCTTCGACAAGGCGGTGGAGCAGCAGGAACCGCTTGCCGAATATGCCGGCCGCTGTATCAAGCTTGGCGGAGCCATGGTGGATGCCGGTCAGCGTCCGTTGGCGATTCTGGAGTATTTCGGCCAGTACGTCTATTTTGACTCCGCTGGCCTGGTGGATGAGGAAAAGCTGAACCAGTCCGCACTGTTCAGCGACAAAGTGGCTGAAGAGGGCTATCGCAATGAATTTATCTGGGTGCCGAATTCGCAGGAGCGGGCAAAAATTGCCGCCGCTCTGCACTGATGGGCATGCCCGTGGGAGGTTGTAAAGATGGAAAATAAGTTCGATGATGGTTGGGGGCTTTGGGGTGTGAACCCCTCCGTGGACCCGTCCCGCAGTTGGCTCGGCAAAGACATTGAAGTCTTCGTCGAACCCTACCGGGCGCGTTTTGAGTGGCCGCCCGACTATCCCCGCCGGTTCAATGTCGCCGATGAAAACATGCCCTGGGAGATCGATTATCCTGCCTACGATCCCCCCTATTACGTAGCCCCGGCGGTACTGGAAAACGATTGCCGGAAAAAGCCCGGCGGCTGGGCCGATCCCGAGGACATCACTGCCGTGGAGAATCTGCCCCGGGAGAGTTTTGAAGGAACCCTGTTGTTCGATGCGCAGGGGCGGCCTCTCAACCCGCGGGGGCGGTGCGGCCTGGCCGGTCGCGGACTGCTCGGCAAGTGGGGCGTCAACTACGCGGCCGATCCCATCATTACCCGGGTCAACCAGCGCTTCGGTGACGTGGAAATGCTGGCCATCGAGCGCAAGGACAACGGCCAGTGGGCGATTCCCGGCGGCATGGTGGACAAGGGTGAAGCGGTTTCCCGGACCCTGAGCCGCGAGCTGGAGGAAGAAACCGGTGTCCGGCTCGATTTCAGCCAGGCGCCGCAGGTCTATCGAGGTTTTGTCGACGATCCCCGCACCACCGACAACGCCTGGATCGAAACGACGGTCAAGCATCTGCACCTGACGGGGGAGCAGGCCGAACAACTGGAAATGGAAGCGGGCAGCGATGCCCTGTCGGTGATCTGGCTGCCCCTGACCGAGCGGAGCCTGAAAAAACTCTACGCCAGCCACGGCTATTTCGTCGCCTGCGCCCTGGGTATGCTGTACAAGCGTCAGCCCGAGCTGTTGCCGGGAAAATTTCTACAGATTCTCGCCAACGTTTTCTAGGCGTGCCGGCTGAACCGACCGAGCGGCCCGCGCCGCAACAGCCCCCTTCGCCCGGACGAATTCATGACCCACTGGTATGCACTGGCGATTTTTTCCCTCATCGTGCTCGGCACCCAGCGGTTCCTGTACAAGGTCGCGGCGGAACAGGGCTGCAATACGGCTATCACCACCTTCGTGTTTATGGCCACGGTGGCGGTGATGAGCTGGTGCGTCTACCTGCCCCGGGCCGCCTCCCTTGTGCCGTCCGTTCCGCTGCTGCTGGTGTCCCTGGTCAACAGCATCGGCTTTCTCACCACCACCCTGGCGACCATCGAAGCGCTGAAAAATCTCGCCTCCGGCACTGTGTATACGCTCACCCGCCTGAGCACCGCCCTGTCCATTGTCTTTTCCCTCATCTATTTCGGTGAACGCCTGACCCTGTCCCAGGGACTCGGGGTGCTGCTGGCCCTGGTGGTCATCGTGATCTTTGCCCGCAGTCGCGGCGAAACCGCCGCCGGCAGTTTCCATGCCCGGCGGGGGTTTGCGCTGGTCGGCCTCGCCGTGCTCGGCGGCGCCACCTCCACCGTATCCAGCAAGTTCGCCGCCATGCACGTGGACAGCTTTGGTTTTATGGCCCTTTCCTATACCAGCAGCGCCCTGCTGGTGCTGCTGGTCAAGCAGGGCATGCTGCCCACCCGGGCCGAGCAGCACCTCAAGCCCGCCCTGGTCCTTGGCCTGGCCATGGGTCTGGCCAACTTTATCGGCTACTACGCCCTGCTGCAGGCCCTCGCCCGCGGCCCCCTGGCCATCATCGCGCCGCTGGCCGGCATGTATTTTGTCGTCGCCCTGCTGCTGTCCTATCTGGTCTACCGCGACCGACTGACCCGGCCCCAGATTCTGGGGGTGGTTCTGACGATGCTGTCGATACTGCTGATGCGCTGATTCCTGCACATAAAACGGACTTCTCCACAAGGCACAGGTTACATTGATCCGGCCCGCCCACGACCTCCTCATTGTGAAATGCTTAGAACAATCCCATAAAAAAAGATTTACGATCAGGAGGTGAGACGTTACAAAGAAACCTCCGGACAGGAGAGGTACCATGATCGCACGGATGCCAGAAATCCACCACGGTATGCTCACCGGCAGCGAGCCGAGGGGTTTTTGCCACGAATCAACCATGCCGCCTCTCGCCGACCGACACCCGCCCAAACTGCTCGATCAAAAATACCCGAAAACCCCCTGGGAATGGCGCTGGCAGTGGGTTTTCCCTCAGGATAACCGCTGGAAAAATCTGAAGACCGGAGAAGAAGGGCGGCACCACGTCCATGAAACGATACTCCAAAAAGCCGTCAGGGCTGCCGTCACAAAAGCCGACCTGACCAAACGAATCAGTTGCCACACTTTCCTTCATTCATTTGCCACCCATCTTCTGGAGAGCGGCTATGATATCCGGACCATACAGGAGTTGATGGGGCATAAGGATGTAGCCACGACCATGATCTATACGCACGTATTGAATGCGGGCGGCAAGGGCGTCAGCAGCCCTTTGGATGGCCTTTGAACCGGTATAGGCAGATCTGCCTATACCGCAGGCTCAAAAAGATTAAAAGGATTGTAACCTTTCGAAATGTAAGCTAAGGATAGACTTTTAGAAGTTTTTTGCGAAGTTTTTATACAGCTCGGTCTTTCTGTGTTTGCCGTTTTATGCAGAAACTGGCTATTTATAGTTAGCTGTCAAGATTGGCCTCCGTGCCTTGCAAGAGTAGACATAAACCGACAAAGTGATACTATAGTATCACTTTGAAGGAGGTAACCCATGAAAGTTGAGCTTGTAACTAATCTGAAGCGTCAAGCGACTAGAATTCTTGCTGATCTGCATGAGAGCAAGGAAGCGGTCCTGATCACAGAGCACGGCCAGCCATCCGCTTACTTGGTCGATGTTCAGGATTACGAATTCATGCAGCGCAGGCTAGCGTTGCTGGAAGGATTGTCCAAGGGAGAAAGGGCAATTCTGGAGGGCAGAACGACCTCCCATGAGAAGGCCAAAGAGCGGATGCAGAAGTGGCTGAAATAGTATGGACGGATCCCGCACTGGATCAATTGGAAGAAATCGCAGATTACATCGCTTTGGATAAGCCGGAAGCTGCCGCAGGGTTTGTTAAGAGAATATTTTCAACCGTGGATAGGCTTGGGCAGTTTCCGGATTCGGGCCATGTACCCCCCGAGATTCCAGACTCGATTTATCGTGAAGTCTTTGTCAGGCCATGTCGAATATTTTACCGTCAAGAAAACGGTGTTGTTTTAATTGTTCACGTCATGAGAGAAGAAATGTTGTTACGCAAATTTCTTCTGGACGAGGAGTTGAACAGCTAACCATTAATTGCACGAGACCAGCTACGCTGGCGCGTGAATACAACCGTTCATCCCGACCTGCGGTCGGGATGAACGGGGCGGCCTTTGAGCCGGCGTGCTAGTCCGTCCGCAGGCGGACGAACCAGCCCTTGGAGACCGATGCCCCTGCGGGGCCCGGCCCAAGGGCCGCTCCGTTAGAGGATAAAGGAGCTATTTCCAATTTTTAGGCTGCCTATTTTCATAGCTAATTCCAAACTTGCGACGGTTCTGCCAGAACTGAAAAAGATCCTTGACAGTATATCGTTCTTGAACGATAATTGTTTTTAGACGTTTACTGCCAAAAAAAGGAGACACAAAAATGGAGATAGCTTTTCGGGAAAAAGCGTGCTCGGGATTGATCGATATTGATTGTTTCTTTCCAGCTTTTGACAAGGTGCCCGACTGGGCCTGCGGAAAAATTAAAAGATCGATAAGGCAGCGTGGAGAAGCAATTAGAAAACAACTATCCCAGGCGGCCTCGGTGGATGATTTAAGAAAGGCCCTGACAAACTGGGTCGACATGGTGGGGAAAGTGTTAATCGCCGAAGGGCAGGGTTACCACTTGGTGAAAGCTGGTAAAGGT
>PWVL01000234.1 GCA_003561875.1 Desulfuromonadales bacterium | reverse complement strand
TTCAAGCCAACATACCTCATCGTCTGCCTGGGCCTGGATACGGCCAAAGGCGATCCCACCGGCACCTGGCATCTGGCCGCTGGCGATTTTGCGGAAAACGGCAAGGCCATCGGAGCAATGGCCTTGCCCACACTGGTTGTTCAGGAAGGTGGTTATCGCACACGAAATCTTGGTAAGAACTGCCAGGCCTTTCTTCTGGGGATCCGTAATGGAATGGGTCGGCAGGCCATCGGGCCGGGGGGGCACCAATAAGGCCGCTCAATAACCAGGGGGCTTTTGTTGCCACCGGACAGACCATGAATTCCCCCTGGCGTTTCACCGGAAGCGGCTCTGTCGCCCGATGGGTTTCCCCGACATGATCCTGTTTTAAACACGAAAAGGACCTTGCAAATGATCAGAGATAATCTTATGGCAACAGCCCAGGCCCTTGTCGCGAATCAAAAAGGGCTGCTGGCAGCAGATGAAAGTCATTCTACGATTAAAAAGCGCTTTGACGCGATCCGAGTGGAGAACAGTGAAGAAAATCGCCGGCGGTACCGCGAACTTCTTTTTACAACGGAGGGTATCGAGCGTTATATCAGTGGAGTCATTCTCTTCGACGAAACGCTCCGCCAAGCTGCTCGGGACGGAACACCCTTTGCCGAGCTGCTTTCGAGGCGGGGGATTATGCCGGGCATCAAGGTCGACAGGGGTACAAAAGCGCTGGCACTGCACCCCGGGGAGGAGATCACCGAGGGCCTGGACGGTTTGCGAGAACGGCTGGCCGAGTACAAGCGGCTGGGCGCCAGGTTTGCGAAATGGCGCGCGGTAATAGCGATCAAGGAGCAGGATGTGCCGACCTGTTTTGCAATGCGTGCCAATGCCCACGGACTGGCGCGTTACGCCGCCCTGTGCCAGGAATTGGATATCGTGCCGATCGTGGAACCGGAAGTGCTCATGGATGGCGACCATGACATCGAGCGCTGCGAAGATGTCACATCCAGGGTACTTGAAGCCGTATTCACAGAGCTTGATGCCCACCGTGTGTTGCTCGAAGGCATGCTGCTCAAGCCGAATATGATTGTTGCCGGCCTCCAATGCGCGGCACAGGAAGGTTTGCGGCGGGTTTCCGAGGCCACAATACGTTGCATGAGCCGTTACGTGCCGGCGGCTGTCCCTGGAATCGTCTTCCTGTCGGGCGGGCAAAGTGCCGAGGATGCCACGGATCATCTGAATGCCATCAACAGCATGGGTCCTCACCCGTGGCAAATCAGTTATTCTTACGGGCGGGCACTGCAGGCACCAGTGCTTGCCGCCTGGCAAGGACAGCAAGCGCATCGGCTGGCTGCGCAACAGACGTTTTTGAAACGCTGCAGGTTAAACAGTCTTGCCTGCAATGGAAAATATTCCCGATCAATGGAAGCTGCCGAATAATCAGTCCAGGAGAGATCCTCTGCCTGTTTTAAAAAATCTCGATTTTATATCAGATTGTTGTTCTAAAATATTTGGAAAATAGGACTATTATGCACAAACTTGTATTGCTTCGACACGGCCTCAGTGAATGGAACATCCAAAATCGTTTTACCGGCTGGCACGATGTAGACCTGGCAAATGCAGGCCTGATCGAGTCCCACGAAGCCGGAGTGGCACTTCGTGAAGCAGGGTTTCAGTTTGATGCGGCGTACACATCTCTGCTTAAGCGGGCCATTCGCACCTGCTGGATCGTTCTTGACCAACTCGACCAGATGTGGATTCCGGTGTTTCGTGACTGGAGGCTCAATGAGCGGCACTACGGAGCGTTGCAGGGACTTGACAAGGACGAGACCGCGGTCAAGCATGGAAAGGAGTTGGTTCTGGCCTGGAGAAGGGGCTACGATATCGCGCCCCCGCCTGTTCCCGAAGAGGATGGACGATTTCCCGGACATGATCCACGCTACACCGGCATTCAGAAGAGCAGGCTTCCTAAAACAGAGTGCCTCAAGAATACTCTTGAGAGAGTGGTTGAATGTTGGAATGAAGTACTGGCCAAAGAGATAAGGTCGGGTAAAAGGCTGCTTATCGTTGCCCATGGCAACAGCCTGCGCGCACTTGTAAAGTATCTGGATAAAATCAGTGACACCGAAATAGTTCAATTTAATATTCCTACGGGGATTCCACTGATCTACGAGTTTGATTCGGGTCTTAATGTGCTACGTCACTACTATCTCGCGGAAGATGATGTGCTCCAGAAAAAAATGGCTGAGCTGGCAATGTAATAAAATAAAAATATTTTTATCGAGAGTTTTCTCCACATGAATTCAATCGTTTGGCTTGCTATTTTTGTTTGCCTGATCCAGTCTGCGACATTTTCCGGTCTTAACCTTGCTTTGTTCTCAATGAGCAAGCTTGAATTGGAAGTCGAAGCAAAAAAAAGAAATCCAAGAGCATTTAAGGTTTTAAAGCTTAGGAACAATACAAACTTTGTTCTTGTCACAATCTTATGGGGCAATGTTTCGGTCAATGTTTTACTGGCGTTATTGTCAGATTCTGTTCTTGCCGGGGTTTCAGCTTTCATATTTTCAACCTTCGTTATTACGATTTTCGCCGAGATTCTGCCCCAGGCTTATTTCTCGCGCCATGCGTTGCGAATCGCCGCTTTTTTAGCCCCAATGCTGAAGTTTTACCAGGTTTTGCTATACCCCGTCGCAAAACCGGTTGCGGCGGCATTGGATGCCTGGCTGGGCCGTGAGGCGCTGCGGGTTTTTGCCGAGCGCGACATGCGGCGAATTATCCAGTTGCACATGGAGTCCGCCGAGTCGGATATTGCCCGGATGGAAGGGCAGGGAGCACTTAATTTTCTCGATATTGACGATGTTCCCCTGGCGGATGAAGGGGAACCGGTCAATCCCCGCAGCATCATTGCTATTGAATTTGACCACGACACCCCACTTTTCCCATCCCTTACCGCCGCCTGCCAGGAACCTTTCCTGCAAAAGCTCCACAAGGCCGATCGCAAGTGGGCCATTTTTGTCGACGCCACCCAAGAACCACGACTGGTTATGAACGTCAATGATTTTATTGCTGATCTGCTGATGGGTGGGGACGCACAGCGCATACGGCCTGAGAATTACTGTCACAGGCCGATTGTGGTAAAGGACGGCACCCAGAAGCTGGGGGCCCATCTTCCGCGTTTTAAGGTCAATACCGGCCGGACGGGAACCGAAGTCATCGACCACGATGTCATTCTTCTGTGGGGGGAAAATCCAAGAATTATTTCCGGCGCCGATATACTGGGCAGACTGTTTCGGGGCATCGGCAAACAGGCGCCGGAAAAACCGGAACTCCATCAGAAAAGCAATGTCCGTTGAGATTCAAGACGGTCGGCGTTCCTGTCAGGGCGAGACTTTTTTAGGGTAGTCGTAGAAGAGGGTTCGGGCCTTGCGCCGGTCCAGCTTGCTCCAGTCGGAATCCGGCAATTCGACACGGAACATCGCACAGGTCGGGAGATTGGCGATCTTCCCGTCCACCAGAAAATTGGCCAGGTCGGTCAGTCCCGGATTGTGTCCAATCAATAAAATGTCATGTTGATCCCGAGCAATACCGCGTAACAGAGCGATGAGTTCGTCAAGCCCGGCCAAATAGATACGCGGGTCGAAAATCAGTCGCTTCGGATCGTTGCCGAGCTGACCGACCACTGCTTCGGCGGTGAGTCGGGCCCGTAGGGCGGGGCTGGACAGCACCAGGTCCGGCTGCACTTTGCGCTCCGCCAGACGTCTGCCCATGAGCGGTGCATCATGGCGACCCCGTTTGTTCAGGGGCCGGTCGAAATCCGCCAGTCCGGGGTCGCTCCAGCTCGACTTGGCGTGCCGCAGCAAGGTAAGGCGGTTCATGGCGCCTACTCCTTTCGCGCTAGTCTATCCGTGTTTTTTGTGGCGGGCGTTATTTCTTTTTCGGCCCAGTTGCAAAAAGGGTTGCGAGACAGGCTGGCGTTGTAGTAACGGGGATCGTCGGTGACCTCCCGGTCGGCCCATGGGGGTAGTTCCACTTCTTCATCGATCCTCGCCAACTCTATTTCGGCCAGAATCAGCCCCTGATTGTCTCCCTCGAATTCATCAACTTCCCAGCGATGGCCGCGGTAACAGACCTGATAGCGAAACTTTTCGATAAGCGGCTTGTGGCACAAGGATTCGAGCATCTCGATGGCTTCGTCAAAGGGTATGGGATACTCAAATTCGCTACGGGACATGCCGTGACTTTTCCCCTTGATGGTCAGAAAAGCCTTTTCCCCGGCAACACGAACCCTGACCGTCCGTTCCGGGTCAACGGTCAGATAGCCCTGCCGGTAGTGGCTGCCCCGGGCCTGGCGCCGCCAGCCTTCCCCTCGAACCAGAAATTTGCGTTCGATTTCAATGGCCATAAGAAATCACCCTTTCACGACGTTGGGTTGCTGTCCAGGTGTTGCTGAATCTCATTCCAAAGCTCTTCGTAAGCCACAGCGCCAGGGCTGCGGGGGGCAAAACTGCCTAAAGCCGCCCGATGAAGGCCCATTTTCTCCACGTCGCTGGCATAGGGGATTGCGTTGCTGAGTAAGGACGGGATATCTGCCGGAAGGGATTCGGTAATGTGCCGATGAAGGCTCTTGCGGCGGTCAACCATGGAGAAAAAGGGCAGAATGTGCAGCGGCTCCAGATGTTTTCCGCGACCAAAGGTGACAAGCTGCTCGAGGGTTCGCAGGGACAGGGTGGTGGGAATAATGGGCACCAGCAGGTAATCGGAGGCTTCAAAGATGGCTTCGGAAACCAGCGAGATGCTGGGAGGGCAGTCAAGGAAAATATAATCGTATTCATTGCGCAGCGGTTTCAGAACCTTGCGCAGAGCCCGGGTGGGCTTGTTCATGTTGTCCAGATGGATATCGAGGTGGCGATAGGAAAAGTCCGCCGGAAGCAGATCCAGCAAGGGATAATCGGTGCCTTTGATAAGCTCTTCCGTCGGTTGCCGACTCTTGACCAGACCTTTGCCGCCGCCTTTAACTTTCGCCTTGACGCGAAAATAGAAGCTCGCCGCGCCCTGTGGATCAAGATCCCACAGCAGGGTACGGGCGCCGTTGCGGGCCGCCAGGTAAGCGAGATTGACGGCCGCTGCGGTCTTGCCGACACCGCCCTTGATGTTGTAGGTGGCCAGTACAGTCATGGCGAAGATGCCCCCTTTGGCTTCGTTTTGCCGAACAATCGGCGAAACTGTTGCGTGTTGGAGTCGGAACAGAAGGCAGCAAAACGCTGCTCGAACTCTTGACGCGTCCGGAATTGCTGATGGCGTAGACTTTCAGCCAGCATGCCCATGGCCAGAAGGGTAGCCGGCGTGGCTTGTTGCTTTTG
>PWVL01000157.1 GCA_003561875.1 Desulfuromonadales bacterium | reverse complement strand
TGCAATAGCCTGGTTGCGGTTGCCAGGCGGTGTCCAGGCCGTCAGTCCAGCATGTCGATGACGGCGCTCATGGTGGCGATATCGGCGTCTTCGCCGTCCCTCATTGCCTTTACGACTTTGTGGATGCCTTTGGAGGCCTTCCAGGTGTTCTCGAGCTTGAGATCTTTCATGCTCAATCCTGGCGCGAGCGACGGCTGCTGACCCTGCAGCGCGTCGGTCATCATCGAGGTCAGGTTCCACTCAAGGCGGCCGACCTTGAATTTCACCGTCGGCAGCCATGCGGTTGCCAGCCACTCGCGGGCGTTCTGGGCGCCCTTGGTCACGATCATTTGCAGTGAATCGGCAATGATTTCTTGAGAGTTTTCGAAGATTCCAAAGGCATGCTGCGCTCCGGTGCCGGAGGTGCGCGGGTCGGTCATGGCCATCAGCGCGTATTCACGCATGCCCACGGCGACCGCCAGGAATTCGTTGCCGATGGCGCGCGCTTCCTTGTAGGTCTTGAGCAGCATGCCGTTGTAGCTTTTCTGCAAATCGCCGATGGTCGCGAAAGTCACCGAGAAATTGGACAGGCTGAGCAGGCCGGAAGGATCGGTGTGCATGACCGGGCTGGCATGGGCATACAGGTAGCGGTGGCGGCTGATCGGCAGGTGCTCCAGGCCGAGGAAGGGATCGCGCGACAGGAAGCGGCCCTGGCGTGGGTCGTAGTGGCGGGCGCGCAGCCAGTATTGATCGCGCTCGGCATCGAGGCGCTCGCCGGCAAAGCGGATCGGGTTGGCGAAGCTGCCGTCGCTGGTCCAGGTCTCGCCGTAGGCGGTATAGGCATAGCGGTCGGTGATCTGCCCTGCCGCGTTGGTCAACATGATCTGGCTGCCGAGCCGGTCGGCATGGTGGAAGCGGGTCTGGCCATTGCGCTCCTGGTTGATCAGACCCGGTCCGAAGCGCAGGCTGGCCTGACGCTGGCCATTGGGGCCGATTTCGGCCACGGTCTGGACCCAGCCGGTGGGATTGATCAGCGCGTTGACGTAGCCCACCGTGCCCATCGTCCCGCTGGCGGACACGCGATGGCCCAGGTGATCGTAGGCATAGCTGCGGCTGCGGCTGGGGTCGAGAGCGTCGGCAAATCCGATCAGACGGCCATCGGCATCCCACTGGTAGCTGCGCTGCAGGTCCGGCCCGGTAACCTGGACCAGGTTGCCGTCGGCATCGTAGCCATAGCTGCCGGCACCGTCGCTGAGCAGGCGATCAGTGGCGTCGTAAACATAGGTCTCGATCACACCGGTCATTGCATTGATGCGTTCGATGCGATTGCCAACGGCATCGAGTACATGACGCTCGTCAAACACCACTTCATCGGCGGCATCGCGCCGGGTTTCGCGGATCAGCCGGCCCAGGACGTCGTGCTGCCAGTCGATCCGGCTGCCGTCCAGCATGACCACCGATACCGGCTCGCCGGCCAGGTTGTAGCTGTAGTCGTGGCGGGCCAGGTCGGTGCCGTTGACGCGCACCTCGATGCGGGTGATGCGGTTGCGCGCGTCGTGGGTGAAGTCGGTGACCACGCCGTTGGGCTGCTCAATGCGGCTGAGGTTGCCGGCCGGGTCCCAGCTGATCGCGGTGGTGCCGGTGGCATCCGTCATGCTTACCAGCCGGCCCAGCGCGTCGTGGGCGTAGCTGACCTCATCGGCGGTATCTTCGCCGGCGATCTGCACGGCCAGTGCACTCAAATGGCCGTCGGCATCGTAGCTGTAATCGACGCGGCTGCCGTCGGGCAGGATCTCGGCCAGCAGGCGGTCGCGCGCATCGTGCAAGTACTCGGTGCTGCCGCGGCTGTCGCTGACCGACTGCATCATGCCCGAGGCGGTCCAGGCAACGACGTAGTCTTCGCCAGCACCGATGCGCCGCTCGACAATCTGTCCAGCGATATCTCGCTCAAGCTCAACCCGACCGCCACCCGGGCGCTGAACGCTGACCAGCTGGCCGGCGGCATCGTATTGGCGCTGCTCGCTTGTGCCGTCGGGCCAGGTAATACCAGTCAGCCGGCCCTCGGCGTCGTAGCTGTAGGCGGTTGCGTGGCCGTTGGCATCGATCTGGCTGACCAGGCGGCCTTCGGCATCAAAGCCGTAGCGGGTCTCGCCGCCCAGCGCATCGATGACCTTGGTCAGGTTGCCGTTGGCATCGTATTTGAAGTCGGTGTGGCGGCCGAGCGGGTCGGTGCGCCGGATCAGCCGGTCGGCGGCATCCCAGGTTCGGGTTTCGACCGCCCCGTCGGGGTGGGTGATGCTGATCAGGCGATTGCGCTCGTCATAAACATACGAAGTGACGTGGCCGCGCTGATCGGTGCGGCTGATTCGATTGCCGGCAGCATCATAGGCGTAGCTGACGGTGTGCCCCAGCGGATCCGTCTCGCTGATCAGGCGCCCGGCATCGTCCCAGGCAAAGCTGGTCACGTTGCCGCGGGCGTCGGTTTGGCTGACCACGCGGCCATCGTTGTCGTAGGCCACTTGATGAATCGAACCATCCGGGTGCTCTACCTCGGTTGGTCGGCCGAGGGCATCGTAGCGGGTTTCGGTGGCCCGCCCCAGCGGGTCGATACGCCGTGCCGGGAAATCCTGGTCGGTGAACTCGGTCTGGCGGATTCGGCCCAGGGGATCAACTTGCTCGACCAGGCGGCCCTCGCCATCGTGGCTGAACACGCTGATGCCGCCCAGCGGGTCAATCACGCCGCTGAGCTGGCCTGCCGGGTCAAAGTCCCAGCCGGTCACCGCGCCGTCACCGTCTACGGTTTCGGTCAAGAAGCCGCGGGCGCTGAAGGCGCGCGTGCGCTCCACGCCCAGCCTGTCCACTTCACCAACCGGGCGGCCCAGGGCGTCATAGTCTGCCGTCCAGGTATGGCCGCGGGCATCGGTCAGGCTGTTCAAGCGGCCGCGGTCGTCGTAGCCAAGCTGTTCGGTTTCGCCCAGGGCATTGGCACGCACGATCAGCTGTCCCGCCGCATTGAAACCCTGTTCGAGCTGGACTTGCCCGTCCGGGCCGATCACCCGCACCAGGTTGCCGCGACTGTCGTAGTTGAACTGGGTGGTGCGACCCAGCTCGTCGGTGCGGCTGGTCAGGTTGTTGTCGCTATCCCAGGTGTAGCTGACGGTATCGCCCAGCGGATTGGTGCGACTGGTCAGGTTGCCGCGCGCATCAAAACTGCGGCTGGTGGTGCGGCCGTCCGGCGTGGTGGTCGAGATCTGGTTGTCCCACTCGTCGTAGCTGTGGCTGGTGATGCGCCCGTCCGGATCGACAACCTGCAGGATATTGCCGCGCGCGTCGAACTGGATGATGGTCTGGGTACCGTCAGTGTCGGTGATGATTTGCTGTCGGGCGACCAGGTCGTGACTCAAGTCAATGACCCGGCCCTCGGCCGTGGTCATGCGGACCAGGCGGCCCTCGGCGTTGTATTCGTTGCGCAGCAGCGGCCGGTTCAGCGGATCGATCACCCCGACCAGGCCGTGGCGGCGGTTGTAGCGATAGCGTGTTTCATGGCCTTCGGCATCGATATGCGCGATCAAGTCACCGTTGTTGCCGTACTGGTAGAGCTGCTCGTTGCCGGCCGGGTCGACCAGGCGCACGATCCGGCCCAGCGGATCGCGCTGGAAGCCGATCGATTCGCCATTGGAGTGGAAAATGCCCCCGGCTTCAAAACTGAGCGTGTTGCCGTTGCGGTCGCTGATGCTCTCGATGCCGGTATCCAACGACAGCACCGTTTCCGTGCCGTCGCGGTCGATGTAGCGGAAGCGGCGCGGGTTGAACAGGTTCAGGCTGGTATCGTCGAGCAGCACCACCTCACCCGGCTGCGGGTCGGCAATGAGCAGGTTGGTGTTGACCAGCGGCACCAGGCGGCCTTGCGTACCGGGCCGGGGCACAAAGGACGAGCCCAGCAGCGAAAACGGCACAAACGGAGAAGCCGTGACAGCCGGGCGGAAGTCGAAGCGCTCCAGCCGACCGTCGGCCAGGCGCACCGTGCACAGTTTTTCTTCCTCGGGCAGGAGCAGGAAGCTCAAGCCGCTGCGCGCCACCTGCCAGCCCGCGCCCAGCGGCGCGGTGCAGCGCAACTCGGTGGAGCGTACAGCCAGACGCCAGCCGGGACCGAACTCGCCAGGCTGGCGGCGGCGCGAGTCGTACTCACGCTCAATGCGGATCGGCACGCCGGCCAGCGGCAGGTCCAGATCGACGAAACGCAGGCTGAACAGGCCTGCCTTGAGATCGCCGTCCAGGACCACGCTGATCTCGTCGACGCTTTGGTTGCCGCCGGCATCCAGCACGGTCAGGCGCAGGCGCCATAAGCCATTGTCCAGCAGGGTGGCGTCGAGATGGCCCAGCACAGCCTCGATGACCGACTCAAAGCCCTCGGCCAGGGTGTCCCAGCGTCCGCCGCCGGGCGGGCCGATTTCGAGTCGATAACTGACCAGGTTGTCATCAAAAGCCGTGCCGATCACCGGCACACGCTCGCTGATCTGGGCCCCGTCGGCCGGCGAGATCAGCAGCGCCTCCGGCGCCTGATCGTCGTCGGGAACCCGGGCCAGGACCGTGACTTCGATCTCTGCGCTGAAGCTCTGGAACTCGGCCGTAACCGTACCCGTTCCCGCACTCATCGCCGTGACCCGGCCCTGAGTGCTGACCTGCACCGCCCCGCTCGCCGACCAGACCGGATCGGCCAGGCGATGTTCGCTGCCGTCGTCCAGCAGAGCGAAGGCTTCAAGCTGACGCCACCTGCCCTGCAGTAGAACCAGTTCAGCCGGTTCAATGAACACCGACTCGACCGGCCGATCCGGCGGGAAATTGGGCGCGACCGGTGATGGCCCGAGCGACAGCACCAGGTTGACCGCATCATTCGGCAGCACCACGCCGCCGGCATCCGGCGACTGCTCCAGTACCAGACCGACGGCCACGACCGGATCGTAAACATTGTCCACCCGGCCAGTCTGCAGGCCGGCGGCGACCAGCTCGGCCTCGGCCGCCGACTGCGACAGGCCCAGCACATCGGGCACCTCCAGCGGCTCGACCACGCTCAGGCTGAACGCCTGCAGCGAGATCTCACCTTCCAGGTCAATGGCCGACAGGATGATTGGGTGATCGCCCAGATCGGACTCAGCCGGCTGCCAGCGCAGCACGCCCGCGGCATCCAGCACCATGCCGGGCGGGCCCTGGTCCAGGCGCACCGTGGCTTCGTCACCGGGATCCGGATCGACCGCCTGCACGCGGTAGCGGTAGTCCAGGCCAGCCCCGGCACGAGTGACGGGAGCCGAGATGAACGTTGGCGGCCGGTTGGGCCGGCGGATGTCGATCCACACCGTGGCCTCGTTCGAGGTC
>PWVL01000205.1 GCA_003561875.1 Desulfuromonadales bacterium | reverse complement strand
TATCGCAGGGCGCCACCGGCCCATTATCCTGAACACCACAACGCCAAAAAAAAAGTAACACATCGTTTCATTTTCTTGCAATTCCTCATTCCGGCCTAACAATGAGCAGCCGAAGGCAAGAGCTTGCGGAACCGAACTTTCATGAAGCAAGCGTCCCTTGTTTGCCTGTTCTGAAGGGCATGCTATAGTTGGGCTGTCAGTCAAGGTCGCGACGCCTGTTTCAACGGGATTTTCTTCTTTCAGAATGCGCTTTTTTTGGAGGTCAGCTCAGATGAAATTTTTTGCTCTGCTCTTTGTCGGCATTCTGGCCCTGAACGGTTGCGCTCTCTTTGCAGGTCCGGAAGAGGCGCCCCCACAGACGACCTATGAACCCTATCTCATTCTTCCCCTGAGCAGCACCTGGTCCCTGATGTACGTTCCGCCCATCCTCAGCAATGAGAGCGGACGATACTACTGGATGACGGAGGCCTTCATCCTGCCGGTCCCGCCTCTTCCACGACAGCAGCAGATTATCACTCCGGAGCCTCTGCGTTTGTCCCGGCCCGATCCGGAACAAACACTGGAGGAGCAAAGCGAAAACACCCTTCCCTGAGTTCGCCAGGATCCTCCGATACCCCTTTCCCTTTGGTGCCTGACGGCCCGGGAGATTCTTTTTTATGCATGATTTCCGTCACACCAAGATTGTCGCTACGGTCGGTCCGGCCAGCGAGTCCAAAGAACAGCTTCAGCAGCTGATGGCAGCGGGCGCGGATATTTTTCGGTTGAATTTTTCCCACGGCGGCCATGACGAAAAGACCCGAATCATCGGCCATATTCGCCAACTCTCCCAGGAGCGCCAGCGGGCGGTCGCCATCATCGGCGACCTGCAGGGACCCAAGATTCGCATCGGCCAACTGCCCGAAGATGCCGTGACTCTGGTTGCAGGCCAGGAGATCGTGCTCTCCCCGGAGTCCGTTCCTAAAAATTCACGGCATCTTCCGGTGGCTTTTCCCCAACTTGCCGAGCAGCTGCGAGCCGGGCAGCGGGTATTGCTGGATGACGGCCTGATGGAGCTGGAAGTTCTCGCAACGAATACCGACGGGGTCCGCTGCCGGGTACGCAGTGGCGGCCTGCTGAGAAGCCGCAAGGGTGTGAATCTTCCGGACACCCGGCTTTCCCTGCCTTCTTTGACCGAACAGGACCACCGGGATATCGCCTTCGCCATTACCAACGACTTCGACTATCTGGCCCTGTCCTTTGTGCGCAGCGCCGACGACATTCGCGCCCTGAAACGACATCTGGCCGACCTTGACGCGCCCCTTCCGGTGATCGCAAAGATCGAAAAACCCCAGGCAGTCGCCGATTTTGCGGCGATTCTCGAAGCTGCCGACGGCATCATGGTAGCCCGTGGCGACCTGGGCGTGGAAATGGGGCCGGAACAGGTGCCGCTGATTCAGAAGCAGATCATCCGCCAGTGCCGGGAAATGGGCAAGCCGGTGATCACCGCCACCCAGATGCTGGAGAGCATGGTCAGCGCGCCCCGCCCGACCCGGGCCGAAGCTTCCGATGTGGCCAACGCCATCCTCGACGGCAGCGACGCCCTGATGTTGTCGGCGGAAACGGCCGTGGGCCGTTATCCGCAAGAAGCGGTCGCCTTCATGGATCGCATCAGCCGCCAGGTGGAAAACGATTCCACCCTGCGGCGCCTGATCTTTAACCTCTACCCGGCTGAAAGTAGCAGCGGTTCTCTTTCCGATGCCATCGGCGAGGCAGCATGCCGCACTGCGGCCAGCATCGGAGCCAAGGCGATTCTGGCCTTTACCCAGTCCGGCACCACCGCCGCCCGGGTCGCCCGCTACCGTCCCGCCAGGCCCGTCTATGCGATCACCCCCTCACGCCAGGTGCGTCGCCGCCTGACCCTGTATGCCGGCGTGCGTTCTCTGCAGGTGGCCTTTCGCGGCGACACGGAGGCGCAGATCCGCTCGCTGGAAAAAGCCGTGCTTGAAGGGCAACTGCTGCAACAGGGAGACCTGGTCATCATTACCATGGGCAGCCCCCTGGCCGCTCACGGCACAACCAACCTGATGAAGGCCCACCGCCTGGACGGCTCTGTCGCCAAAGACGCCTGACGCCTCGCTTGTCCATCGCCAACCACCTTCGCCTCGCGGAATTCCACGGCAGGCCCGCACAGCCTTCTTGACCCCGCCCCCCCGGCTGGCTTATGCTCCGATTTTCCCAACAGGCAAGGTACTCCATGAACAAAAAAGCGATTATTCTCTACAGCGGCGGCCTCGACTCCACCACCTGCCTGGCCATCGCCCGTGCCGAAAGGTATGCCCCCTACACCATGAGTTTCGACTATGGTCAGCGGCATTCGGTGGAACTGACCCTGGCGGCTCGCTACGCCCCGCAGCTTGGCGCCGTGGAACACCAGACGGTCAACATCGATCTGCGGCGCATGGGCGGCAGCGCCCTCACCTCCGATCTCGAGGTGCCTAAAAATTCTAACGACAAGGGCATTCCGGTCACCTATGTTCCGGCCCGCAACACCATTTTTCTGTCCTTTGCCCTGGCCTGGGCGGAAGTTATCGGCGCTTTCGACATTTTTATCGGTGTCAACGCTCTTGACTATTCGGGTTATCCCGACTGCCGACCGGAATTTATCGCCGCTTTTGAAAACCTGGCCAACCTGGCAACCCGGGCCGGTGTCGAGGATCGGGGCCGGTATTGCATTCACACCCCCTTGATCGCTCTGACCAAAGCCGAAATCATTGCCCGCGGGCTGGCCCTGGGGGTCGATTACGCCCTGACCCATTCCTGCTACGACCCGACGGAAGACGGTCTGGCCTGCGGCGCCTGCGATTCCTGTCGTCTGCGGCTCAAGGGGTTCCGCGAAGCGGGGATCACCGATCCCGCCGCATACCTGGAGAAAGACTGAACCGCCATGAAGACCCTGCGCGACATGCAGATGGAACGGGACACCCGCAACATTCCCATCGACAAGGTCGGGGTAAAGGACATTCACTACCCGATTGTGGTGATGGACAAAAAAAAGGACCGCCAGCACACGGTGGCCCGGATCAACATGTACGTGGACCTGCCCCACCACTTCAAGGGCACCCACATGAGCCGCTTCATCGAGATTCTCAACCAGTACCGGGGCGAAATCACCATGCGCAACATGGGCAGTATTCTTCAGGAGATGAAGGATCGACTGGAGGCCGACTGTGCCCATCTGGAGATGGAGTTTCCCTATTTTATAGAAAAACAGGCTCCCGTTTCCGGAGCCCGCAGCCTGATGGAGTACCGCTGCCGGCTGAGCGGAACCCTGGATGACCGCAAGGATTTTGTCCTCGGTGTCGAGGTTCCCATGACCTCTCTGTGTCCCTGTTCCAAAGAAATCAGCCTGCGGGGCGCCCACAATCAGCGCAGCGCGGTGCGGGTCGAGATCCGTTCACAGGTATTCATCTGGATTGAAGATCTGATCAGCTGGGTGGAAGAATGCGGCAGCGCTCCGGTTTATTCCCTGCTCAAGCGGGAAGACGAAAAGGCGGTGACCGAACAGGCCTACGACAACCCCATGTTTGTCGAGGATGTGGTGCGGGCGGTGACCGAAAAACTCAAGGGCATCCACGGCATCCGCTGGTTCCGGGTCGAGTGTGAAAACTTCGAATCGATTCACAACCACTCGGCCTATGCCCTGGTGGAACATTCCGCTGCCGAAACCGGGGACTGAAGGTATTTCGGATTCTTGCGGCTGGAAATCCGCGTTGCCTTTTCACGACAGTCGGCGCGGCCCGTCTTGAGGCGGCGATGGAATCGCCGCCAAACCGGTGTCCACCGACACACCGCCCATCGCGAAGCGGCCGAAGCGATCCGCAGTCCCGACACCTTCTCCCGAAACCCCTGAAGTGCCGCCCCCCTGCAGGACAAACCGTCGCCGGCCAGCGACGCTTCTGCCGCCACGACGGAGACGTAACCTCCCGTCAGCGGCGGGTTTCCGCCCGTGCCGAGCCCTGTATGGCGGTTGACTTGGCCCGTCACTATGCCCGATAATTACTGATCGCGTCATCCCTGCGGCACTGCCGTCAGATGACCGGCCTCGGATCTTTTCGTGAGCCTTGGTTCTGGAGAGGTCTTTGCAGCAAACGGTCGCACCGCCTGTTTGCGGTTTCCGGGGGTTGCCCCCGGCGAGAGCGACCGCCAGCAACCGATAACAGCCCGTTAAAGGAGTCTTCTGCTTGGAAATGATCTTGCGTTCCGGCCCGGTGATCAAGCTGTCCCTGCTGGTCCTGGCCTACCTTTCCGTGGTTTCCTGGGCCATCATCTTTTTCAAATTCCGGGTCATTCGCCGCGCTATCCGTGATTCGCTGCGCTTTCAGAATTTTTTCTGGGCCAAAAAGCGTCTCGACCTGGTTAGCCAGGGTCTTAAAAATTACCAGTACTCGCCCCTGACGGTCCTTTTTCGTGATGGCTACCAGGAAATTCTGCGCCACCAGACCGACCCCAACGGCAAGGAGCAGAGCCTCTTCAGCACCGACCTCGGCCAGAGCGCCAACGTCGGCCGAGCGCTGCGCCGGGCGATGACCCAGGAGCGGCAGCGGCTGGAAAAATTTCTCACCTTTCTCGCCACCACCGGCTCCATTGCTCCCTTCATCGGCCTGTTCGGCACCATCTGGGGCATCATGGACGCTTTCATCAGTATCGGCCAGACCGGCAGCACCTCCCTGGCAGTCATCGCCCCCGGCATTTCGGAAGCCCTGGTGACCACCGCCATCGGCCTGGTCGCAGCCATTCCGGCGGTGGTGGCCTACAATCACTTTGTCAATAAAATCAACCTTCTTGCCGGCGAGATGGACAGCTTCAGCCAGGAATTTCTCAACATCGTGCAACGCATGCCCCGGAGAAACTGACGTGGAAGTCGGCCAGCGCGACGGCGGCAGCCGCCACACTCTTGCCCAGATCAACATGACCCCGGTTATCGATGTGATGCTGGCGCTGCTGATCATCTTCATGATTTCCGCGCCGATGATGAATCAGGGTGTCGAGGTCAACCTGCCGGAGGTTGGCGACGCTCCCGGTCTCGAAAGTGTGCAGGAACCCCTGATCATCACCGTAACCCGTGACGGCTCCGTCTCCATCGGCAAAACCGCCATCGAAGATCTGGCCCGACTGACGCCGGTGCTGCTGCAGGTACTCAAGTCTCGGGAGGATCAGACGGTTTTTCTGGAAGCCGACCGGGATGTACCCTACGGTCGGGTGGTGCAGGTCATGGCCGCCATCAAGGGCGCCGGCATCGATAAACTGGGCATGGTCTCGACGCCTCCCGAAACCCCTGTCCGACGCTAAGGTGACGGAACCGGCATGTCCGTAAACCAATTTCGCAGGCAGCGCAGCGGCCGGGACAACGATCCCCGCATTG
>PWVL01000003.1 GCA_003561875.1 Desulfuromonadales bacterium | reverse complement strand
GTTGCTCCCGAAGTCATCGCCGACTAAAAAAAAACCAACGCCACCAGAAAAAACCCCACCGGCCTCGCTGGTGGGGTTTTTTCTGGTGGCGAAAACCTTGGCCCGTCACCTTTTCAACATCTCTGCCCTTTGCCCGAAAAACAGCGAGAGTCCGACGTCAGCTGAGTCCCGCTGCGGCCTCCAGCATGTCCAGAGTCACCGATTTGGGTCGTTCCAGGGGATATCCCAGAGCCCGGTCCCAGGTGATGTTGGCGAGCACCCCGATAGCCCGGCCCACGGCAAAAAGCACCGTGTAGTAATCATATTCAGTGACCCCGAAGTGCCACTGAATGACTCCCGACTGGGCGTCGACATTGGGCCATGGGTTGCGGGCCTTGCCGTGCTGGCGAAGAATGTCGGGAGCAATGCGGTAAATCAACTGCACCAATTGAAACATGGTGTCGTCGGCCAGATGTTTTTCGCAGAATTCCATCTGCGCGGTAAAGCGGGGGTCCGTACGCCGCAGCACCGCGTGACCGTAACCGGGAATGACCTGACCGCTGTTGAGGGTCTGCCAGAGAAAATCCCGCAACTCGTTCTCGGTCGGCAGCTTCCCGCCCAGCTTCTCCATAACGTCCTGAATCCAGCGCAGCACCTCCTGGTTGGCCAGGCCGTGCAAAGGGCCGGAAAGACCGTTGACCCCGGCGGAAAAACTGTAGTAGGCATCGGCCAGCGCCGAAGCGACCAGGCGGGTGGTATGGGCCGAAACGTTGCCGGATTCGTGGTCAGAGTGCAGAATGAAATACATGCGGGAAACGTCGTCGTAAGGCGGTGCGATACCCATCATATGGGCAAAGTTGGCCCCCATGTCGAGGGCGGGATCTGCCTCGATAAAGTCTGCATTCCGATACTTGAGTCGGTAAATGCAGGCAGCGACGCCGGGCAGTTTGGCGAGCAGGTCGCAGGCGTCTTCATACATGGGGTCCCAATAGTCGAGCTTGCTCATTCCCTCCCGGTAACGGCGGGCAAAAACCGATTCCCGCTGCATCAGCACCACGGCCGCCGAAAACATGGCCATGGGATGCAGGTCCCCGGGCATGGCCTGTAGCGCCTTGACGACGTAGCCGGGAAGCTGACGGCGCCGCTGAAAGTCGGCCACCACCTCCAGGGTCTGGGCCATGGTTGGCACATCGCCGGTCAACAGGTAATACCAGAAACCCTCTACATAGGGGTAGTCGGAGCCGGGAGCCTTGGGCAGAGCGGCAATGGTTTCGGAAATCGTCTTGCCCCGAAACCGCACCCCTTCCTCCGGATCGAGGTAGGAAATATCGGTTACCAGGCATTTGACGCCACGAGCGCCCCCGATGACCTGGCCGATGGTCACTTCATCAAACAAAACGGAACCGTAGTCCTTCTTCAACCGTTTGACCCGGGGACGCTGTTCAAGTATTTTCTGCTGAAGCAAATCTTTCAGACCTGCCATCAGAGTCCTCCTTTTCATGGAACTTGCGGGGGAACAGTCCTTCCCGCCGCAGGGCCGGAATTTTAGACTGATGGAATTGCTGGCACGAATATACTGAAACCCCTCTTGTTTTACAAGAATTCCGTCCCGAATCCGCTCGGCGGGAATGTAATTTTCGGCTGATGCCTTTTTTTTACTCAGAAAATGATTATATTTTATGCAAATAGGCTCTCTTTCCCTTTCAAACCATCTTCTTCTGGCGCCCCTTGCGGGCGTCTCCGACCTGCCTTACCGCCTGATTATGCGGCGTTATGGAGTGGGGCTGGCTTTTACCGAAATGATCAGTGCCAACGGTCTGATTCGTGCAGGACGAAACAGCGAAGCCCTGTTGTACAGTACCGCGGCAGATCGTCCGCTGGGGGTTCAGATCTTCGGCGAAGACCCCCAGGTGCTGGCGAAAGCGGCTACCCTGGTTGATGATTGTGGCGACCTCATCGACCTCAACCTCGGTTGTCCGGTAAAAAAAGTGGTTCGCTCCGGAGCCGGCAGCGCCCTCATGCGTGACCCTCTTCGAGTGGCCCGCATTCTGGCCGCCGTGCGCAGGGCCGTGCGTTGCCCGGTGACCGTCAAGATTCGCTCCGGCTGGGATGCGGATTCGGTCAACTACCTGGAAATCGGTCGCATCGTCGAAACGGAAGGTGCCGACGCCGTGACCCTGCATCCCCGAACCCGCAGCCAGGCGTTTACCGGAAAGGCCGACTGGTCCCAGATCCACAAACTCAAGCAGACGCTCCGCATTCCGGTCATCGGCAGTGGCGACATCAACTCTCCCGAGGATGCCCGACGCATGTTGCAGGAAACCGGATGTGACGCCATCATGCTCGGACGGGGCTGCTATGGTAATCCCTGGTTGATTGAAAACATTCTGGCGGGCGCGGAGAGCTTGCCGTCCTGGCAGCCTGGTCCCGTGGAACGCCTGGACGCGGTTCGTGCTCATGTTGATCTGTTCGTAACCCATTTTGGCCGGGAGCGAGCCCATCGGGAGATGCGCAAGCATCTGTGCTGGTATTCCCGGGGCCTGTCCGGGGCTGCCGCTTTTCGCACCCGGATCAATCAAACTCTCTCTTTTGCTGATCTTTGGCAGGTCACTGAGTCTTTTTTCCTCAAGGCCGCCAAAGTCCTGGAGCGCTGATATACATGGCCGCCACTCCCAAAGACGCAAGCCTCTACCTGCGCGTTCTGGAGAACATGGAAGAGGGGGTTATTGCCATCGACCGCCACGGCACGGTAGTCTTGCACAACCCGGCCGCCCAGAGTTGTACCGGTCTCTCGGAAAAGCAGGTGGTCGGAAGACATTATCTCGACCTGTTTGAAAAACAGGACAAACTGCTGGGTCTGATCAACACCGCTCTGGAAAAAAACCGTTCTCTGTTCAATCACGAAGAGCTGCTGCTGACCCGGCCCAATGGAGAACCCCTGCCGGTAAGAGCTTCCCTGTCGCCCAATTTCGATCGGCAGGGCGAACCCGACGGTGTTATTTTGATGTTGCGGGATCTGACCCAGGTGCGGGAGTTGCAGGAGGCCATTCACCGGGCGGAAACCCTGAGCATGCTCGGCACCCTGGCGGCAGGGCTGGCCCATGAGATCAAGAATCCTCTGGGAGGGATTCGCGGGGCCGCCCAGCTCTTGGGGATGGAACTGCCCGAGGAAAGCCCGTTAAAGGAATACACCTCGGTCATGACCCGCGAGGTCGATCGGGTCAACGACCTGATCGAGGAATTGCTGGACCTGGCCCGACCACCTTCACCGCGTCAGGGCCAGGTCAATCTCGGCCGAATGCTCTCCGACATTGTGTTGCTGCAACGGGAAAATCATCGTCCGCGACAGGTGGATTTTCAGTTACAGCTCGACCCGAGCATTCCGGCCATTCGAGCCGACGAAAAACTGCTGATCCGCCTGTTTCTCAACCTGGTCAAGAACGCTGCTGAAGCCGTAGAGAAAGGCGGCCGGGTGCTGATCCGCAGTCGCATCGGCTCCCGGTTTCTCTACAACAGACCGGGGGAGAAACCGATGCCACTGGTGTTGATCGAAATCAGGGACAACGGACCCGGCATCCCCCGGGAGCAGATGGAAAACCTGTTTACCCCGTTTTTTACCACCAAGGATCGCGGAACCGGACTCGGTTTGACTATCTGCCAGAAGATTGTTAATGACCACGGAGGCTTTCTCAAGGTGGAAAGCGAACCCGGCGAAGGCACCCTGTTTACCGTGTCCCTGCCCATGCGGCTGCCCCCTGAAAAGAGAGACCATTAAGCCGAGGATCGGCAGCAGGGGGCCCGGAATCGGTGCTGGCGGCCCTTGCTCTTCCCGGTTTATCCAAGGGTCTCCGACCTGAGGGGAAACTGACCCCAGAGAGGAATTTCACATGCCCATCCAGCGAATCCTGGTAGCGGATGACGAGCAGAGCATCACCTGGGTCCTTTCCCGGGCCCTGACCAAGCAAGGATTTGGCGTTGATATCGTCAATGACGGCACCGAAGCCAGAGCTCGGGTCGAAAGAGAGAGGTACGATCTGGCCCTGCTGGACATCAAGATGCCGGGCATTTCGGGGCTGGAACTGCTGACCGATTTCCGTCAGAAGTATCCCGACATGATGGTAGTGATCATGACTGCCGAGTCGACCATGAAAAATGCCGTGGAAGCCATGCGCCTGGGGGCCTACGATTATCTCACCAAACCCTTCGATCTGGATGCCCTCGACGCCATCATTCTCAAGGCGCAGAATGCTTCCGCCGCCTCTGCCGAACTGAAACAGCTGAAAAAGGAACTGCGGGACCAATATCATCTCGACCGCTCCATTATCGGCCAGAGCCAGCCCATGCAGGAGATCTACAAACTGCTGGGGCGGGTGGCGCCCACCGACGTGACAGTACTGATCACCGGCGAAAGCGGTACCGGCAAAGAACTCCTGGCGCGAGCCATTCATTTCAACAGCCCCCGGGTGGGCAAGGCTTTCCTGGCCTTGAACTGCGCCGCCATTCCGGGGGATCTTCTGGAGAGCGAACTGTTCGGTCATGAAAAAGGGGCCTTCACCGGTGCCACCGAGAGAAAAATCGGCAAGTTTGAACAGGCCAGTGGCGGCACCCTGTTTCTTGACGAAATTGGCGACATGCCGCTGGATCTCCAGGCCAAACTGCTGCGTGTCCTGCAGGAGAAGGAAATTACTCGCACCGGCGGCAACAGCGCCATTGCCGTGGACGTGCGTATCGTCGCTGCGACCAACCAGCACCTTGAAGAGCAGGTTCGTGAACGCCGGTTTCGCGAGGACCTGTATTACCGGCTCAACGTGGTCCCCATTCATATTCCCCCCCTGCGGGAGCGGCGCAGCGACATTCCCCTGCTGGTGGACTATTTCATCCCCCGGGCCTGCCAGGAGTTGAACGTACAGACCCAGGGATGCACCCGGGAAGCCATGGCCATGCTCATGCAACATGACTGGCCGGGCAACATTCGCGAGCTGGAAAACAGCCTGCGCCGGGCTGCGTTGCTCTCAACCGATGCCCTGCTCACCCCCGATGACTTTCCCGGACTCCGATCCGTTAGCGACACGGCAGAAGTCGACGAAT
Source organism: Desulfuromonadales bacterium (assembly GCA_003561875.1). Taxonomy (GTDB): domain Bacteria; phylum Desulfobacterota; class Desulfuromonadia; order Desulfuromonadales; family Syntrophotaleaceae; genus SLLR01. Next base: position 353 of record PWVL01000003.1, on the reverse strand, counting down.
CCCTGGAGGCCCTGATCGCCAAAAAACTGCGCTGCACCTTCGCCCAGATGGATGTGCAGGAATTGAATAATCTGTACGAAATGGTGATGCACCAGATGGAACGCCCGCTGATTCGAATTATCCTGGAAAAGACCCGCTCCAACCAGGTCCGGGCGGCGGAAATTCTCGGCATCAACCGCAACACCCTGCGCAAAAAGATTCAGGTGCTCGGGATCGATGTAAAGAACATCTGAGCTAGTGTCCATCCGGAAACTCCGGATGGACACAGCGCAGTTTTCATATGGGAAACGAGCAATTTTTCGTTGTGGCAAGGAAATCAAAGGGTTGCGCGGAGGCGTACATCGGTACGCCGC
>PWVL01000130.1 GCA_003561875.1 Desulfuromonadales bacterium | reverse complement strand
TCTCGTTATTCCGGCGTTTGATTGGTCGGGGCGAGAGGATTTGAACCTCCGACCCCCTGCACCCCATGCAGGTGCGCTACCAGGCTGCGCTACGCCCCGTCAATCAATGCGAACGGATTATTGTCTATCCGGATATAAATGTCAAGGGCAAAAAGATTCCCCCATGTTGACTTTGTTCATTCAATTTACTTTGTAATTTCAGACATTTACTTAAGAGTAGCTCACATTCCGTAAACCGCTTCGGAGGCCAGGACCATAACTCCCCGTTCCTGCAAAGCGGCGATGGCCTGATGACTGTTGTCAAAGCGGAAGATGATGATGGCATTGTCACCGCGACGCTCGATAAAAGCGTACAAGTATTCTACGGCAATCCGTGCTTCGTCAAGAATCTGCAGAATGCGAGCGAGGCCCATGGGACGATCGGGGACCTGTACCGCCACCACATCGGTCTTGTCGACGGTGAAGCCTTGTTCGGCAAAGACCTGTTTGGCCTGGTCGGGGTTATCAACAATCAAACGCAGGATGCCGAAATCGGAAGTCTCTGCCAGGGAAAGAGCGCGGATGTTGATACCGGCCATGCCCAGCGCCCGAGTCGCCTCGGCCAGGCGACCGCGGCGATTTTCTATAAAGACGGAAATCTGCTGCACTGTCATCTGCCCTCTCCTTTCGACCGATTATATTTTACGCAGGTCGATCACCCGCTTGGCCTTGCCTTCGCTGCGGATTATTGTTTTCGGCTCTACCAGACGAACCTTGCAGGTGATATTGAGCAGGCTCTTGATCTCATGCCGTATCCGCTCGCTGAGCCCCTGCAGGACTCGAACTTCATCAGAGAAAATATCTTCCGTGACTTCTACCTGCACCTCAAGAGTGTCGAGCTTGCCTTCACGATCAACGATCAACTGGTAATGAGGTTCGACTCCCTCGACCTGCATGATCACACTTTCAATCTGGGAGGGAAAGACATTAACCCCCCGAATGATCAGCATGTCGTCACTGCGGCCGCTCATACGCTGCAGGCGGCGGTGACTGCGACCGCATATGCAGGGCTCGCTGATCAGACGGGTAATATCGCGGGTACGATAGCGGATCATGGGGATTCCTTCTTTGGTGATCGTGGTAATCACCAGTTCTCCCTGGTCACCGTCGGCAACGACCTGGCCACTTTGCGGGTCGATTATTTCGGCGATGAAGTGATCCTCCCAAAAATGCAGCCCGTTCTGCGCTTCGATACACTCGATAGCAACGCCAGGGCCAAGAATTTCCGAAAGACCGTAAATATCGATAGCCCTGATGTTGAGTTTCTGTTCGATTTCCTGGCGAATGGATTCACTCCAGGGCTCGGCACCGAGGATTCCCACCCGCAGAGCAAAGGAACGAATGTCAAGACCTTCCTCGGCCGCCGCCTCGGCAAGATAGAGACTGTAGGAAGGGGTGCAGGTGATGACGGTGGAACCGAAGTCCTGCATGATCATGATCTGTTTTTTGGTGTTGCCGCCGGACATGGGAATCACCGCGGCACCGAGCTTTTCGGCTCCGTAGTGAGCCCCCAGACCACCGGTAAACAGTCCGTAACCGTAGGCGTTATGAATGATGTCGCCGCGCGCCACTCCGGCGGCGGCAAAGGAACGGGCCATGAGCTCGGACCAGTTGTCGATATCCCGACGGGTATAACCGACAACCGTAGGCTTTCCTGTCGTACCCGAAGAGGCGTGGAGACGCACAATCTGCTCCAAGGGAACCGCGAACAAGCCGTAGGGGTAGTTGTCGCGCATGTCCTGTTTCAGCGTAAAAGGGAGACGCTGCAGGTCTTCCAGCCGTTTAATCTGTTCCGGCCTGACCCCCGCCTGATCCAGAGCGTGCCGGTAAAAGGGAACCCTGGCATAAACTCTCTCCAGAGTATGCTGAAGGCGCTTCAGTTGCAGAGAGGCCAAAGCTTCCCGAGGCAATGTTTCAAACTCGTCGTTCCAGAGCATAACTTATCCTGTTGCCTGCGACTGCCGAACCCCCGGAGTCGCAGGTATTGGTTACAGTTGACGGCCCAGATTGAACGCCCTGAGGTTTTCTTCGAGGTACTTCGGCGGCACCATTTTGCGCAGCGTCTGCTGCCAGCAATGGTCGTCGACGGCAACCCGCTTGGAGAGAGCGCCGACCAGAACGATATTGACCGTTCTCTCGTTACCCGCTTCAGCAGCCAATTTCAAGCCGTCGACTAGCGTAAAGTCCGAAAAAGCCTCGGCAATTTTGGCAGGAATATTTTCCGGATAGGTCTCTTTGCCCAAAGTAACCGGCGACGGAAAGATCTGTAGATTGTTGGCCAGAACACTGCCACCCTGACGCACCAGGGGCAGATAACGATAGGTTTCCAGCAATTCAAAACCGAGCAGTACATCCGCCTCGCCTTCAGGAATGATGGACGAGTAGACTTTTTCACCGAAACGGATATGCGATACGACGCTTCCGCCCCGCTGGGACATGCCGTGAATTTCATTTTTTTTGACATCGTGTCCGGCCAACATCAAGACTTCGGACAACACCTCGCTGGCCAGCAGGATACCCTGCCCGCCAACACCGGAAATCAGCACATTGGTCACAGGATTACTCATTGACACTCCCCTATGGCATCAAAATGACACACTTGCCGGCACAGGCTGCAGCCGACACAGAACAGACGATTGATATGGGCGCTCCCTTTTCCCTGGTCGCTGCTGCGCCACTCGATGGCGGGACAACCGATCTTGAGACAGACCCGACAACCGGTACATTTTTCATCGTCGACGCTCAGGGCAGGCTTGCGGGCAACCGGGTCGCGCTTGACCAGCATGCAGGGTCGGCGGGCAATAACCACCGAAACCTCGTCCCGCGCCATCTCTTCCTCCAACACTTTGTGGGTGGCGGATACCTGGTAGGGGTCAATCACCCTGACATTGCGGACACCGAGCGCACGGCAGATTTCTTCCATATCCACCCGGTAACTGTCGGCTCCCATGAGGGTATATCCGGAAGAAGGATTTTCCTGGCGACCGGTCATGGCGGTAATTCGATTGTCCAGAATCAGCACCGTCGAAGCAGCGTTATTATAGACCATGTCCATCAGGCCGTTGATCCCGGTATGCAGAAAGGTCGAATCGCCGATAACCGCCACCACCCTGCTCCGCTCCGGAGGATCGAGAACTTTACTCAAACCGGTCGCGTTGCCGATGCTTGCGCCCATGCAGATACAGGTATCCATGGCCGACAGGGGTTCCATAAACCCGAGGGTATAGCAGCCGATATCGCCGCTGACAAAGGCTTTCAACCGATTCAGCGCGTAGAATACGCCACGATGGGGACATCCCGGACACATGCTCGGCGGCCGGCCGGGCAGCATCTCCTTGTGGCTGTAATAAGACGTGACGGCCTGCCCGGAAAGGCCCTGCGCCACACGTCCGGGAGTCAATTCGCCGCACAGAGGCAACAGCGACTTGCCCGTCACCTGAATCCCCATGGCCAGAAGTTGCTCCTCAATAAAGGGATCCAGCTCCTCAATAACATACAGAGTCTCATAGCGGGCGGCAAAATCGCGAATCAGCGCCTTCGGCAGGGGGTAGACCAGGCCCAACTTGAGAATGTCTGCTTCCGGCAGCACTTCCCGGGCGTACTGGTAGCTGACGCCGGCGGTAATTACCCCGACGCGGCCGTCGCCGGTGCCTTTTTCTACGCGGTTGAAAGGCTGCCGGCAGGCCCACTCTTCCATCTTTGCCAATCGGTCCTCAACCAGCGGATGGCGCTTGCGTGCGTTGCCGGGAAGCATGACGAATTTTGCCGGATTTTTTTCCAGGGCGGGTTGCGGAAGGCCGCTGACCGGATCCTGCAGTTCAACAATGGATTTTGAATGGGAGATGCGGGTTGTCGTCCGCAGAAAAACCGGCGTATCAAACTGCTCGCTGGCTTCAAGGGCCAGACGGGTAAAGGCGAGAGCCTCCTGACTGTCCGCCGGTTCGAACATGGGCATTTTGGCGAACTTGGCGTAGTTTCGATTGTCCTGCTCGTTCTGGGATGAATGCAACTCGGGATCATCCGCTGTTACCAATACCAGACCACCTTTCACCCCGGTGTAGGAAAGAGTGAAAAGAGGGTCGGCGGCAACATTCACCCCAACATGTTTCATCGCGACCAGAGTTCGCGCGCCGCCGATCGCAGCTCCGATTCCAACCTCAAGGGCAACCTTTTCATTTGGTGCCCAGGAGGCGTCGATACTGGGATATTGCACCATGTTTTCCAGAATTTCAGTACTCGGCGTTCCGGGATACGCTGAAGCGACCTTCACCCCGGCTTCGTAAGCACCGCGGGCGATAGCTTCATTGCCTGACAAAATAGCACGTTCCATAGAATTTCATCCTTGGCTTGTGGGCCGGATAATCAAAAGATTTCCGGTCGTTAATCCTTTAGATCGGCGTATGAATATAAAGAAAATCACCAGCCCTGTCAATCGGCCGGTGCGACAGCTGCGACATGCCGCAACCGTTCCCGCCACGGCTCATAGCGGGTCGCGGCAACTTTGCAGCAGATTGCCCACATGTTCGCCGATCTGCTCGACGTGATGGAGAATATCGATAAACAGAAGGCCCTGAGAAGTGCCGCATTCGCCGGTACTCAGTCGTTTAATATGATTGGTGCGAAGTTCCAGTTCCATTGCAGAGATGATGGAATCTGCCGGAGGGCTGCCGGTCAATTTCTCAAACGATCCTCCCTGCATGCCATTGACCGCTTCAACAAGAAATTCGCGAGTCTGGCCGACCAGGGCCCCCAGTTCTTCAAAGGCCGTATCGGAAAATGAAATTTTGCGATCAATGCGAAAAACAAGCAGACGCTGCAGGTCTTCGCAGTGATCGCCGATTCGTTCCAGATCGCTGACTCTCTGCATCAACAGGGCCGCTTCCCGGGAAGCCCGGGCAGTTATCGACTGCTGAGACAGGCTTACCAGAAAATCCGTGATTTCCCGCTGCATCAGATCGAGAGTCTGTTCCTTCCGGTGGAGCCGGACCAACAATTCCTGTTTGTAGCCGGGCAGCAAGCCCAGGGTCTGATCAAAGACCCTCAGGGTCAATTGTGCCATGCGTCGAGTTTCCATCTGCGCCTGACCGAGAGCCAGCACGGGAGTATTAAGAACCCGGCTGTCGAGATACTTGAGATGCAGCGCCTCATCGCTCACCTGTCCCTTGATCAACAGCGAGGTCAGTCGCGCCATCCAGCGAAGCAAGGGCAGAAAAACCAGGGCATTAATCAGGTTAAAAAGAGTATGGCTGTTGGCGATATGACGAGCGATGAAGGGCTTATCCCCCAGCAAGGCACCAAATTCTGCGGCAAGCTGAGGCGTATTCACAATGAAATCAGGATCCCCGGGAGTGATGCGCTCAACTAGGGCTATGAACTGGGGAAAGAAAAACAGCACATAGGTGACCCCGATGAGATTGAAAAGAAGATGGGCCAATGCGGTACGGCGGGCGGCGAGATTGGCCTTCAGGGCGGCCAGATTGGCGCTGCAGGCGGTCCCTATATTCTCTCCGAGGATCAGGGCGATACAGATATCAAAAGGTAACAGGCCGTGACCCGCCAGCACCAGAGTCAGACCAATGGTCGCACTGCTGCTCTGAATCAGGACTGTCAACAGGGCTCCCAAGGCAACGGCGGCAAGGCGGTTTCTGCTGACGGTCAGCAGGAATTCGACAAACGCCGGACTGTCCCTGAGCGGTACAAAACCGCTCTTAAGGATCGTCAGCCCCAGAAACAATATCCCGAAACCGAGCAAAACGTCACCGTAACGGGAATAGCGATTGTCGGAAAAAAGCAGTTTGAGACCGGTACCGATGCCGATGGCAGGAAGAGCGAACAGGCCAATATCAAAAGCCAGCAACTGCGCCGTCGCCGTGGTGCCGATATTGGCGCCCAGCAACACCCCGAGAGCCTGGGCAATGGAGATCAGTCCGGCATTGACCAGTCCCACCACCATCACCGCTGTCGCACTGGATGACTGAACAACGGCGGCAACCATCGCCCCTATACAGACCCCCAGTACACGATTTCCGGTTACGGTGGAGAAAATCCGCCGCAGGCGATCCCCCGCAAGTCGCTGCAGGGCCTCGGACAGGGTTTTAAGTCCGAACAGCAGCAGCCCAAGACCACCGAGCAGGGCGAAAAGCAGATTGTGGGTGAAAAAATCCGTCACCAGGCAGACTCTCTTGCGACAGGCGGGAGGGATCGGGCACGATCACTGACCTTACAGTTGATGGATCCAGGACGTGTCGCCGCTTCCCTTTCGCAGTACTTCCACCTGGTCGTCAACGAGGCTGATAACCGTGGACGACTCGCCTATCAAGATACCCCCGTCCACCACCATATCCAACTGACGGCCAATCTGCTGTTCGATCTCCCGAGGGTCGCAGTGGCTCTCCTCGCCGGAGATATTGGCGCTGGTCGTGACCAGAGGATGCCCCAATTCCCGAACGATGGAAAGGGCCACCGGGTTGTCAGGGATGCGAATACCGACGGTTTTCTGTCGTGTAGTCAGCACATCGGGAACAATCCGGCTGGCCTGCAGGACAAAGGTATAAGGCCCGGGCAGGTAGCGTTTCATGATTTTAAAGGCGAAGTTACTGACCTGCGCGTAATTGGCAACATCCGACAAATCAGCACAGATAAAGGAAAAAGGCTTGCGGGGATCACGCTGTTTGATCTGGTAGATCTTTTTAACCCCTTTTTTATTGAAAATATCGCAACCGAGTCCGTAGATGGTATCCGTGGGATAGGCAATAACGCCACCCTGCTTAAGACATTCGACAATTTGCCGGATAAGGCGCAGTTGTGGATTATCAGGATTAACGGCAAGTATCATGGAAGGGACTCCCCAGGGAAATGTGACAAACAGTCGAAAAAAGGCATCAAAAGCTCTTTTTCCACGGTCGGAACCTCAGCAAAAAATCAGGAAACGGTTAAAGCGTCGGACACGCAAGCCGTTCTTCTTCCAGCCTGCCACACACTCAACCCGTGTGCCCGAAACCTCCGGCATTTCGGCTGGTCTCATTCAGTTCTGTTACGGCGGTCAGCACGGCACGCGAAACCGGTGTAATGAGTAATTGAGCAATGCGCTCACCGCCGGAAAAAGTAAAAACCTCCTGACCGTGGTTGATCATAATGATCTTGATTTCACCGCGATAATCGGAGTCGATGGTTCCCGGAGCATTAAGCAATGTCACCCCATGATGAATCGCCAGGCCGGATCGGGGACGAACCTGCCCCTCGTATCCGGCCGGGATGGCCACCGCGATCCCGGTGGGAACGAGGCAACGTTCTCCGGGGGGTAAAGAAAGGGGTTCGTCAAGACAGGCAACCAGATCCATGCCGGCCGCGAGCTCTGTCATGTAAGCAGGCATAACCGCCCGATCGTGTAAAAATTTTACCTGAACTTCCACAGTTTTCATCCTTATCCAGTCACAGAATCGTCAAAGGCTCAGCCCAAGGTCAGGTCCATCAGGGGAAAGGCACCGTCGGGAAGGTTACCAACCATCTGCAGGACCAGGACGTCATCCCGAAACAGCTCATTGGCCAGTTTCAGAACATCCTCGCTCGTCACCTGATTGATGGCCGCCAACACCGCTTCCGGTGGCGGTACACTCTGCCGATAGAGTTCATTTTTGGCCAGACGACTCATGCGTGCGTCGGTATTCTCCAGAGACAGCATAAATTGACCACTAAGCTGGTCCTTGGCGGATTGCAACTCCCCGAGGGCGACTCGCCGGGTTTTTAAATACATCAGTTCTCGTAAAATGATGCCAACGGCATGCGCGGCGTCGTCAGGTGCCATTCCGGCATGAATAGCCAAAGAACCATGGTCGAAAAAGCTATTCAGGCAGGAAAAAACCGAGTAAACCATGCCCCGCTCTTCTCGAAGCTTCTGAAAAAGCCGGGAGCCGATGCTGCTACCGAGGATGGAATTAAGAATCTGTGCGGCAAAACGGCGAGAATCATTTTGACCGGGCGCGGGCAAGCCCAGACCGATCAACACCTGTTCCAGCCTTCGGTTAAGGATACGCACCTGGCGTTGCGGGCTGTTGGCGGGAGACGCCAGGGCATCGACGCAACCTGATGTAAGATTTTCCAGGGCCGCGGATACTGCCTCCACCAGGCGGAAGTGATCAAGGTCGCCCGCGGCAGCTACGACAAGATGATTCGCCCTGTAACGCGCCTTGAAAAAGTTCAGTATTATGGAACGGTCAAAGGAACCCACGGTCCGGGAATTACCGAGCACTGGCTGCCCTAAAGGATGCTCCCGCCAGAGAGCCTCATCCAGCAGTTCGTGAATGCGATCTTCCGGGCTGTCCTCGATTCGGTGGATTTCCTGGAGGATAACCCGCCGTTCCTTCTCGATATCATCAAGATCAAACAGCGAATTGCACAGCATGTCGGCAAGCAGATCAACGGCCATCAGCAGTTTGCTGCCGGCAACCTTGGCGTTATAACAACTGAATTCCTGATTGGTAAAAGCGCTCAGGGCGCCGCCAACAGAGTCGATTTCCTTGGCAATAGCAAGGGCGCTGCGGTGTTCCGTCCCTTTGAACAGCATGTGTTCAATAAAATGGGAAACCCCGTTCAGCGCCCTGGTTTCGTAACACGAACCGCTCTCGACCCAAAAACCCACGGACGCGGAGTACGCGCCCGGGACCTTTTCGGTCAGTATGCGAACACCGTTGTCGAGAACCGTTTTTTCATACATGGGTCAAGACGTTTTCAGCCTTCTTCCGGAAGAGACTGGCCCAAAGCTTCCTTGCGGGACAGTTTGATTTTTCCCTGGCGATCAATGTCGAGGCATTTGACCAGCACCTGATCACCCTCTTTCAGAATATCGGTCACATTGCGCACACGCTCTGAATCCAGTTCGGAAATATGAACCAAGCCGTCGGTACCGGGGAAAATTTCCACGAAGGCCCCGAACTCCATGATTTTCTTGACAACGCCCATGTAAAGCTTGCCTTTTTCCGCTTCCTGAGTCAGGTCGCGAATCATTTTGATGGCCATCTTGCAGGCATCGCCGTCGGCCGAAGCAATATTAATTCGGCCGTCATCCTCGATATCAATGGCGCAACCCGTGGCTTCGATAATGCCTCGCACGTTCTTGCCGCCGGAGCCGATAACGGTTCTCACCTGATCGGGTTTGACATAGATGGTGGTGATGCGGGGCGCATAAGGCGACAACTCCTCGCGAGGCTGGCTGATGGTCTCGGCCATCTTTCCGAGAATGTGGATCCGGCCCTCTTTGGCCTGTTCCAGAGCCTGTTTCATGATCGCCTTGTCAACCCCGCCAATCTTGATATCCATCTGCAGGGCGGTGACACCATTGGCCGACCCGGTAACCTTGAAATCCATATCCCCAAGATGGTCTTCGTCACCAAGAATGTCGCTGAGCACCGCGACGTCTTTACCTTCCTTGATCAGGCCCATGGCAATACCGGCCACGGAGTCGGTAACGGGAATGCCGGCGTCCATCAGCGCCAGGGTGGCGCCGCAGACACTGGCCATAGAGGAAGATCCGTTGGATTCGAGGGTCTCGGAAACCACCCGGATAGTGTACGGAAACTCGTCAAAGTCCGGCAGAATTTTGGAAATGGAACGTTCAGCCAGCATTCCGTGGCCAATTTCCCGACGACCGGGAAACAGCCGCATACTGGTTTCGCCGACGCAGAAAGGCGGAAAATTGTAATGTAGCATGAATTTTTTGAAGTCCATGGACTGGACGTTGTCCATGCGTTGTTCGTCTTTGCTGGTCCCCAGAGCGGCCGCAACCAGAGCCTGGGTTTCTCCTCTGGTAAATAGAGCGCTGCCATGGGCTCGGGGCAACAGTCCGACTTCACAGTCGATGGGGCGAACGGTTCGCATGTCTCGACCGTCGATGCGTACCTGGTCACGGAGTATCATCTGTCGGACCACACGCTTCTGCACGGCCGAGAAAATATCCTTGATCTCTTCATCGCGGCCCTCGCACTCCGAAGAAAGACCGGCGAGAACATCCTCCCTGACCTTGTTGACCGCTGCGTATCGATCATGCTTACTGTGAATTTTTACGGCCTCACGCAAAGGCTCCTCAGCAACCGCCGCCACTCGTGAAGCCAGTTCCTGATCGGTCTCTACAGGGTAAAATTCCCGTTTTTCCTTGCCGGCGATGTTACGCAGTTCCACCTGCAGGTCGATCAACGGCTGCATGGCTTCATGGGCGAAAAAAATGGCTTCGAGAATCTGGTCTTCACCGAGAAAATCCGCCTCGCCCTCCACCATAATGATAGCATCCCGGGAACCAGCTACAATCAGATCGAGATCGCTGGACTCCCGCTGTTCCAGGGTGGGATTGGCAATGAACTGACCGTCAAGCCTGCCGACCCGCACAGCGGCAATCGGGCCATTGAAAGGAATGTCGGAAATCCCGATGGCAGCCGAACACCCTACCAGAGCCAAAGTGTCGGGGTCGTTTTCCGTATCGACGGAGATAACCGTCGGCATGATCTGGGTTTCAAACAGAAACCCCTTCGGGAAAAGCGGCCGCAAAGGACGGTCAATAAGGCGACAGATCAGGGTCTCCCGCTCCGTCGCTCCCCTCTCGCGGCGAAAAAAAGAACCGGGAATCTTGCCTCCGGCGTAAAACTTTTCCTGATAATTGACGACCAGCGGGAAAAAGCTCTGTCCCTCTTTCATTTTTTTGTCGGAAACAGCCGTACACAGGATCTTGGTTCCGCCATAGGTAATGACGGTGGCTCCGTCGGCCTGACGGGCCATTTTACCGGTTTCGATGGTCAGCAGCTGACCGTTGAACTGCATTTCCACTTTTTGGTAAGCCAATTGTGGTCTCCTTTTCGGTGTTTTGGCACTCCGCAGAAGCCGTTGCTGTCATGGGCCCTAAAACAGCCAAAGGAGGTTGGCCTGAGACAGAGACCGGTCTTTTACACCGGTCCCTCTCTCCGGACAGCCTCCCGAGCTGCACCTAAAAATCTGGCAGCAGGCCCGTCGCTGCGGCGAAGAGCGCGCTGCCAGATGTTACCTGCGGATACCGAGAGTCTTGATTACAGTACGATAACGCTCGACATCGACTTTTTTCAAATAGTCCAGCAACCGGCGTCTCTGACCGACTATTTTCAACAGACCGCGGCGGGAATGATGATCCTTCTTGTGGGTCCGAAAATGATCGGTCAGGTAAGTAATGCGTTCAGAAAGCAGAGCTATCTGCACTTCCGGTGATCCGGTATCGCCTTCATGGCGCTTAAACTCGTTGATAATTTCCTGTTTGCGTTCTGTGGCCAGCACTGTGCCATCTCCTTTCACACTCGTTTATCTTCGATAGGGGCGTTTCATACGCCTGAAAGCTTTGATCTTCTACCATATAAGGTCGCCAGTGTAAAGCTTATTTGCCACCACTGAAGACTCTTAACAACTCAAAATCGCCGCGTTTTTCCTGAGCCCGGGCGGGAGAGAAGCGGGCCATGGCCAGCGCCTGCCCCCGGTACAGCAAAAGCACCCTCTGTCCTTCGGCAAAATCTACCCTGTCAACCAGCAGATCCTTTTCGGGGGGTATCCCGTAGCCAAGCCGGACGGCGGCCTGGTCGCTGACTTCGCAGCGCGGATAACCCCGCAGGGCCGAAGCGGTTCCCAATAACCTTTCGCCGATCTGCTCCCGGCTGGCAGCCTCCAGCCAATCCAGAGTAACCGCCTCGTCGATATCAAACTTGCCGCTGCGAGTACGACGCAAGGCGGTCAGGTGTCCCGCACTTTCAAGGCGGCGGCCCAGATCATGGCAGAGGGTTCTCACATAGGTACCCTTGCTGCATTCTACCTCAAAAACAAGCTCGGGTAATGCCAGTTTTTTGATATCAAAACGACGGACATGAACCGTTCGGGACCGGCGTTCGATTTCAATCCCCTGGCGGGCCAACCGGTGCAGGGGAATCCCGCCGACCTTGACGGCTGAATACATGGGCGGAACCTGCTCCAGTTGACCAACCAGATCCTGACAGGCCTGCCGCACGCTTTCCTCATGCAGATGATCGACCGGACACCGACGGGTGACTTCTCCTTCCGCATCCTGCGTTGTGGTTTCCTCACCAAACCGCATGGTGGCGCAGTAGGTTTTGTCGCCTTCGACAAGAAACTGAATCACCCGAGTTCCCTCACCCACAGCAACCAGAAGGAGCCCGGTCGCCATGGGATCCAGAGTTCCTGAATGCCCCACCCGGCGAGTTCCGCAGATCCTGCGCAGGCGGCGCACCACATCGTGGGAAGTCATTCCCGCCGGCTTGTCGACGATCAGAACACCGTTCATGGGTCAGGGCAGAAACTCCTGCAGGCGATTGAAGACTGTCTCCTGAATGGTCACCAGTTCGCCTTCAAGGGTTGCGCCGGCGGCATTGTGGTGTCCGCCACCTCCCAATTGCCGGGCCAGTTCGCCAACATTGATGGCACCCTTGGAACGGAAGCTGACCTTGAAACAGCGGTCAGCTGTCTGCCGAAACAGAAGCGCCACCAGCACCCCGGCAATGGAGCGGGGATAATTGACCAGGCCATCGGTATGCTCCGAACCGGTGCCGGTATCAAGAAACATCTGATGCGTAACGTAAATGGCACCAAGTCGTCCGCAATCGGAGACCTTGAGCGTCTTCAAGGCGGTAGCCAGCAGACGCAGTTGGCATTCCGAGCGATTTTCGTACATGCAGGAAGAGACTTCCCAGGAAGATACTCCGCGAGCCACCATCTCGGATGCGATGAGAAAGGCCTCGCGATCGGCGTTGGCGTACCGAAAGGAACCGGTATCGGCCAGGATGGCGGCATAAATACAGGTAGCCACCGGCAGGGACAGGGCATGGCCGGCGGCCTGCAGAATGCGATAAATCAAGGCGCCGGTGGCGCAGCAGCTTTCATCGACGTAGTAGATATCACCAAAATCTTCCGATTCGGGATGATGGTCCACATTCACCAGAGTCGTACACCGGTCTCGCAGGAACGACCCTGCCCGGTTCAGCTCTCCGCTGTCCAGAACAAAACCCACATCAAAGATGTGATCCTCTGCCAACCGGTCGATCACACTGGCCGCTTCCGGCAAAAAAGCCATTTCCGCAGACATGCCGTCGCGGTTGTAGGCAACCACCTCCTTGCCCATTTCCCTGAGCGCGATGGACAGGGCCAGAGTAGAAGCAAGAGCATCTCCGTCAGGGCTGCCATGGGAGGCCACCACAAAGCTGCGGCCTTGGGCGATGACAGTCAGAATGGCATCAATCACGGTCTTCCTTCCGCTTGATTTCCTGCAGCAGCGTGGCGATCCGGTTACCGTATTCCAAGGTTGTATCAAACTCAAACCGCAACTCGGGAACCTGCCGCAGGCGCAGCCTTTTCCCCAGTTCCCGGCGCAGATAAGCCGCAGCGTTGGTGAGTCCCCGCGCCGTCTGCCGACGTGCCTCATCGTCCCCCATCACGGTAAAATAGACCCGGGCCATGCTCAAATCCGGGGTCACGCGTACTTCAGTGATAGTGGCAAAACCCACCCGGGGATCTTTGAGTCCCTTGAGCAACAAGGCGGAAATTTCCTTCTGTATCTGGTCTCCGACGCGGTGGGGTCGTTGTGACGGCAAGGTTACCTCTAATCGTAGTGAAGAAATTCGACAAAGCGATCGACAATCTCGGCCAGACCGACGGATTCCACTTCCCGTTCAATCCTTTCAAACAGATCGTGAGCGAAATCTTTCGAATCTGTGACAACGGCGAAGCCCAACTGGCTTCGCCGCCGCAGATCCTGCAGGCCCGTTTCCGCACAGGAAACCGGAAATCGGTTGCGACACCGTTCGACAACCTTTCGAATGACCGAACGCTTCGCCTTGAGACTGGTGGCCTGGTGAACGGCCAGTTCAAGTCGCAGAACACCAATTACCATAACTGTTAAACCAAAGAAAATCAGAGACTGGCCTTGATGGCTTCCATTTCAAAGGCCTCGATGACGTCCCCGATCTTGATGTCGTTAAAATTCTCCAGGCTGATGCCGCACTCATAGCCGGAAGCGACTTCCCTGGCATCGTCCTTGAACCTCTTAAGAGAACTCATTCTGCCTTCCCAGACAACAATGTTATCCCTGACCAGACGCACGTTTGCGCCGCGCACAACCTTGCCATCGGTTACATAGCAGCCGGCGATGGTCCCGACCTTTGACACATGGAAGGTCTCGCGGACCTCGACGCGACCGAGGTGCTTTTCCTTGTAAATCGGAGCCAGCAGGCCTTCCATGGCATTACGAACATCCTCAACAGCGTCGTAAATGATGTTGTAAAGACGGATGTCAACACCTTCAGAATCCGCCTGTGCGCTGGCTTTCGGCTCGGGTCGTACGTTAAAACCCAGAATAATGGCGTCGGAAGCCGATGCCAGAGCCACGTCGCTCTCGATAATTCCGCCTACGGCGCTATGAATGACCTGCAGACGGCAAGTATCCGTAGAGAGTTTGGCAAGGGAATCTTTGACCGCTTCCACGGAGCCCTGAACATCGCCCTTGATGACAACTTTCAACTCCTTGATCTCACCTTCCTGCAGGCGGGCGTAGAGTTGATCAAGGGATATCTTGCTGGAACTGGCCAGTTCGGCTTCACGTAATTTCCGCTGACGGTGACCGGCCACATCCTTGGCGGCTTTTTCGTTCTCTACCGCATGGAAGGCATCACCGGCCTCGGGAACGCCGCTCAGGCCGGTAACCTCAACCGGGCAGGAAGGACCCGCCTCGGCAAGCTGCTGCCCCCGGTCGTTGATCATTGTACGTACCCGGCCAAAATTCACCCCGGAAACAATCGGGTCACCAACACGCAAAGTGCCTTCCTGCACCAGAACCGTGGCCACCGGCCCCCGGCCTTTGTCAAGCCGGGCTTCGACAATAATTCCCTTGGCCCGTTTGGCGGGGTTGGCCTTCAACTCCAGAACTTCCGCCTGCAGCAAAATCATCTCAAGCAGTTCGTCCAGGTTGGTCTGTTCTTTGGCCGAAACTTCAACAAAAATAGTGTCACCGCCCCAATCTTCCGGAACCATTTCAAATTCGGTCAGTTCCTGCCGTACCCGATCGGGATTGGCGTCAGCCTTGTCGATCTTGTTAATCGCAACCACAATCGGCACACCAGCGGCCTTGGCATGGTTGATGGCCTCTTTGGTCTGAGGCATCACGCCGTCATCCGCCGCGACCACCAGGATGACAATATCGGTGGCTTCAGCACCCCGAGCCCGCATGGCGGTAAAAGCCTCATGACCGGGTGTATCGAGAAATGTGATCTTCCTGCCGTTCAGTTCAACGTCGTAGGCGCCGATATGCTGGGTGATTCCACCGGCCTCTCCCGCTGTAACATTGGCCATTCGAATAGCGTCAAGCAGGCTGGTTTTGCCGTGATCGACATGGCCCATGATGGTCACAACCGGAGGTCGGACCTGCAAATTTCCGGAATCGTCCGAACGGTCGGAAGCAATACCGATATCTTCAAGAATCACTTCCTCGTCAAAAGCGACGTTGGTCACCTCGTAGTTGAATTCCGAGGCCAGCAGGGACGCGGTTTCAAAATCCAGCGGGTGGTTGATGGTCACCATACTGCCTTGGCGCATCAGTTCCTTGATCAAATCCTTGCCCTTAACTCCCATGCGCTTGGCCAACTCACCCACAGTAATCACGTCGCTGATGCGAATAATGCGCTTGATGGCCTTGGAGACAGTGACTTCGGTTTTCTGCACCGGTTTGGGAGCCTTTTTGCCCCGGCGCTGGCGGCGCTCCATATCGGGCTCGAAAATTTCCCGCTTGGGCCGCCGTCCGCGACCGCCGTCACGAACATCATGATCTCTGAGGCCAGTGCTTTTAATTTTTTTCTTCTTGTGGTTGCGGGAAATTTCCTCTTGAGGAACCAGGGCTTCGGGGGCCGCAATTTCTATCGGCCGGGGTTTTGCTCGGGGGGCGGCAGCAGGCTTCTCGATGCGTTGACGCGTAGGACTTTCCGTTTCGGGTTTGCTAGGGGAGAGCCGGGAAAGCTCGACACGTCCAAGAATTTTTGCCTGCAAAGCCGTGGCTTCTTGCATGGTGTCTGAATCAGTCAGTGCGTCGGCAGACGCTGGAACCTTTTCAATCGTCTTTTCGCCCGGGACCTCAGTTTCAGATGAGGCATCTACCTTCCCGGGGGGCTTGGCGGCCGGTTTCTGCGGCGGTTCGACAACAACCTGGTCGGAATCTGGAGCATCTTTCGTTTTTGACGCTGCCGGTTCGACATCGGCGGCCGACTCGGGACTTGCGTCCCGGGCAACCGTTTCGGGCTCGGCAGCAATCTTCGACTCTTCGGATTCGTCCAAATCGGTCACGTTCGCGTCGGAAACAGCTTCCGGCTTCTTGGCAGGGGCCTTTTTTTCCATGGTTGTGGCGGCCGGGACTTCCTTACGACGGCGACGAATGATACCGGGAGTGATTCGCTGTTCTTCGATCTTTTCTTCCACAACCTCTCCCGTCTCCGGCGCGGCAATAATCTCTCCGCTGTCGAAACGCTCAACAACCGCCGCATCCAGCACACTCAGGTGGTTCTTGGCATCGATGCCTTCCGCCTTGAGGCGCTCCAGGAGCACCTTGTTATCCAGTCCCAGCTTTTGAGCCAACTCATAAACTCGCATTTTTTCACCCATCAGGCCTCTCCCGCTATCCGCTTGTATCTTAAAATTTCATGGCTTATCGTCTCCGCAAGCAGGCCGCAACGCAGCGCCACAACACTTCTTTCCCCTTTGCCCAGCAGTTGCCCCATACGCTCCTTGTCAAACAATACGTAGCATGAAATCCCCCGCGCTTCCGCCGCGTATCTTATCTTAGCAGCAATCGTCGGGGATAAATCTTCGCTCAGCAACACCAGGGAAAGTCCTGGCACTCGGCCGAGTTCGGCAAGCACCAGACGGCTACCAGAAACAATGTCACCGGATTTTCGCGCCATACCAAGCAAATTGGCCACCCGTTGCTGAATTTGTTCCACCAGGGATTGTTGCAGGCCTTTGGCGTCGGTAATTGATACCCGACCCTTAAAAACACGTTCAAACTGTCTGCTTCGAACCGCTTTCTCCAAACAGTCGGTGTCACAGCAGGTATACACTCCTCTGCCCGGAAGCTTTCTGCCGTAGTCGACTAGAATCTCGCCGTGCGGTGACAGAACATACCGCACCAGCAGTGACTGGTCAAGGATCTTGCGGCAGGCGGTACAGGTGCGCTGCGGACCTCTTCGTGACGGTTTATTCAATCCTGGCTCCGCTCCTGGTCTTCGTCCAAGGGTCGGGCATCCGTTTCATCGGAAACCGCAACATCGTCAGCAGAACTCCCGTTGTCGCCGGCCGGAACCATCTCCGGCTCCCCGGCGTTCACGTCCCCTTCCCTAACGGTGGGTTCCTGTTCGACAACGACTTCAGCAGAGACGTCCCCGCCATTGGCACCGGTGCCGGTGTTAAACTCCTCCATGGCAGCTTCGGCCGCCCTCGTTTCACTTTTGATATCGATATTCCAGCCGGTCAATTTGGCGGCGAGGCGCACGTTCTGACCTTTTTTACCAATCGCCAGTGACAGCTGATCGTCCGGAACAATCACTTCCAGGGACTGGGTTTCATTATCGACATAGATGCGGGTCACCGCAGCCGGGGACAGAGCTGAACAGGCAAAGCGGCCGACATCGATGGTCCAGGGAATGATATCGATCTTCTCGCCACGCAGTTCGGAGACAACATTCTGAACCCGCGATCCACGCATTCCGACACAGGCACCTACCGGATCGACATCGGAATCACAAGAGGCAACGGCAATCTTGGTGCGGCTACCGGCCTCCCTGGCGACGGCCTTGATTTCAACGATCCCTTCGGAAATTTCGGGAACCTCGAACTGGAAAAGGGCTGCCACGAGATTGGGATGACTGCGGGACAATATGATCTGCGGCCCCTTGGTCGCCATCTTCACTTCCGAAATATAAACCCGAATCCGGTCTCCCTGTCGATAATTTTCCCGGGGGACCTGCTCCCGATGAGGCAACAATCCCTCCGACAAACCAAGATCCACGATCAGGTCGCCCCGTTCGTAACGACGCACAATGCCGTTAACCAACTCGCCGACACGATCCTTGAATTCATTGAAGATCTTTTCTCGCTCGGCTTCCCTGACTTTCTGGATAATGACCTGTTTGGCCGTCTGGGCAGCGATGCGACTGAAATTACCGGCTTCCATCTTCATGCCGAGGGAATCGCCGACCTGTACTTCGGGATCGATCTCCCGGGCTTCTTCAACATCGATCTCTTTATAGGAATCCAGCACTTCATCGACTACAGTGACAAACTCGAAAATTTCCACCTCACCCAGTTCGTCGTTGAAGTGTGCTTCAAGATCGCGCGTGTTGCGGAATTTCTTATTAGCTGCGGACAGGACCGCCGACTCCAGGGCTTCCACCAGAACGGCGCGGTCGATGCCCTTGTCCTTGACGACCTGGTCAATAATGTGGTTGAGATTTTCCAGCATGATAATTTTATCTCCTGTTTACTTTTTCTTGTTCGCAGCCAGGGGCGGGAAACGCTGAAATCAGAATTCGATTTCCAGATGAGCCCGCTCTATATCACTGAAAGGCAATTCTACCGTTCCGCCTTTTTTGTCGGTCTGCTCAAGCAGAACCATGCCTTCCCGAAAACCCAGCAGAGTGCCGACAAAAGTCTTGCGCTCATAGCCACGCCGGTCAGGATCACACTTGACCGACATCTTTATTTTTGCCAGACGCTGCCGAAAGCGCTCATAATCGGCAGGTCGCAGCAGCGGACGGTCCAG
>PWVL01000026.1 GCA_003561875.1 Desulfuromonadales bacterium | reverse complement strand
TCGATAATCAACTGTATGCGGCGCTGGCTTTCGGAGTGGTGCTCGGTGCCGGGGTGGGGGTGGTGCTGCGCTCCCTGGGCTCCAACGGTGGTCTCGATGTGGCGGCAGTGATTCTTAACCAGCGTTTCAACATCGGCCTCGGCAAAGTCTATTTTGTGTTTAACGTGCTACTGTTTTCGGCCGGTTTCGCCAGCCTCGATAACGACCTGGTCATCGCCTCAATGATCGCCATGTTTGTCTGTTCGACGGCGGTTGATTACGTGCTTTCTATGTTTAACCAACGCAAGCTGGCTTTCATCGTCACCGAAAAACCTGACCAGATTGCCGCCGAAGTCATGGCCCGGTTGAAGATCGGAACCCCCCTGCTGCCGGCCGTGGGCGCCTACCACCGGCGGGAGAAGACCGTGTTGATGGTGGTAATCAACAACATTCAGCTCAAACGCCTGGAAGAGATCGTCTTCACCCTGGACGAGCACGCCCTGTTCATCGTCGAGAACACCTTCAGCGTTCTGGGATCGACCTTTTCAAGGCGAAAAATCTACTGAGGGGTGCCTCAGGCCAGTTTCGCCGCGATAAAGGCGGTGGTCCAGGCGGCCTGCAGATTGAAACCGCCGGTGAGTCCGTCAATGTCGAGGACTTCGCCGGCAAAGTAGAGATTTGTACAGGCTCGGCTTTGCAGGGTTTTGACATCGACGTCATCCAAACTGATGCCGCCGCAGGTGACGAACTCCTCCTTGAACCGGGTTCTGCCTTCGACCGCATAACAATCGTTGGTCAGGGCGTTTGTCAGTTTGTTCAGGCCGCTTCTGCCGAGATCTTTCCAGCATTTGCCCTTGGGCATGGATGTCTTGTCGAGCAGGTGCTGCCAGAGCCTTTCGGGCAGCGCACAGGGTCTGACACTGGAGAGGTTTTTATTGGGATGCTCGTCGGCGATTCTCCGCAATGCGTCAGCGGTCCACTGCTGACTGCGTTCTCCGGTCCAGTTTACCTGCAGCCCGAAAGCGTAATGCCGGTCGCTCAACCAGCGGGCGCCCCGGGAGGAAAGTTGCAGGATCGCCGGACCACTCAGCCCCCAGTGGGTGATGAGAAGCGGGCCGGCGGCTTGAAAACGGGTGCCCTGAAGGCCGACCAGAGTCTTGTCCACCACGATACCGGTCAGTTCGGTGAGGGGATTGGCGGGAACATTGAAGCTGAACAGGGAGGGTACCGGCTCCACAATGCGGTGGCCGCACCGGGCCAGCCATTCCAGCCCGGATCTTTTTGGCGAACCGCCGCTGGCGACGATGACCTTGTCAAAGATTCGCGGCGAAACACTGCCCGCAGAAAAATGCACCTGCAGCCGGTGGCCCATCGGGACGATGGCGGCAACGCCGGTTTCCGTTGCAACGCAAACTCCCAGCTTGCGGGTCTGTTCCAGCAGACAGTCGATAACGCTCTGGGAGTTCTGGGATCGCGGAAAGACACAGCCGTCCTTCTGCACCACCAGGGGGACCCCGCGCTGCTCGAACCAGTTCATGGCATCCCGGTTGTCAAAAACGCCGAAACATTTTTTCAGAAACGAACCGCCCCGGGGGTAAGCCGCCACCAGTTCGCTTCTAGAGCTGCAGGCGTTGGTCAGATTACAGCGGCCGCCGCCGGAGGCCTTGACCTTGGCCAGGGGCGTGCGGCTTTTCTCAAACAGTACCACCCGGATCTGCGGGTAATTTTCCCGGACGGCGATGGCGGCGAAGAACCCGGCCGCGCCGCCACCGATGACCGCGACGTCCATAGTCAGTTGCGGGCCGCCGGAGGTTTGGAAGCAACGGTCAACTGCCGTCGCAGTTCGGCGAGCACCGCCTTGATCCGGTCGGCATTGTGCGAGCCCATGCGTATGAGGATTTTCTGACCGGCGGAGAGGGCCTCCAGCTGGGGATCGGCATACCGGTAACGGGCGATGTGTTCTTCAAGCAGTATGGGCTCCTCGACCCTGGGGGTGGCCAGCAGGTGATCCAGTACCGCGATCATGCGGTCGTGAAAATAGCCGTCCGGGTGGCCCATCTCCCGGTAGATCTGGTCCAGCAGGGGATAGACGCGCAGATAGCTCTGCGCCAGGTGCCGGGCCGGAACGCTTTCGGCCAGTTCGACGTAAGGCGCATAGCGGGCGAAGTTGGCCGAGGCTATCAGCGCCCCGTCGTCGCCGTCGGCGACCTGAAAACTTCCCCGCGGTGAGGTTACCGGAAGGTGCTGAAGGGGCAGGTCCCGCCGCGGCAAGGCATCGATGATGATCATCATGCGCGGCAAGAAATGGGGAGCCGAGAGCAGCTTCCGCACGGTCGTCTCGCCGAACAGCTCCCTGAGCAGCGCCTGCACGAAGGGGTCGCTCTGTCCCGGTTCGGGAAGCGGCGGTATGCCTTCCTCTTCAGCCTCTGCGGGAATTGTGGCGAGCTCCGGCAGAGGATGGCGGATGGGCGCTTCCGGTTCGACAAGCGCCGCTACCGGAATCTCTTCGACAGCGGCCGGTTCGGTCGGTCTTTCGAGCCGGAACCAGACCAAGACCAGGATCAGCACAAGTACCAGGGCAACGAGCACAACAGTACGCATCGGTTTCACGACGGATTCCTCCCTGAGTTGGGGGTTTGGGGCGAAGGGGCATGGCCGCAACGGACTCCCGTGGCGGTTTTAAAGGGGGCGAGAAATTTCCCAGGCGCAGGGTGTTGCTGACCAAACTGATGCCGGAAAAAGCGCCCCGCGCAACCGGCGCAGGAAAGCCCCTCAAGGGGAAGCAGTAAGGAAAAAGCCATGGGTTGCTCCGGCAGCAGGATCTTGCGGGGTGTTCGTCAGTTTCGCATTGAAGCGCGCACGAGGTCAACGTTCCAGCCGGGCTGTTTGCGAAAAGCCTAATCTTCAGGGGGTGTTTATTGACAAGCTCCTATTCTGTGTAGAATTGGGGGGACGGGGCGGGCGCTGTCCGATGCCCGCTGATAACCTTTGACCCCGGGGAGTTACGATGAAGGAATGGTTGCTTGAACTGTTGATCTGCCCCTCCTGCCTGCCCGAGGAAAGGCCTTTGCAGATCAGTGTCGACGAAAGGCGGCAGGACGACATTGACGAGGGGATGCTCAGCTGCAGCCGATGCCGTGGAACCTATCCGATTCGCGAGGGTGTCGCCTATCTCGATCCCGCAGGCCTCCAGACCCAGGCCACATCCCGCTACGAGACCCCCGCCCTGCTTGCCTCTTACCTCTGGAGCCATTACGGTGACCTGCTGCCCGATCCCGAGGCCTCATCGGCATATTCCGACTGGGCAGGCCTGCTGCCCGGCGGCGGGGGAAGCGCCATCGATCTCGGCGCCGCTGTCGGGCGCATGAGCTTTGAGCTGGGCCGGCGCTGCGACAGGGTAGTCGGGGTGGACAACTCGGTATCCTTCATTCGAGCGGCCCGTGCTCTGCAACAGAACCGTCAAGTGGATTTTTCGCTTCCAATGGAGGGCTCCTTGACCCGGCCGGTGAGCATGACCCTGCCCTGGCCGACGGCCGCAGTGGAATTCATCGTCGGTGATGCCCTCGCCCTGCCGTTTCGCAGTGCCGCTTTTGACACCCTGGCGTCCCTCAACCTGATCGACAAGGTGCCCCGGCCCTTGACCCATCTGCGGGAGATGAACCGGGTGGCCGGGGCAAAAGGTGCGCAACTGCTTTTTTCCGACCCCTTTTCTTGGTCGACGGAGGTGGCAGCCAAGGGAGAGTGGCTCGGCGGCAAGCTGGAAGAGCCTTTCGCTGGCCGGGGGATGGACAATGTGGCCACCCTGCTGCAGGGGGAGCATCGGCACCTGTGGCCGGCCTGGCAGATCGACGGGCGGGGGCATGTGTGGTGGAAAATTCGCACCCATGCCAATCATTTTGAACTGATTCGCAGCTGCTATATCAAAGCCAGCCGCTGACGGCACCCAAAAAACAGCTTTCGCGGCCAGCCAAGGCGCTGTTTTACAGGAGACAGGATGAAAAAAACCACGGTGTGTCGGCTCTGTTCCGCCTGCTGCCCGGTGTCGGTCGAGGTCGTTGATGGGCGGCTGGTGAGTGCCCGCCGTCAATCCCCGCTTCCCGAGGAGCGGCAGCGGGTCTGTCCCAAACTGTCGGCGGCGGCGGCCATTACCCATGCTCCGGAGCGCCTGCGACGGCCCCTGTTGCGGGAGGGCGGACGACGGGATGGAGCCTGGCGGGAGGCCGATTGGGACGAGGCCCTGGCCGTGGTTGCCGAAGGGTTTCGATCTTTTGGCGACCGCTACGGAGCATCGTCGGTGGGCTGGTTGCGGGGCATGGCCGCCGACTGGGGGGCGCCCTGGGATTATGTCAACCGGTTTATGAATGTCTACGGATCCCCCAACACCATCGGCAACGGCTCGGTCTGCCATGTGGCCCGGGAGATGGCCCATCAGTACACCTACGGCGCCATGACAATGCCGCAGGTGGCTGAGAGCCGTTGCATGCTGATTTGGGGAAAGAATGACCTCAACACCAACCCCCCGGCCGCTGACGCCATCCTTGAGGCCCGGCGCCGGGGTGCCGTCCTGATCGTCGTCGATCCGGTGCGTACCGCGCTGGCCGAGGAGGCCGACCTGTGGCTGCAGGTCAAGCCCGGTCACGACGGGCCCCTGGCCATGGCCATGATTCATGAAATCATTCAGCAGGGGCTCTACGACGAGGCCTTCGTCAGAGACTGGACCCTGGGTTTTGAGGAACTGCGGCAGGCTGCTGCGGCCTTCCCTGCGGAACAGGTCGCCGCAAGGGTCTGGCTCAACCCGGAGGATATTCGCCGGGCGGCCCGGATCTACGCCACCGGCTCACCGGCCAGTCTCATCGACGGCAATGGACTGGACATGCAGCAGCACGTTTTTGACGATACGCGGGCGGTCTGCATGCTGCGGGCCCTTACCGGGAACCTCGACCGGCCCGGCGGAGACCTGCTGCCCCAGCCCCTGCCGGCCGCCAATATGCAGTTGCGGGAGCGGCTGCCGGCGGATGCCCGGCCCATCACCGAGGCTTATCCGCTGTTCAACGGTTTTCATCACAACTGGGGGTTGCACGCCCAGTCCTGCATCCCCGATGCGATTCTGGATGGAACGCCCTATCCGCTGCGCATGCTGGTGGTTCAGGCCGGTAACCCTGCGGTCACCATGGCCGATTCCCGGCGGGTGCGCCGCGCCCTGGCTCAGCTGGAGTTTCTGGTGGTTATCGACCCCTTTGCGACCCGCACCAGCGAGTTTGCCCATGTTCTGCTGCCGGCTTGCGGCTGTTTCGAAAAAACCCAGCTTAACCGGGCCTCCCTGCGCCACAACCGGGTGATGCTGCAGGATCAGGTGCTGCCGCCCGTCGGCGAAAGTCGCCCGGACTGGTGGATTGTCTTCGAGCTGGCCCGGCGCTTGGGAATGGAGAGGGATTTTCCCTGGGAATCGGTGGAACAAGCCATCGACGATCAGTTGCAGCCGTCGGGAATAACGGTCGCTGACCTGCGCGCCCACCCGGGGGGGATCAGCTTTGGAGACACGCGGTTTTACAAATATCGGGAGCAGGGGTTTGCCACCCTGTCGCAGAAGGTCGAACTGTTTTCTCCCCGACTGGCAGCCGCAGGCTTTCCGGGAATCCCCTGCGAGGCCGGCTGGAAGCAGGATCCGGTGAGTTTTGCCGAGCAGCGCGACGGGTATCCCCTGATCGGAATCAGCGGTCCGCGCGACAATCGTTTCACCCACAGCCAGTTTCATCGCATCGCCGACCTGGTGCAGGAGGGAGAGCAGCCGGAGGTCCGTATCCATCCCCGCGAAGCCGGGCGCCTGGCGGTGACGGACGGTGAACGTGTGAAGATAGTCACTCCCCGCGGCGAGGTTCGCATGCGGGTACACATCTGGGACGGGGTCGCAGAAGGCTGCCTGCTGCTGGACTGGGGCTGGGGAGAGACGGACCCTGAAGCCAACCTGAACGATTTGACCGATGACGAACGGCGCAATCCGGTGACCGCGACCCCCTCCAGCCGAAGCTTTTACTGCCAACTGCTCAAGGAGCCACCGGCCGCGGCCGCCACAATCACGGCCTAGAAGACCCTTCGCCCGCGCCTCAGTGCTTTTCCCCAAGATCCAGCAGGGCCTGCAGCATGGCCACCCGAACCATCTCCACCTGTCGCTCAGCCGCCCTCGCCAGAGGAATGCCGTAGATGGCCTCCAGTTCCAGGGGCCGGCCTTCGAAACGGTCGATCATCATGCTCGGCCGGTAGTCGTGCATGCCTTCCGTGGCGCTGATCATCTGCGCGATGAAAGGCGCAGCGTCAATGGGACAGCTCAGATTCTGGGCGTTGCCGGCGGCGATGACTTCTGCCATCAGGGACTGAATCTCTCTGCGGGTGTCCTTATGAGCCAGGAGTTCGGTGACGGTTTTTCCGGTGAGGGCGCAGAGGCCGTTAAAGGGAATGTTCCAGACCAGTTTCTCCCACCGGGCCCGTTGCAGATCGGCGACCGCTTCGCAGGGGATGCCGGCGTCGCTGAACAGGGCCGCAAGGACCGTGGCCCGGTCGGAAAGGCCGCCGCGGAATTCACCGAGTCGAATCCGTCCCTGGCCCAGGTGATGTACGATTCCCGGCTCGCCGCGGTTGGAACACAAAAAAGCGATGCCGCCCAGGACCCGGTCGGCGCCAAAGGCTTCGGCCAGCAGTTCCTCGTTGCCGAGGCCGTTCTGCAGGGTGAGAACGCAGGTCTCGCCGGTCATGAGGGGCGCCACCAGTTCGGCGAGCCGGTGGTTGGCGAAGGTCTTGAGACCGACCAGCACCAGTTCGACCGGACCGAGTTCAGCGGAATCGAGGGCGCAGCGGACCTTGTTCAGATGAAAGTCACCCTGCGGGGAGGTGACGTACAGTCCTTTCTCGCGGATCGCCTGGTAGTCCCGGCGCAGCAGAAAGCGTACCGAATGGCCGGCTCGTTGCAAAAGGGCGCCGTAGTAGAGGCCAAGGGCCCCGGCGCCGACGACGGCTATGTTCATGGGCGTTCTCCATGGATGTGGGCTGGTTGGTCGGCCCGGCCCGGTGAAGGTGGACGAACAGCGTTTGATTTCTGCGCCTGTCAACCGCATTGTAATAAAACAGGCCAGATTTACAGCGCGGCGCTGCGCAAAATGGCCTTTTCTTGACGGATTGCAACAGTTCGTGGTAGGATTCGATGATTACCAAAGGAGAAAATCATGTTTAAAGTTGGAGATCTGGCGGTCTATCCTGCCCAGGGTGTAGGAGTCATCGAATCGATTGAGTCCAAAGAGTTTGTTGGCCAAAAGCATGATTTTTACGTCTTGCGAATCCTCGACAGTGATATGACCATCATGGTTCCGGTAGACAATACCGGCTCCGTGGGTATGCGCACCCTGATTGACAAGGATCGGGTGGCTCGTGTTTACGACGTGCTCAACGACAAGACGGCTATCGACCAGGTGATAGCTTCCTGGAGCCGCCGGCAGCGTGGTTACAACGAAAAGATTCGCACCGGCGATCTGTTCGAGGTAGCTGAAGTGCTGCGCGATTTATACCAGATCAAGGGTTCCAAGGAACTCTCCTACGGCGAGAAGAAGGTGCTGGAACTGGCCCGCAAGCTGCTGGTCAAAGAGGTTGCCCTGGCCGCCGGCACTGAGGAGGAGCAGGTCGTCGAACGGGTTGAGAGTTTTTTCCATTGAGCCGTTGCCGTTGTCGGCTTCCCGACAGCGGTTTTCCCTGTTCTCTTGATCCTGTATAACGCCAATTGGCTCCCGCTGTCCAGTCCCGACAGGCCCGGCAGGGGGAATTCCCTGTGCCGGAGCTTGAGCCTTCATCCATGAGTGTTTTTGTCCTGATCCCCGCCGCCGGCATGGGCCGCCGCATGGGAGCTGCCGTCAACAAGCAGTATCTGCCTCTTGCCGGCCGTCCCATTCTGGCACATACCATCGCTCTGTTCGATGGGCACCCACTGATTGACAAGATTTTTTTGATCACTCCGGCCGACGAGTTCGCTCTGTGCCGTCGGGAAGTCCTTGTGCCCAACGATTTCCGCAAGGTTCAGCAACTGGTGCCGGGAGGGGCTGAGCGTCAGGATTCGGTATTCAACGGTCTTCGGGCCTGCGGCGCCACAGGAGACGACATTGTGCTGATTCACGATGGTGTGCGGCCGCTGCTGCAGCCCCAGCTTATCGATCGGCTGGTAGCGGAAGTTCGCGAACGCGGTGCCTGTCTGGTGGGGGTTCCGGTCAAGGACACCATCAAGAGAGTGGTGGACGGTCGTATTCAGGAGACTCCTGACCGTCGGGATCTGTGGCAGGCCCAGACACCTCAGGCTTTTCGTTACGGCCAGATCGCCGAGGCCTACAACCGAGCCGACCGGGATGGTTTTCGCGGCACCGATGACGCCTCCCTGGTGGAGCGGCTTGGACAGCCGGTAACGGTGGTGGCCGGCAGTTACCGTAATATCAAGATCACCACGCCCGAGGATCTGCTGCTGGCGCGGGCCTTTCTGGACCATCCCGAGGAGGGCGACGGATGATGCGTATCGGTCATGGTTACGATGTTCACCAGTTGGTTGCTGACCGGGCGCTGGTGCTTGGCGGAGTTGAGATCCCCTGGGAGCGGGGCCTGCTCGGCCACTCGGATGCCGATGTGCTGTTGCATGCCGTCTGCGATGCCATCCTTGGCGCCCTCGGCGAGGGTGATATCGGCAGGCATTTCCCCGACAGTGATCCGGCCTACCGGGGAATCTCCAGTCTGAAACTGCTGCGCCATGTGACGGCCCTGGCGGCGGCGGCGGGTTACAGGGTCGGCAATCTCGACAGCACCATTATCGCCCAGCGTCCCAAACTGGCCCCCTATATTGCCGCCATGGTCGAGCAGATTGCCGGGGTCTGCGAGGTGTCGCCCCGACAGATCAACGTCAAGGCGACCACCACTGAACAGCTCGGTTTCGAGGGGCGCGGCGAGGGCATTTCCGCTCATGCCGTGGTGCTGATGGAACGGGGCTGAAAGGGTTCCGGCTTTTTCGTTGCCGACTGAAGGACGGTTGCTTTTCCGGAAAAAATCTGCCACCTTCTGAAGTTCGAGGAAGGTGGTTTTTCGTCGGCGGCGGTTGAATTTTGCCGCCTCGTTCATTCTTTTCGACCAGGACGACAGAGATCATGGGTTCCAGCAACGATTCCGCTACCGCGGCGGCACCGAGTCATTTTATTCGCACCCTGATTGATCAGGATCTGGCTGCCGGAAAAAACGGCGGTGCGGTCATCACCCGGTTTCCGCCCGAACCCAACGGCTATCTGCACATCGGTCACGCCAAGAGCATCTGCCTCAATTTCGGCCTGGCCCGGGACTATGCTCATGCCCCCGGCGGTGCCCGTTGTCATCTGCGCTTTGACGACACCAACCCGGTCAAGGAAGAACAGGAATATATCGACGCCATCAAGGAGAATCTGCGCTGGCTCGGTTTTGACTGGGGCGAGCACGAATACTACGCTTCGGACTATTTCGACCAGCTCTACGCCTGGGCGCTGCAACTTGTCGACACCGGCAAGGCCTATGTGGACGATCTATCGCCGGAAGAAATTCGCGTCTACCGCGGCACCTTGACCGAACCGGGCCGCAACAGCCCCTACCGGGAGCGGTCGGCGATGGAAAACCGGCAACTTTTCGAGCAGATGAAAAACGGCGAATTTCCCGACGGCTCCCGTGTTTTACGGGCTAAAATCGACATGACCTCCCCAAACCTGAACCTGCGGGATCCGGTCATGTACCGTATTCTCCACGCCGCGCATCATCGCACCGGAAACCGCTGGTGCATCTACCCCATGTACGATTTCACCCACGGACAGAGCGATTCCCTTGAGGGCATCACCCACTCCATCTGTACCCTGGAGTTTGAAGACCATCGGCCTTTGTACGATTGGTTTCTCGATCAACTGGCCATTCATCACCCCCGTCAGATCGAGTTTGCCCGGCTCAACATCAATTATGCGGTCATGAGCAAGCGCAAGCTGCTGGAACTGGTACGGGACGGTCATGTCGACGGCTGGGACGATCCCCGCATGCTGACTCTGGCCGGACTGCGTCGGCGCGGTTACACGCCGGCGTCAATTCGCACCTTTTGCGAACGGATCGGGGTGTCCAAGAAGAGCAGCTGCGTCGACATGGGTTTTCTGGAAAACTGCCTGCGCGAAGATCTCGACAGCCACGCGCCCCGGGCCATGGCGGTGCTCGACCCGCTCAAGGTGGTGATCACCAACTATCCGGAAGATCGGGTCGAGGAATTCGACGCACCGGTTCACCCGCAACGGCCCGAATTGGGAACCCGCAAGGTGCCTTTCTCCCGGGAACTCTATATCGAGCGGGAAGACTTTATGGTAGATCCGCCGAAAAAGTTCTTCCGTCTCGCCCCCGGCCGGGAAGTGCGGTTGCGCTGCGCCTACTATGTGCGCTGCGACGAGGTGATCAAGGATCCTCAAAGTGGCGCGATTGTCGAATTGCGCTGCAGTTACGATCCGGAAAGCCGGGGAGGATCATCGCCGGACGGGCGCAAGGTCAAGGGAACCCTGCACTGGGTTTCGGCCGCCCACGCCCTGGACGCGGAAATCCGCCTCTACGACCGGCTGTTCGTGGTGGAGAACCCGGTAGCGGACAAGGCCGTCGTTTTTACCCGGCATCTCAACCCCGAGTCACTCAAGGTCCTCCACGGATGCAAGGTCGAGCCAAGCCTTATCGGCGCCGTTCCCGAAAGCCGCTTTCAGTTCGAACGCCAGGGCTATTTCTGTGTCGATCGCTACGACAGCGGACCCGAAAGGCTGGTGTTCAACCGCACCGCGACCCTGCGGGATTCCTGGGCAAAGGTTGAGAGCAAGTCCCAGCAGTGATTTGATACAGTCAGGCGGTCCGGCCTGTCTGTTCCCGCTCGAAAAAAGGAGAAACCTTTTCATGAGCTTGCGCGTCTACAATACCCTGAGCGGCAAGAAAGAAGTGTTCGAACCGCTGGTGCCCGGCAAGGTCGGCATGTACGTCTGCGGCGTGACGGTCTATGACTACTGTCACATCGGCCATGCTCGGGCCAATATCGTCTTTGACATCATTTATCGCTATCTGCAGTTTCTCGGCTATGAGGTCAACTACGTTCGCAACTACACGGACGTCGACGATAAAATCATACAGCGTGCCCATGAGCGGGGGATCGACAGTCACGCCCTGGCCGAAGAATTCATTCAGGCTTTTGACGAGGACATGGCCAGCCTTGGCCTGGCGCTTCCCACCTGTCAGCCCAAGGCGACGGAACATATCGACCAGATCATCGCTATTGTAAAACGGCTGATCGAGCGTGGCCTGGCCTACGAGTCGGCCGGAGATGTCTACTTTGCGGTGGAAAAGTTTCCCGCCTATCTGAAATTGAGCAAGCGCAGCATGGACGACATGCGTTCCGGCGCGCGCATTGCTCCCGGTGAACAGAAACGCCATCCCATGGATTTTGCTTTGTGGAAGACCGCCAAGCCCGGGGAGCCCTGCTGGGATTCCCCCTGGGGACCGGGGCGACCCGGATGGCACATTGAATGTTCGGCCATGAGCATGAAGTTTCTCGGCGAGTCTTTTGACATCCATGGCGGCGGCAAGGACCTGGTCTTTCCCCACCACGAGAACGAGATTGCCCAGAGCGAGGGCTATTCCGGAAAGCCTTACGTCAAATACTGGATTCATAACGGTTTTGTCAATGTCAACCAGGAGAAGATGAGCAAGTCCCTGGGCAACTTCTTCACTATTCGCGACATTCACAAAAGCTACGATCCGGAGGTGGTGCGGTTTTTCATTCTTACCGCTCATTACCGTTCCCCCATCGATTTCTGCGATCAGAACCTGCAGGAGGCCCGCACCGGCCTGACCCGCTTCTACGAAACGCTTCAGGGCTCTGCCGAGGCCATCGAAGGGCTGGATACAGACACCTCCGGCAGTGAGGAAGGGGCGGCCCTGGAGGCCCGTTTCCGCCAGGCCATGGACGACGATTTCAATACCGCCCAGGCCATCGGCCACCTGTTTGACGGGGTGCGCGCCATCAACCGTCACTGCACCACCAAGAAGTTCCGCAAAAAGCCCGAACTGGTGGCGGCGGTGCGGGATCTGCGGCAGACGCTACTCCGTCTGGGGGGGGTTCTCGGACTGTTTCAGTCCGATCCTCGAACCTGGCTGGAGCAGCAGAAGCACGCCGCCCTGGCCCGTCTCGACATCACCCCGGAACAGATCGAACAGCGCATCGCCGAGCGCAATCAGGCACGCAGGGACAAGGACTTTGCCCGTTCCGATGCGATCCGCGAGGAACTGGAGGCCAATGGTATCGTGCTGCTCGATACCGCCCAGGGGACCGACTGGAAAATCAAATAGCCGGTTTCTTCCTTTGCCGCAAGGTCGGCAGGTATCATGGTGGAAGGATGCCGGCGTCATCGGCCCGCTGCCATCGACTGTCGCCATCCGTTAAGGACACCCACTTCCTGCGCCTTCGGGGGGCCGCCCACTGGGACGGCCCCCCGGTTCTGTTCAGGGTTTTACAAACGCGAGGAGAGTCCCATGGCCAACGACTGGAACAGGGTCTGGCGGGAGCGCCGCCAGGAGCCGCTGCAGTTCGATTCCTGGCTGCAGAAGGTGCTGCCCCTGCTGCCGCCATCGGGGCGACTGCTGGACATTGCTTGTGGTCGGGGCCGCAATGCGCTTCCGCTGGCGGCTCTCGGTTATCGTGTCACGGCTGTCGACAGCTCTTCCCAGGGCTTGGAGCAACTGGCCGCCGAAGCCGCAAGGCGGCAACTGCCCGTCGCCATCCTGCAACAGGACCTGGAGCGCGATCTTCGACTGCCCCCGGCTAGCTTCGATATCGTGCTGCAGTTTTTTTACCTGCAGCGGTCCCTCTTCGATTCTCTGCGGCAGGCGGTCAAACCCGGCGGCCTGGCGGTGGTGCGGACCTTCAGCCGGGCCGGTAAGTCCGACGGAGGGCCGGGGAACCCCGATTATGTGCTGCAACCCGGGGAACTTCCGGCGGTCTTTTCGGGATGGGATATTCTGCTTCATGAAGAGGGTCTGGATCAGGCCCAGCGCGGCGGCTGTCTGGCGGGAATCGTGGCCCGCAAGCCGCCTGCGGCGGGTCGGAAAGTTGCACCATGTGCCTGATATTGCTGGCCTGGCGTCAACATGAGGAACACCCGTTGGTGCTGGCTGCCAATCGCGATGAATTTCACCATCGGCCCACGGCGGTGGCCGGTCCCTGGCCGGACCGGACCGAAATTGTCGGCGGCCGGGATCTACTTCAGGGAGGAAGTTGGCTGGCCATGGCACCGCAAGGCCGTTTTGCGGTGGTCACCAACTTTCGCGAAACGCCGCCGAATTCCTGCCCGCCCCGCTCCCGGGGCCGACTGGTCCGGGATTACCTGATCGGAGACCTCTGTCCGGCCGATTACCTGACTCGGGTCGCCAGTCAGGGAGAACTCTATCGCGGCTTCAGCCTGCTGGTGGGTGATCACAGCGCCGTTGGCTACCTGTCCAATCGGGTCGAGGGCTACCGGCTTCTGTCTCCCGGTGTATACGGCATCAGCAATGCCCTGCTGAACTGTCCCTGGTACAAGGTCGATGAGGGTCGGCGCCGGCTGCGTGGCCTGCTGACCCGGGCTGCCCTGGATCGGCAAGCGATTTTTCGCATGCTGGCCGACCCGGATCCTCCACCGCGAACCGCCGGCAGGTCTGGCAATGACCATGGCAACGGCACTGCCGGCCCGGAGTCGCCTTTTTTTATCCGCGGCGAGGTCTACGGAACCCGCTGCTCCACCCTGTTGTGGTCCGATCCTTCCGGGGGCATGACTCTGGTGGAACGCAGTTTTGCCCCCAATGGTCTTCTGGTGGGGGAGGTGTGTCATCAATTGGAGGGTTCTTGACAGTTCGTGCAATCTCAACAATGATGGTTGCAAAAACAACGATTTGCAGGAGGATATGGCGAAATGCCCGTACCAAATATTGACATACCCCCGTTACTGCCTCTGTTGCCGGTTCGGGATACGGTGGTTTTCCCCCACATGGTGCTGCCCTTGTTCGTCGGTCGGCCCTCTTCCCTGTCCGCGGTTCGGGAAGCCATGGAAGGCAACCGGCTGATCTTTCTTGCCGCCCAGAAGTCTCTTGAGGAGGAAGAGCCTGGAAAAGATGGGATTTATACCATCGGCACCGCAGCCACCATCATGCGCATTGTCAAGCTCAACGACGGCCGGCTCAAGATTCTGGTACAGGGCATCGCCAAGGGACGCATTGAGGCCTATCCTCAGGAACAGCCCCATTTTCAGGTCAGCGTGGCCATCGTCAGCGAGCCGGAATTTGCCGAACTGCCCCTGCAGGTAGAGGCCCTGATGCGTGCGGTACAGAGCCAGATCACCCAGTTGCAGGCTCTGACCAACGCCCTTTCCGCCGAAGTCATGACGGTGTTGGAAAATGTGGAGCAACCCGGCGATCTGGCGGACCTGGTGGTGAGCCACCTGAGCCTGAAGATTCACCAGGCCCAGGAACTGCTTGAGGTCCTTGATCCTGTGGAGCGGCTGCAACATGTCAACGACCTCCTCAACAAGGAACTGGAACTGGCGTTGATGCAGAACCGTATTCAGTCCCAGGCCAAGGAAGAGATGAGCAAGACCCAGCGCGAATATTTTCTGCGCGAGCAGCTGCGGGCGATTCAGGATGAGTTGGGCGGTGGCGATGTCAAGACCGAGGACCTGGCCGAACTGGAGCAGAAGCTGCGGGAGGGCGGTCTGCCGGACGAAGCCATGAAAGAGGCCCTCAAGCAGCTGCGGCGCCTTGAAGGCATGCAGGCCGAAGCCGCTGAGTACTCCATGCTGCGCACCTATCTGGAGTGGCTGGCCGAGCTTCCCTGGAACCATGCCACGCGGGACAATCTGGACCTGCACAAGGCCCGGCGCATTCTCGACGAAGATCATTACAGCCTGGAGAAGGTCAAGGAGCGGATTCTCGAATTTCTGGCGGTGCGCAAACTGAAAAAAAAGCTCAAGGGTCCGGTGCTGTGCTTCGTCGGCCCTCCCGGAGTCGGCAAGACCAGTCTCGGCAAGTCCATCGCCCGGGCTCTGGGGCGCAAATTCGTGCGGGTTTCCCTGGGCGGTCTGCGGGACGAGGCGGAGATTCGCGGCCACCGCCGGACCTATGTAGGTGCCCTGCCTGGACGGATCATTCAGGGAATGAAGCAGGCCGGCACCAGCAATCCGGTGTTCATGCTCGATGAACTGGATAAGGTGGGGGGGGCCGATTTTCGCGGTGATCCCTCGGCGACCCTGCTGGAGTTGCTGGATCCGGAGCAGAACCACGCCTTTTCCGACCACTACATCAACCTCTCTTTTGATCTGTCCAATGTGATGTTTATCGCCACCGCCAACATCATGGATTACATTCCCTCGGCGCTCAAGGATCGCCTCGAGGTGCTGCGGCTGGCCGGTTACAGCAGTGAAGAAAAACTGGCGATCGCCGAACGCTATCTGATTCCTCGGCAGTTGCAGGACAACGGGCTCAAGCCCGAGGATGTGCATTTTTCCCGTTCCGCCCTCCAGATCATGATCCGCCAATACACCGCCGAAGCGGGTCTGCGCAACCTGGAACGGGAAATTGGCAGCATCTGTCGCAAGGTCGCCCGCCGGCTGGCCGAGGGGCGTGAGGGGCGCACGGTTATTACCCGCGGCAATCTGGAGAAATTCCTGGGTCCCGTCCGCTACCAGGCGGAAGACAAACTGGGCGACAACGAAGTCGGAGTTGCTACCGGCCTGGCCTGGACCGAGCGGGGCGGCGAAATCCTTCATGTGGAGGTCACCACCATGAAGGGCAATGGGAAGCTGATGCTCACCGGTCAACTGGGCGAGGTGATGAAGGAGAGCGCCCAGGCAGCCCTTTCCTACGCCCGTTCCCATGCCGGCGAATTTGGCGTGGAAGAGGATTTTGCCGACCGTCTGGACGTCCATGTGCACGTACCGGCCGGAGCCATTCCCAAGGACGGCCCGAGTGCCGGGGTAACCATGGCCACGGCCCTGATCTCGGCTCTCAGCGGCCGCAAGGTCGATCGGGAAGTGGCCATGACCGGTGAAATTACCCTGCGCGGCAAGGTGCTGCCCGTCGGCGGTCTCAAGGAAAAAGTTCTCGCGGCTCTGCGCGCCGGTATTACCATTGTGGTGATTCCCCGTCGCAATGAGAAAGATCTGGTGGAAATTCCAGCTGCCCTGCGCCGCAAGGTGACGTTTGTGGCCGTCGACAGTATGGAGCAGGTGCTGGACCAGGCTCTTCAGAAGACCTCATGAATCTAAGTCGGCTGGGAGAATTCGGCTTCATCGAAAGAATCCGCCAGGCGGTTTCGGCGACTGCCCAGAGCGGCGTCCGAATCGGCATCGGCGACGACTGCGCTGTTCTCGAGCTGCCGCCGGGCGAGCTGCTGCTGACCAGTACCGACCTGCTCATCGAAGAGGTGCATTTCCGTTCCGACTGGAGCGACTGGCGGTCCCTGGGCGAGAAAAGTGTCGCGGTCAATGTGAGTGACATCGCCGCCATGGGAGGGCGACCCCGTCATCTGTATCTGGGACTGGCCATTCCCGCAAAACGGCCCCTGGCGGACCTCGATCGCTTCCTGGAGGGGTTTCTGGCCGCCGCCGCCGACTACGGCGCGCTGTTGGTCGGTGGAGATACCTGCCGCTCCCCGGGGCCGCTGATGATTTCGGTTACCGTCGAAGGAGCAACGCCGGCGAACCAGGTGGTTTACCGCAGCGGCGCCCGTCCCGGAGACGGAATTTATGTCTCTGGAGTGCTCGGGGACAGCGCACTGGCCTTGCGCTGCCTGCGAGACGGTCGGTCGCCGGAAGCCGAACTGGCCGAGCGTCACTATCGTCCTCGAGCCCGGGTTGCTCTGGGGCGGGCCCTGGCTGAGGCGGGTCTGCCGAGCGCCATGATCGATGTGTCCGATGGGTTGCTGGCCGACCTCGGCCATCTGTTGCGGGCCTCTGCCGTGGGGGCTCGACTGGAGCCGGGGCGTATTCCTTTGTCGCCGGGTTTTCGCAGGGCTCTGGCCGCAGAGCCGGCGCTGATGGAGCTGGCCCTGTCCGGCGGCGAAGATTATGAGCTGCTATTCACCGTGTCCGGGGAGCGGCAGTCACGCCTGGCCGCCCTGCCCGGCGACCTGGCGGTGACCCGCATCGGTACAGTCACCACGGCGGATCGGGGCCTGCGATTACTGGAGCCGACGGGCCGGGAGCGTACGGTCGAAGCTCGGGGGTTTAATCATTTTGACGGCTGAAGAGGCCGAAAAAGCCTCGGGCTTATTTCGTCGGAGACATTTCTCCGGTGGCGTCCTGGGCTGCCTGCAAAGGAGTCTCATGTGATAAGACGTATACTATTATTCGGACTGATGTTGATTGTCTTGACCGGAAGCGCCCTAGCCAACGGCGATGACGAGCTTCTGACGCAACTGGTGCGGGGACTGGAAACACCGTTTCGGCCCGGGGCTGGACCGGCAACCGCCATCAGGGACCTGCAGGCCGGTTTCGTCCAGCAGGCCTACCTTGGCTCCCTTGACCGGATGGAGGAGGGCTTTGGACGGGTGGCGGTGAAATTTGGCGACGCGACGGGCGATCAGCCGCCGCGCTTTTTCTGGGAGTATCTGGAACCCACCGAACAGCAGATCATTTCGGACGGACACACGGTGTGGGTCTATCTGCCGGAAAACAGTCAGGTGCTGGAGTCGCCGCTGCCGCAGGCGAATCAGGACGGCAACGACGATCCGCTGATCTTCCTGACCGGTCTCGGTCAGCTGTCCCGGCGCTTTGACGTGGCCTGGGCCCAGCCCGCACGGGATCCTCAAGGGCATTACCGGCTGCGCCTCGATCCGCGTCGCCCGACGCCGATGATCGAGCATCTGGAGCTGGTGGTGGATCGGGCGGTACTGCAAAGGGAAGGCCGGCCGGGGCCTGTCTACCCGGTGCGGGAAGCGGTTCTGTTCGGACCCAACCAGAGCCGTACGCAGATCCGTTTCGTTGATGTGGTACTCAATCGGGGAATAGACGATGAACGGTTTCATTTTATCGTTCCCGACGGGGTAGAGGTGGTGAAACCGGACCAGCAGTTTTCGGCTTTCTGAATACGGGACCATTCGGGAGCCTCTGCTTGCCGATGGCCCTGTTGCCGGGCACGGTTGCCACGCGCTGGTGCTCCACAGAAAGTCATAAAGAGAGGAACGCAAGATGCCGAGTTTTGATATCGTGTCCAAGGTCGATATGCAGGAGATTGACAACGCCGTCAACCAGGCCTTGAAGGAGATCCGTCAGCGTTACGATTTCAAGGGGACGCATAACGAGATTTTCCTTGAAAAGGAGTCCATTGTGCTGCTGGGAGCAGACGATTATAAGCTGCAGGCGGTCATTGACGTGCTCAAAGGGAAGCTGGCAAGACGCGGCGTTTCCCCCAAATGTCTCGATTTCGGCAGCAAGGAGCCCGCTTCGGGTGGTGCGGTACGCCAGAAGATTGCTATCATTCAGGGTGTTTCCAAAGAAAAGGGCAAGGAGATCGCCAAAAGCATCAAAGAGTCCAAGCTGAAGGTGCAGGCTCAGATCATGGACGACCAGATACGGGTGACGGCAAAAAATATCGACGATCTGCAGGAAGTGATTCAGCGGCTGAAGAATCAGAATTTCGGCATCGAGCTTCAATTTGTCAACATGCGGTCCTGAGGGATCGGCCTGGCCAGGAAAGAGACGCTTTTGAAAAGACAGAAAATCAGCATGGTCAGTCTGGGATGTGCCAAAAACCTGGTTGACGCCGAGGTGATGCTGGGACATCTCCCCGAGGAACGGTTCGAGATCGTCAT
>PWVL01000145.1 GCA_003561875.1 Desulfuromonadales bacterium | reverse complement strand
CTTTGTGGCTTTGTGAGAGGCAAGCCTTTGGGTTTAAAATCTTTAAACCCACAAAGCCCGGTTATTTCCCGCTGCCCGCTTCTACCGCCCGGTGCGCTTCTTCCACCGCCGGCAGGGGAGTACGGCTCTGGTACCTGCCGCCTTCCAGAATCACCTGCAGGGCTCGCCGGCTGCCGGGGGCCATGAGGATTGGAGCCGCCAGATTGAGGGTGACCTGCCGCTCGGGGCTAACCGAAACCACTACCAGGGTGAAGCAGACTTCGTCGTCGGCCAGTTGCAGCTTGCGCCGCTCGTTCATATCCGGAGCGACCCGGTAGGCAGGGAAAAAACTGGTCGGGTCCGTGAGGATAAAGGCGACGCCGGGGTCTTCGACGCTCTGAATCCAGAACAGTGGCCCTTCCTTTTCGTTGGGCATGACCACGAAATCCCTCAGCGACTCAAAGCCGATGGGGCCTTCGGGAAAGCGCAGCAGGTTGTCTTCCTGGTATTCGATCTCGCCGAAACGGCTCGGAATTTTTTTCATTGGTCGGCTTTCCTCCCGGACAGGGTGCTGCTCAAATCCTTCAGATCGGCAAGGTTCCATCGGGTTGCCTCCTTGTTTTCCTGGCAGATGCGGTCATAGACCTCCTGCCGGTAGATTTTCAACTCACCGGGGGCGTCGATGCCGATACGCACGCCGCCTCCCTTGAGTTCCACGACGGTGACGCGAATGGTGTCACCGATGAGAATGCCTTCACCGGCTTTACGGGTCAGTACCAGCATGATGTCGCCCTCCCTGGCGGTCTATGGCCTTTCTCCAAAGGCGCTTGCATGGCCCGGGGGTTCCGGGCGGGGGGTGTTGGGGTTACAGGTAATTCAAAATACTTAGATCCGATACTTTGGCCGTGACGTTGAGGGCCGCTTCAAAAGCCTGCTCCTGCTGCATGAGAGCGGTGATGATTTCGACGATGTCCACGTCTTCGTAGCGGGACAGGATTTCGTGCATGTCGATCCTGGTGCGCTCCATGTGGTCCTGGGCGTTGACCACCCGGGCTCCCACGTTGCCCATCAGGCTGCGCTGGCGGCCGATCTGTTCGGTGGCCTGCTGCAGATCGCCGAGGCGGTCCAGGGCGCCCCGGCTGTCGCCGGCGGCCAGGGCGGTCTCGATAGCGTCGAGAACCTCAAACACGTTCAGTCCGCCGCTGATCCCTTCGCCGAGAAACAGGGTGTTGCCGGTGAGGTTGACCTGAACCCGTTCGCCGGGACCGATTTCAAGCTGGCTGCGGCCTTCGTCCCCCTGGTAGGTCCAGGGCGGGTCGTTGCTGATGTCGAAGGGCGGCGTGTC
Source organism: Desulfuromonadales bacterium (assembly GCA_003561875.1). GTDB lineage: Bacteria > Desulfobacterota > Desulfuromonadia > Desulfuromonadales > Syntrophotaleaceae > SLLR01. Next base: position 4,154 of record PWVL01000145.1, on the reverse strand, counting down.
TTCGGCGAAGCCGGAGAAGAGATACTTGCCGTCCACGTTGGCGTTGGCCAGGGCGAAGAGTTCGTCCCGGATGTGGCCGATGGCGGCGGCGTAGTTGCGCAGGTCTTCGGGGCCCGCCGAGCCGTTGCCGGCGGCGATGGTGGTCTCCTGGGCGCGAATCATCAGGTTGCCGACCTGGGCCAGGTTGGCGTCGAGGATGTTGAGGCGGTCGGAGGCGCTGCCCATGGTGCGCAGATAACGATCGCACTTCTGAATCTGGCCGCGGGCGTTGAGCACCGGCCGAATCGCCGAAGGATCGTCTGAGGGTTTGTTGATGCGTTTGCCGCTGGCTGCTGCCATGCGCAGTTCGATGAGGGAGTTCTGGGTTTTGAAGATCTGGTTCTGCAAACTGCGGTAAACAGTGGTCTGGGTGGTCTTCATGGCCTACCTCTTGATGGAGAGGATGGTGTCCATCATTTCGTCGACGATGGCGAGGAACTTGGCGGAGGCTTCGAAACCTTTCTGGTACTGAATCAGGTTGATCATTTCCTCCTCAAGGGAGACGCCGACGGCGCTGTCGCGCATGTTTTGCAGTTGGGTCATGGTGTCCCGGTTGGCATCGCTGGCCAGCCGGTTCTGGCCGGCTTCAAGGCCGACCTGGGCGCTGATGCGGGAGTAGGCGCCGGTAAGAGTGTCGGTGCCGTCGACGATCTTGGCAGTGCTCAGACCGGCGATGGCCAGGGCGATGGTGTTGTCGCCCGGGGCGGCGGTGGCGCCGGCGGCCAGTTGATCCGGCGCAGTGAGGGCGACCTGCAGGGCGTTGGCGGCCCCGTCCCAGGGGTTGGCCGGTGGCGCCGGCGACGGCATGGCGGCGAAAAACAGGGTGCCCGTGTTGCCGTTGAGGTCGGTGCCGGTGCTGTGCAGGGCGTTCAGCTCGGTGGCCAGAGTATAGGCCAGCTTGTCGAGCTGCCCTTCGAGGTCGGGAATCAGATTGTCGCGAATCTCGAGCAGCCCCTTGAAGGCGCCGTCGACAGTGGTAGTGCCCACGGGGGTGGAGACACCGCCGCTGGTCGTGACCCGCAGCAGAAACTGGTCCTGCACGATGTCCGTTTCCAGGGTCAGGGCATTACCCTTTTGTACCAGGGGCTGGCCGCCGGGAAGCTGGACCAGGACATTGCCGTCTTTGTCTTCAAGGGATTGAATGCCGAGGGCCGCGGACAGATCGGCGAGCAGCCGGTCCCGTTCGTCGCGAAAGGTGTTGGCGGTCTGGCCGGTACTTTCGATGGTCGAGATGCGGACGTTGAGGTCGGCAACCCGCTGCAGGCTGTCGTTGACTCCGTCGACTCGGGACAGAAGAGAATCGTCGATATTGCGCTTGACGCTGTTGAGGTCCGTCAGGGCGGTGTGAAAGGATTTGGCCAGCAACGTGCCCCGCTGGATGACGATGTCCCGCTCCGTCTGCCCGCCGGGGTTGGCGGTGAGTTCCTGCCAGGCGTCAAAAAAATTGTTGATCTCGCCGCTGATGCCGCCCTCGGCGATGCCGAAGACCCGTTCCAGTTCCGCCAGGGGAAAGGTCTTGGCGTCGGCTTCGCCGAAACCGGCGCTTTTCTGTTGAATCTGGCTGGTAAGAAAGGCGTCCTGTTCCCGGACGATGTCGCCGACCTTGACGCCCTGGCCGATGGTCACGCCGTTGAAGTTGAGGGCCGGATAGGGGGTCAGGATCGCCCGCTGCCGGGAATAGCCGGGGGTATTGACGTTGGCGATATTGTTGCCGGTGACCTCGATGACCTTCTGGTGGGTCGCGAGGCTGGTGCTGGCGGCATTCAGTGCGGTAAACAGCCCACCCATGTCAGATTCTCCCGGAAAGCAGCCGCCCGCCCCGTTGGTGACTTATTTGCGAGGCTCCGGCGCCGTAGGACGCGGGCGCCGTTTTCTGGCCGAAAAAGGTCATCTGCTCCCGCACCCAGCCGAGGGTGAGCCAGAACAGGTAGGCATTGCGGCGATTTTCGTCCCGCACCTGCTGTGCCAGGCGCTGTACCTCGGGATCCTCCTGGTCGGACAGATCCCCGTCCAGGCTCTGGAGCATCCGCTGTTTTTCCACCGCGCTCTGCTCCAGGCCCTCCATGTCCAGGGCCTTGGCCTGATCTCGCTCCCGGCGAATCAGCTGCAGCAGATCCTCAAGGCGCTGTCGAAGATTCTCGGCCGTCATGGCTATTTGCCCTCGGCGATAAATTTCAGCAGACTTGCCGCGACCTTGCGGGCATCCGGGCGATAGCTGCCGGAGGCGATCTGCTCTTTGAGAGTCGCCAGCTTGTCGGAGCGCTGTACCTCGCCGGTGCCGGCCGTTTCTTTGGCCTGCCGCACCTGCTGCAGGGTGTCCGAAAACCGCACCCGGTCGCTTCCGGTGGACGGAGCTGCCTGCTCGGCCTTTTTTTCCTGGCCGCGGGCCTTGGTTTTGTCCAGGGGTTCGATGCCGCGGTTGCCGAAAATTTTGTCGATCGTCATGATAACCACCTGAAGGGGCTGAGGTTCCGGGTCAGGAACCGGGTAATAAGCGTTTTTTCAACAGGCCGGTTTTCCAGGAATATCCTGCCGGCGCGGGGGGGGGTTTTTACGCCCTGTGATCTTCCTATCGTCCATCACCGGCGAAAACTTTAGAAGAAATTTTCGGCAAGCGGAAAGAACCCGACGAGGTCGTGACAGAGAAGGGGGTGGATTACCTGGAACCGGACTCGAGCTGCTGCAACTGGCGGAACAGGGCGTCGGCCAGACCGAGGCCTTCACGGCGCGCCATGTCCATGGCGATGTTCTGGTCCAGCAGCTCCTGGAAGATCTGCTGGTCGTTGCCCCGGGGAATCAGGCCGCCGTCGGGGATCGTGGCACGCATGGATTTGAACAGTTCCTGAATGAAGATGGCCTCGAATTCCTGGCAGTAGCGGCGCAGCTGTTCCGGGTCGCTGCCGGCCTTCTCGGGGGGGGTCGGTCGGGTGGCCTGATCCATTGCCAGGCGGGGATCGAAAACAAAGTCCATGAGCCCCTCGTCGCAGAACGGGGTTTGTGGTTGCCGGTTACAGGATCACCAGTTCGGCGTGCATGGCGCCGGAAGCCTTGATGGCCTGGAAGATGGCGATGAGATCCCGCGGGGTGGCGCCGATGGCGTTGAGTGCCCGGGCCACGTCGCCGATACAGACGCCCATCTCCAGCACCACCAGATTGCCCTGGTCTTCGGAGACCAGGATGTCGGTCTGGGGGACCACCACGGTTTCGCCCATGGAGAAGGGGAAAGGCTGAAAGACTTCGGCTGATTCGCTGATCACCAGGTTGAGGTTGCCGTGGGACACGGCGACGGTGGCGATGCGCACCCCTTCGCCCATGACAATGGTGCCAGTGCGCTCGTTGACCACGATTCTGGCCATGGCGTCAGGCTGTACCGGCAGGACTTCGACGGCGGCAACGAACTCGATGAGCCGTTCCCGGTAGGCCGGCGGGATTTCCACGGTCAGGCTGGCACTGTCCACCGGCGAGGCCAGGGGCCCCTGAAAATGGTTGTTGATGGCCGCGGCGATGCGGGTGGCGGTGGTAAAGTCGGGATTGGTCAGCTGGTAGCGCAGCGGTCGGCTGCCGTCAAGAGAAAAGGGAATTTCCCGCTCGACGTAGGCGCCACCAGGCAGACGGCCGACGGTGGGGTGGTTTTTCTGTACCTGGGCGGCTCTGCCGCCATAGGCCAGGGAGCCCACCACCAGCGGTCCCTGGGCGACGGCATAGACGTTGCCGTCCGGTCCCTTCAGGGGGGTCATGAGCAGGCTGCCCCCGGCCAGGCTGTCGGCGTCGCCGATGGAGGAAACCAGCACGTCGATGGTACTGCCGGCCTTGGCGAAGGGCGGCAGCTCGGCGGTCACGATCACCGCGGCGACATTGTCCACCTTGATGGCGGCGGCATTCACGGCGACACCGAGACGCTCCATCATGTTGGCCAGGGATTGGGTGGTGAAGCGGGTGCTGTTGCTGTCGCCGGTACCGTCGAGACCGATGACCAGGCCGTAGCCGACCAGCTGGTTGCCGCGTACTCCGGCGAGCTGGGCGATGTCCTTGATGCGGGCGGCCAGGGCGACATCGGCCATGAGCATGAATTGCAGAAAAAGGAATGTCAGCGCACCGAGTTTAATTTTAGTCAT
>PWVL01000053.1 GCA_003561875.1 Desulfuromonadales bacterium | reverse complement strand
GATTCGCCCAGTCGGCCAGCAACCGGGTGCAGCGAGGTGAACGCAACTGGCGGCTAAGAAGTTTCTGTTCCTCTGTCTGCCGCTGTTGCAGGAAATGATGAAAAGCGGCCAGATCGGCCCGATGGTTTTCCGACAGTCGCTGCAGATAGTCGGCAAAGTTCAGCAAGTAGACGTCCAGATCGCGGGTGGGGCTGGTGATACTTCCCAGCCAGGCGAAACCCTCGCGAAAAGGCGCTATATCGTCTTCCGGCAGCACCCCCTTGATCTGGCCCAGAGCCGAGCGGGTACGGCGCACCGCGACCCGCAGATCGTGGAGAAATTCCGAATCGATGTTCTTGCAGGTCCCGTCCATATTGGCTTGAATCACCGCCAGAAGATGCAGCAAGACGGCCCGCACGGCCTGACCTCCGGTCCACTGGGGAGACAGTTCCAGTGACGGTTTGGAACTGTAGTCGGCAGGACTCCGGTCAAAGGCCGCAAGCGCCTCCACCAGAGGCGATGTTGTCACCCGCTGCAGGGCACAATCCACATCCAGCAAGCCGCCAACACCCTTGATGGCTGAGGCGTAGCCTTTTACGGGCAGCAGATCCAGTCGGTCCGGCAGGGCTTTTTCAGCGCCATAGGAATCAATTGCCCGGCGCTGGGTGCAGACCGCCATGTGCACCACGGTTTTGCCGTTGCAGTCAAGGAGGGCGAGAACCTGACGGCGGCAGCGAATCGACGCCCTGGGCAACAGGCGGCGCATTTTGAGAAGGGGTTTCAACGAATGGCGCAGCGGTTCCGAAGACAGCTCGTCGGCGAAACCTGGTTCTTTGTCGACAGGGCAACAGATCAGGCACCTGCCTTTCAGGGTCCAGAGGAACCCTTGACGACCATCCGTGTCGACTCGACACTCAAAAATCATCCCGGCTTCGTACAAACGCCAATCGAAGCTGTCGTAGAAAGTGCTGGAACATTCCTGCCGGGAGCGTGATTCCCAGAAGGTGTTCACAGTGAATTTCTCCAGCCAGTCGAAGACATCGACTGTCTCGGCGAAATTAAAGGAATCTATGGGCATTTTGGAGCTCCGGGCTTTGCGTTGTCATATGCCCCGTAAAATAAAAACAAAACTGGCGTTCTGCACCTAATTTTTATAGCACGTTTTTTCATTTAGTGCACCGGTGCCCGGGGGAAGAAGGTCGTACACTCCGAAACGAACCCTGCGCAAGGCGGATGGTGTGAAAAGAACTTTTTTGATTTACAGAAATTTCACCTCGTTGTGATTCGGGCCTAATGATCAAATGAGATTCTGCAGACGGAGGAAGAAAACCACAATCACTGCAGGCCAGGCACTGCACGTTGAAACAGTGAAGACAAAATTTTTATTTGGGAGGCAGCATGGAAAGAGAAACAGCACGGAGGATTGAAAAAGTTTGGCAACAGCATTACCTGAGCCCCGAGCAGCTGAACAATTTCTATCGGTTGTTGTCATCCTGGCGCGAGCAGGTTCGGGCTGATTATCAGATGCTTCGTGAGCGTATTCGCCATCGCGAAGAAAATGGCGGCGATATTATTGACCAAAGCACCACCAACAACACCAAGACGATGGAAATGCTGCAACGTGACCGCAAACACCTGCTTCTTCAACAAATCGACGCGGCAATTCGAAGAATCGAAGACGGCAGTTATGGATACTGTCAGGCAACCGAAGAAGAAATAGGCTTTGATCGCCTGCATGCCTATCCCATCGCCACCCTTTCGGTAACGGCCCAGGAATCCAGGGAGCGCAGGGTGTCGTGGAAAATGTCGTCGTAACGTCCGGCCCAGGACCATCGAATCGTCCCTTGCCCCGCACAGAGCCGGAACCTTTCAAACGGCGGAATTAACTCTGTCGTTTGGTTTCCTTACCTGCTATTCTTCGCAGTATCCATTATTTGCATTCTGTCCTTGTTGCCCGCTCGGCCGCCTTCACGCAAGGGCCGATTTGGCATTTTTTTGAAGATTCCGAACCGTGCCGGCAACGGACCTGGTGCCCGCCTACATCATGTGTCTCAGGCGCTCTTCCGGGTCGGATTGGCTCCCCCCCAGCGGCGTTGCGGGACTACACTCGGATATTCCGAAAAGAGGGATTCATGCCCCGCAAGCCCCTTTGGATCAGTCATCGCGGTTATACGAAACAGGCGGTGGAAAACACCCGCGCCGCTTTTCAGGCCGCGGTCGATCGGGGTTTTTCCGCTTTGGAAACCGATCTGCGACTGACCCGGGACGGCCGTCTGGTGCTGGTTCACGATCCCGATCTGACAGCCCTCGCCGGTGACCGTCGCCGGGTGCAGGACATGACGGCGGCGGAGTTGGCCGGTCTGACTTTGCGCCTGCCGGAAAATACTCCGTTCGATGACAGGGCAGGCGCTGTTGCCGAAGCAGACCGCAAGGTGATGTTTTTTGACGACTTTGCCGCCGAATTTGCTCAATGCCGCTGGACCCTGGATATCAAGCCGGAAGCCGGTGAGGCAACCCTGCGTGCTCTGGCCCGTTGGGCCGACGCCGAAGCCATGACTTACAAGATTATTGCTGATGCCAAGATGTTGACCTGGCATCCCGATCACGAAGCCCTGGCCCGAAAGCTTTTTCCCGGACTGCAGTTGTACGCCCGCCAACCCGAGTGCTGGCGGGCCGGTCTTGCCGCCTTGATCGGTTTTCCCGGTTGCGGCGGCATAGAGGTCGGTAAAACCTACGCCCTGACCCCCAGGGTTTTCGGCCTGTCGTTGTTTCGACCGGAGATCGTCCGCTGTTTTCATCAGCGGGGCGCGTCGGTGATCGCCTTTCTTCCTCCGGCGGGGCTGGTGGCACAGCGAGCCGTTGCGGTTGGATTTGATGAAATTCTGACCAACCATGAGATTGAAACTTCCGGCGGGCCGATCCGGTAAACTGAAACAAGGCATTTGCGATACAAAGCGGGCTGCAACATGGAGCTTTTCGTCAACTTTTACGAGACCGTATGAAGAGTATGAAGGTAACGGCTTGTTTTATTGTTTTCCTGCTTTTGGTGTTGGCGGTTTTTCTTCAGGGCTGTTCAAGCCGTTATTACGAAGCCGCCCTGGTGCTGGCCGACATTGCCGCAGGAGATCAGCCCAGTCGGCTTAAGCGTACCGTCGACCCACCCGCCCGATACGAGGTGACCTATCCTTTTCAGGAGGCTTGGGGACGGGGCGATCTGTATCGACCGGCCCGGCAGACGAGGGCCGCTCTGCTGCTGGTTCCCGGTGTGGCCGAAGCCGGTAAGGACGATCCTCGCCTGGTAGCCTTTGCCACAACCCTGGCCCGAGCCGGTTTTGTTGTGCTGGTGCCAGATCTGCCGAATCTGCGCCGGTTGCAGGTCAGCGCTGCAGATGCTGAGGAATTGACCGCAGCTTTCACCTGGCTGGTTACCGATGAAGAAAGGGCCCCCGACGGACGGGCCGGCATGGCTGCTTTCAGCTATGCTGCCGGCCCGGTGCTGCTGGCGGCCCTGGACGAACAAATTCGCACCGATGTACAGTTTATCCTGTCGGTCGGCGGTTATTACGATCTGCCGCGGGTTCTGACATTTTTCACCACCGGTTATTTTCGCCACGGCGAGCAATGGCATTATCTGCGTCCTAACGATTACGGCAAATGGGTGTTTGTCGCAGGCAATGTCCATCGGCTGAAAAATCCTGAAGACCGTCATATTTTCCGTCGTTTGGCCGAGCGCAAACTGGCCGATCCCGCGGCCTCCGCGGAGGATCTTACCGAAGCTTTGGGTTCTGAGGGCAGAGCGCTCATGGCCTTTCTTGACAACAGCGATCCACAACGAGCCAAAGAGTTGCTGGAAGAACTCCCCGAGGCACTCAGTACGGAAGTCGCAGCCCTCAATCTAGCCAACAAGGATCTGACAGATCTTGCCGCCAGGTTGATTCTTGTCCACGGTCTGGGCGATCCTTTGATTCCCTATGTGGAAAGTGTCGACCTGGCAGCTGCGGTGCCGGAAGAACAGGTGCGACTGTTTCTGGTTCGAGGACTCAACCATGTAGATGTGGAGCCGGGACTTCCGGATCGCTGGCGGCTGTGGCGGGCCGTTAGCCTGCTTCTGGCGGCCAGAGACGGACGGTTCTGATGGATAAGTTTTTATCGGAAAAGAGCCATGAAAAACGTGAAGCTTTTGCACGGCTTCTCCACGCAGCAACTTCAGGGTTTCCAAAAAAAGTCCGATGACTTCTCGCACCTTCGGGCAGGCTGGCAATTGTCGAAATAGTGAAACAGCCGACTCCCTTCAGCCCTCCCATGGAATTGCGCTTTTCGCTCGAGGAATTTATCCGCATGTTTGGCTTGCTCCGGTTGACTACTGTCAAGGCTGAGTCCTGTTGTTATCTGCTGGTTCCTGGTGGCGGCGTAGCAGATACGACTTGAAATGTGTTCGAAAAAATTCTTGACCAGTACCACCCGGGTCAAGGGCATAAAACGCAAGTCATTTTCCAACATCACTTGCATTCAATAGCGGCGGGTTCGTCGATTTTTTTATATGTTGAGAAGAAAGAGACTGACGGTGATATTGGGTATTTTTGCGCTGTTGTGTGCGCTGCTGCTGGTGTATCTCCTGACCCGGGTACCCACCCACGAGGGCCAGTGGGGACCGGCCGTCGCGCGTCTTCCCGAAGTCCGAAGAGTGGGGCGCCAATACCGCATCGACCATGTTAGGGATTTTCGCTACAACGCCGACGGCACCATCAACGAAATCCGCTACCAGGATCAGACCTATCCCATCGATGCGCTCACCCGGGTCTGGCTGGGCCTGTCTCATTTCGCTGGGTTGGGCATGGCCCACAGCTTTCTCAGTTTCGAATTTAACGACGGCCGCTATCTGGCAGCCTCGGTGGAAGCTCGGTTGCGCCCCGGACAGCGTTATGCCCCTGTTCAGGGGCTGTTCCGCCGATTTCACAAAATGGTGGTGCTGGCTACCGAACCGGATGTCATCGGCCTGCGAAGTCATGTGCGGAGAGAACGGGTGCTGCTTTACCCTCTGGAGTTGACCGCTTCAGAAAAGCGGGGGATCTTTATAGGTATTCTGCGGGATGCTCAGGCGATTGAGAAAAAGCCAGGTTTTTACAATACCCTTCTCGACAACTGCACCACCAGCCTGCTGCGGCACGATCCTCATAACCGGTTTTGGAAGAATTTTCTCGATTACCGGATTCTGCTGCCGGGGCACGCCGACGGTTACGCTTTGCAACGGGGATGGCTGCAGGCGGAATCCGGTTTGACAGAGTTGCGCTCCGAGGTAACCATAGACGGCGGCATCGATCCGCGGGAAGCGGATTTTTCAGGCCGCATTCGAAACTGTGAGGCCACCACGAAACGATGAACGTCACCGTTTGGTATTCAGATAAAGAGAAGCGCCTTTCGTGTATGAACGAAAGGCGCTTCTCTTGTTTTGGTTCAGCGTGAATTGGAGAATCCCGACGTTTGAGTTAGACTGCGCGAACGGAGGAATTCACCATGCGAAAGAAACGAAAAAACT
>PWVL01000216.1 GCA_003561875.1 Desulfuromonadales bacterium | reverse complement strand
GGTGAGATGCAGGAGGGCCAGGTCTGGGAGGCGGCCATGAGCGCAGCCCACTACAAACTGGGCAACCTGTGCGCGATTGTCGACCAGAACGGTCTGCAGATTGACGGTGCCGTTGAAGAGGTCATGAATGTCGGCCCGCTGGGCCCCAAGTTTCTGGCTTTTAACTGGCATGTGCTGGAGGTGGACGGCCACGACATCGCAGCCATCAGCCGGGCCTTTGACGCGGCGGAAGCCGAGACCAGGCGGCCCACAGCCATCATTGCTCGCACGGTGAAGGGCAAGGGCGTGCCGTTTTTCGAGCACAAGGCCTGTTATCATGGTGTTGCGCCCAGTGATGACGAGTTGGAGCGTGCCCTGCGGGCCCTGTCCCTGCACTGAAAAAGTGTGCCCCCTGAAACTTTTGCCGGCATCAAAACCTTGCGGTAGGCCGCGAATTCCCAAATAAGAAAGAGAGTCGCAGTGAGCGAAAAGATCGCAACTAGAGACGCCTACGGCCAGACCCTGGTGGAACTGGGCCGGGAAAACAGCCGGGTGGTGGTGCTTGACGCCGACCTGTCCGCATCGACCAAAACCAAACCCTTTTCCAGGGAGTTCCCCGAGCGGTTCTTTAATGCCGGCATTGCCGAAGCCAATATGGTCGGCATGGCGGCCGGGCTGGCCGCAGGGGGCATGATTCCCTTTGCTTCGACTTTTGCCGTGTTTGCTGCGGGTCGGGCTTTTGAACAGATTCGCCAGTCCATTGCCTACCCGGCATTGAACGTCAAGATCGTGGCCACCCATGGTGGTATCACCGTGGGGGAAGACGGCGGCTCCCACCAGTCGGTGGAGGACCTGGCGATCATGCGCAGCCTGCCGAAGATGACGGTTCTGTGCCCGGCTGACGGGCCGGAGACGGCAGCCGCCATTCGGGCCGCCGCGGAATATTACGGTCCGGTCTACATCCGTCTTGGCCGCGGCAAGGTGCCGGTAGTGTTTGAACAGGGATGCCGGTTTAGTTTCGGCAAGGGCGTGACTTTGCGGGAAGGTCGTGACCTGACCTTTATAACCACCGGCCTGATGACTGCCGAAGCCCTGCAGGCGGCCGTCATTCTGGCCGAGGAAAACATTGCCGCACGGGTGGTGCACATGGCGACCATCAAACCACTGGACGTGGATCTGGTGCTCAAGTCGGCCCGGGAGACCGGTGCGGTGGTGACGGCCGAAGAGCACTCGGTCATCGGCGGTCTTGGCGGGGCGGTGTGCGAAGCTCTCGCCGAAGGGTTCCCGGTGCCCGTGGAACGCGTTGGTCTGCGGGACGTGTTTGGTCAGTCGGGAACGGCGGAAGAGTTGCTGGCTTATTACGGGCTGACGGCGGCCCATCTGGTGGAAGCGGCGGAACGGACGCTGGCCCGCAAATAAACCCTCTGCGATGAAACGAAACGGTTATGGTGCGCAAGCGGCAAGTGTTGCTGGTCGATGAGGATCGGATTCGCGGACAGGCGGTGATGGCGTTGCTGGAAGAGCAGGGTTTTGCGGTGACCTGCGTGCATAACGCGCAAGCTGTGCTGAAACGCCTTGATGCGGAGGTGGTGGATCTGCTGCTGGTGGATCATCAATTGCCGGACATCAGCGGCTTGGAATTGGTGCGCCGGGTTCGTGGTCAGGACGAGACCCTGAACGTGATCCTCATCGTCCCCGCCCACAGCACCGACACGGTCGTCGAGGCTCTGCGCCTCGGAGTCTTTGAGTGTCTGAAACGCCCCTGTGATGCCGATGAGCTGATACTGACTGTCGGCCGTGCTCTGGAAACCGATCAACTTAAGCGGCAGGTGGAGCAGCTGCGATCCTCCAGTGACCGGGATTACGGCATTGACAAAATCATCGGTAACAGCCGGGCCTTGCGCCAGGTGCTGGAGGTCATACGCAAGATTGCCCGCAGCGAGGCCGGCACCGTTCTGATTCAGGGAGAGAGTGGAACCGGTAAGGAATTGGTGGCCCGGGCCATCCACTGCGAAAGTTCCCGTGCCAACCAGGCGTTCATGGCCATCAACTGCTCCGCGGTGCCGGAGACGCTCCTCGAGAGCGAACTCATGGGACACGAAAAAGGAGCTTTTACCGACGCCAAGGTGCTGAAGAAGGGGCTTTTTGAGCTGGCCGACGGTGGCACCGTGTTTCTCGACGAGATCGGTGATATGAGTCCGACCATGCAGGTCAAGCTGCTGCGGGTTCTGGAGGAGCGGGCATTCCGCCGGGTCGGCGGCATTCGGGACATTCAGGTCGACGTGCGCATCATCTCCGCCACCAACCGGGATCTGGTCAGGGCCATGGAGGAGGAAGCCTTCCGCAGCGATCTGTACTACCGTATCGGGGTCATTCCCATACACCTGCCACCGCTGCGGGAGCGCCGCGAGGACATTCCGTTGTTGGCCGAGCATTTTATTCAATACTTCAACCGGGAGTTCGGCAAACAGGTGCGGGGCATATCGCGGATGGCGGAAAAGATTTTGCTGGAATATCCGTGGCCCGGCAACATTCGGGAATTGAAGAATGTGATCGAACGGGCCATCATTCTTGAATGTGAGGAGCGGTTGTTGGTCGAGCATCTGCCGCGGGAAATGGTTGGCAAAACCGTTGGCTGTCAGGCCGGGCCCCTCAATTTCCGGCTGCCGCCGGAAGGGATCGATATCGAAGATGTGGAACGGGAATTGATTCGGCAGGCCCTTGAACTGGCCGAGGGCAACCAGTCGAGAGCGGCCAAGCTACTGAATCTGGGTATCGACGCGCTGCGTTACCGAATGAAAAAATTTGATTTTCTGTAAACGGAAAAAACGGGCTTTGGCCCGTTTTTCCGTTTGCAGGGTTGACGCTCGGTTCACCCCAGGGCTTCGAGAATACTCTTGCAGAAGGCCGGAAGGTCTTCGGGCTTGCGGGCGGTGATGAGATTGGCGTCCCGCACCACCTCCTGGTCCACGTAACGGGCGCCGGCATGGATCAGGTCGTCGCGAATGGCAAAGTAGCAGGTCACGGTCCGATCCTGCAGAATACCGGCCGAAGCCAGCATCCAGCCGCCGTGACAGATGGCGGCGACAATCTTCCCTGCCCGGTCGGCGTCCCGGACCAGGTTGACCAGTTCAGGGTAACGGCGCATCCGATCAGGAGCGTAACCCCCGGGAATGATCACGGCGGCAAAATCTTCGGCGCTGACTTCCGTCATGGTGGTGTCGGCAAGCACCGGATAGCCCAGTTTCGAGGTGTATTCGCGGCGTTCCGGTCCCACCACCACCACCTTCAGGCCCGCCTCGCGAAAGCGCAACAACGGGTACCACACTTCCAGTTCCTGATACAGATCCTCGACGAGAATCGCGACACTTTTTCGGGTTCGAGTCATGAATCCATCCTTTCGCTGATGAATCGGCACGCAGGGTGCTCCGCGGCTTTTTTCTCAGGGGACCAGTGGTCTTTAAGGACCCTCGGATTCTCCGTAACGGCTCAGAAAGTTGCGGACGTTGACCTTGCGGGCCGTGTTGGTTGAACTCATGTAGCGGATGGTGCCGAAAATGGGTCGTTGCGGTCCCCAGGCCCGGTCAAATCGGCCCAGACACCAGCCGATACCACTGTAACTGTTGGGATCCCGTCCGTCCAGTGCGAAACGATCATTGAGTTCGATCAGAGCCTCCAGAGCCTCTCGGGGCGAAGGGCTCCATTCCAGAATTTTTTTCCCCCACAACATGCGCAGATAGTTGTGTATCTGACCTTCCCGTAGCAGCTGACGCTGGGCGGCGTTCCAAAGGGGGTCGTGGGTGTGGGCCTGGATCAGTTCCTCCGTGGAGTACAGGTAAGGTCGGGGGTCGCCGGCGTGACGCGCGAGGGTTTGACGCGCCCAGTCGGGAAGGGATTCGAACTGCTGATAATCGTCTCGTGACTGGCAGAACAGGTAGCCGAGCTCACGCCAGGTAATGAGTTGGTCGAGAAAGGCCTCGGCGTTTTTATCGAGACCCCACCAGCCGCTGCGCTGTCCCCGGCAGTCCGAGGCGAGCCGTCCTGGATTCCACTGGCACAGCTCCAGCAGTTGCTGAACCAGTTGGTGAGAACCGATGTGCCCCCAGCGCAGGTGGGCCGAGAGCCAGCTGGTGGCCGGTTGTTGCGGCTGATTGCGCTGGTCGACATAAACGGGAAGCCCTTCTTTCAGAAAGCGCTGGAACAGCTCACTGGCGGCCCTGTAACCGCCCATTCTTTGTACAGGCTTTGTCTGATGGTCGATGGGCAGTCGGTTGAGACCGGTTCGCGCGCCGAACAGAAGGTCGTCACCGGCCGCCGCCGCCGCGGACAGCGCTGCCGGAGGCGCGGTCAGCGGGATCAGGGGGGCTTTGGCCAGGGGGTCGGTAAGGGGCATGCTCAGCAGGTGGCCGGGCAGCTCACGTTGCAAGAAGCGGCGAAAGGCGTAGGCGGTGCTGAAAGGCTGCTCCGCCGCCTGCAGGGGCAGAATGCCGTTGCCGTCAACCGCTTCCAGGGCGACGGGCAAAACATCGGCCATCCGGGCCAGTTGTCGGCGATTTTCCCGCAGGGGATGCGCATCGGTGACCAGCAGGCAGCAGTCCTCGGCGAGGCGACACAGCCCGGTTTGAATCTGTCGCGGGTGCTCCTCGACCCAAGGAATGTAGGTAGCCGGCCGACTCTCGAAGTGGCGGTTGTTGTCGGCCATGCCGTCAAGGGCAAAATGATGATGTCGGATGCTGGCAAAGGGATCGTCGCAGGCCAGGGTTTCAACAATCAGCAGGGGCTTCCGCAATTCCAAGGCCCGGTGCGTGGCGTGCTGCAGAGCAAAGTTCCCATAGGGTCGCCGGGCGCAGCGCATCCAGTAAAGAACGTACTGTCCGGAGTCTCTCGGTCTCAGGTCATTGGCGGCTTCAAGACGTTGACTCGGTATGGGCCGCATCAAAAACTCCCGATTGGTGATCGCCCACGGTCGGGGGAACGCAGGGCAGGGCTGCAACGGCGCTGGTCAAATCCAGCGTTTTTTCCTGAAAAAGGCAAACATGCCGCCGCTGGCGCAGAGCATCAGCAGCAGCAGCAGGGGATAGCTCCAGCGCCAGTGCAGTTCCGGCATGTGCTCGAAGTTCATGCCGTAAATGCCGGCGATGAAGGTTAAGGGTATGAAAATGGTGGCGATGATGGTCAACACCTTCATGACTTCGTTCATACGGTTGCTGATGCTGGAGAGATAGAGATCGAGCAGCCCCGACAACACATCGCGAAACGTCTCCACCGTGTCGAGAATCTGGATGGTGTGGTCGTACACGTCCCGCAAAAAAATTCCGGTACTGTCGGCAATCAGCGGCGACTCCATGCGCTGCAGGCCGCCGATGAGTTCCCGCAGGGGCCAGACCGCCTTGCGAAGCAGAATCATCTCCCTCTTCAAATGGTGAATCTTGTTAAGCGTTTCCGGAGCGGGACGAAGTACCAGTTCATCCTCGAGCTGTTCGATTTGCTCACCGATCTGTTCCAGAATGGCGAAATAGCTGTCCACCACCGCATCGATCAGGGCGTAGGCCAGATAATCGGCTCCCCGCCGGCGAATCCGCCCCTTGTTGTTGCGCAACCGTTCTCGAACGCTGTCAAAAACCGGGCCTGGTTTTTCTGCCAGGGACAGTACCGTATTGCGGGTCAGCACCAGGGTCACCTGTTCGGTTCGTATGATATCCGATTCCGTTTCCAGGTGCAGCATTTTCAGGACCATGAAGAGGTAATCTTCAAAATCCTCCAGCTTCGGCCGATGCTCCGTATTGACCATGTCCTCCAGTACCAGGGGATGCAGGTCAAAAATGCTGCCGATTTTTTCCAGCAGCGGCAGATCGTGTACCCCGTCCAGGTGAAACCAATGTACCAACGTTGCATCCGGCGCGGGCCGGCACAGATCAACGGGGTCTGGCGTCAGGGCAGTGAGTGTTTCGGAATTGTAGTCCATGCGGAGCAGCGCAACGGGGGTTTCCCGCGGGGGACCGACATGAATCATGGTGCCGGGGGCACGACCGGCCTTGTGGGAGGTTTTGGGCAGCAGTTTCTTGCGAGGCATGGGACGTTTGGAGTTTTTTCGCGGCATGCGGGCCTCCGGGGTTTGAAGCGGCGCAAGCACCGCTTCTTTTATTCAAGGTTTGATCCGCAGGACTTGCGGGCCGTCGCCTCGATAGCCCCGCGCAAATCTTCGGGGCGCACCGGCTTGACGAAGATGGCGGCCGGGTGCAGAGCCCGGGCTCGAGCCAGCACCTCGCCGGAACAGTAGCCGCTGATAAAAATTATCGGTACCGAGCTGCGCCGGCGGATGTGGCAGGCGGTGTCGATGCCGTCCATCTCACCGGTCAGATTGATGTCCATCAGCACCACGTCGGGGCGGTCAATGGCCAGCCGTTCCAGAGCCTTGTGCCCCGTGGCTACCGGCTCAGCGGTGGTAAAACCCATGCTTTCCAGTGCCAGGTTCATGGCCAAAGCCGTGACAGCTTCGTCCTCTACCAGCATAATTCGAATTGCTGTTTTTTTCATCATAAACGACAAAAATGGAGTTCTTGAGTAAAGAGCTGGGCAGAGAATCACAGCGTGGGTGAGTTTGCCACGACATAAAGCCTTTGCTGTGATTTCCAGCTTTCAAAAAAAATGGGAAGAATTTGCCGAAAAATTAGAAAAAAGTATGAATAAAATTTCAATTGCAGCACGCATTGAACGGCGTTTTTATTAACCGTCTTTACTCTACTTTGCCTGTCGAGAGAAATAAAGGGTTTTATGCTATTCTGGACGCATTCGTAAACCAATGGTTTTTAAATTTTGAAAGATGATTCTGATTTATCAAGTCGATAAAGCATGACGTAGATTTAAGTTTCCGTAATGATAGGCGATTTTCTGAGAAATGCGGGTTAGGATGTTGATTTTTCTGTTTTGATTGGCGGCGACAACCGACTTTTTTCGAACAGAGCTTTGGATCGGTGTCGGTAATTTTCATTTCGGGCCGCTTCTTTGATAAGCGGACTGATTTGACGGAGAAGACATGAAGATCTTACTGGTACTTGAAAGAGCCAATCACGATACGCAGCAACTCAAGGGACTTCTAGACGAGCACGGGTACCGGGTCAGTTCGCTGCGGGAATGCTGCCAGTCGGTTGCGAATGAAACACAGCTGTTGGACCAGGACTTCAAATCGCTGCTGGATCCGAAGCCGGTCGGCAGTTTTCGTTCCAGCCTCGAGGGCAGACTGCTCAGTATCAACCGGGCAGGTGCCGAGATTCACGGCTACGAAACCCCGGAAGAGATGATCGAGGAAGTGAACCGTGTCGGCCTCGCCAAGGCCCTCTATTTCCATGTTGAAAGGCGCCAGGAACTGGTTCGGCAGGCTCTCGAAAACGACGACTGGCAACTCTTCGAGGAGCCATTTCGTCGTCGGGACGGCAGTCTGGTGCACTGCCTCTTTCATCTGCGGGCGGTGCGCGATGCGGCCGGTCTTCCTGTTGAGCTTGAGGGCTTTGTTGAGGATATCAGCGCCCGCAAGGCGGTGGAGCGGGCTCTGCAGTTTACCCAGTTTACCATCGACAAAACCACCGATCAGGCATTTTGGATGACCGAGGATCACCGCTTTTTTTATGTCAACGAAGCCGCCTGCCGTTCTTTGGGGTACAGCCGGGAAGAGCTCATGACATTGACCTTGTTGGACATTGATCCGGACATCACGACCGAGTGTCTTGATGCGGGCTGGCAAAGACTTCGCAGGCAAGGCTCCAGCATACTGGAAAGCCGTCACCGTACCAGGGACGGCCGTATCTACCCGGTGGAAATCCGTGCCAATTTTGTGGTTTTTGAAGGCAGGGAGTACAACTGTGCCTTTGCCACCGATATCAGCGAACGAAAGAAAACTGAGGAGAGGGTTAAAGCCTCTCTGCTGGAAAAAGAAGTTCTGCTGCGGGAGATTCATCACCGGGTCAAAAACAATCTGCAAGTGGTTTCAAGTCTTCTCTATCTGCAGTCGCAGAAACTTGCCGACCCCGAGCTGAAAAATCACTTTCTGGAAAGCCAGAGCCGAATCTGTTCCATGGCCCTGGCCCACGAGCAACTGTACCAGTCCAAAAACCTTTCCGAGGTGAGCCTGAAGTCCTACGTGGAAAACCTGGTCGATCAACTGCGTCAGGTATTTCAGGTGACCGGCCAGCGGATTGACTGTCGTACCGAGATCGATAACGTGGCCCTGGATATTGCCAAGGTGGTTCCCTGCGGATTGTTGATTACCGAATTGCTTTCCAACGCATACCGACACGCTTTTGCTGACGGCCGAAACGGCGCCATTCGAATTGCAATCGAAGAGCAGGAAGGCAAACTGCTGTTGACCGTTGCCGATGACGGGATCGGCCTGCCGGCGGAATTCGACTATCGCCAGACCTCCACCCTCGGCATGCAGCTGGTTCGGGCCCTGGTTAATCAGCTCAACGGGATCATTGAGGTGGAAAATAAGAGGGGAACCCTGTTTCGGGTAACTTTTGCTCCGTGACGGAGGGAGCCTTTTTTCGGTCGAGGTGCGAAAATTGAAGGTGCGAATTCTGATCGTAGAAGACGAAGCCCTGACGGCGCTGGCGCTGCAAAAGCAACTGGAAAACCTGGGCCACGAGGTATGCGGTTTGACGGCTTCCGGGGAGGAGGCCCTGGTTCTGGCCGCTTCTTTTAGACCAGACCTGGTGCTGATGGACATTCAGCTTTCCGGCGCAATGACCGGCATCGAGGCAGCGGAACAGATTCGTAATGCCTTTTCCCTGCCGGTGGTGTATCTGACCGCTCATGCCGATGAGAAGCTTCTGGAGCAAGTCAAGAAAACCTATCCCTATGGATTTCTGCTCAAGCCATTTGACGAGAGGACCTTGCGCATCGGGCTGCATATGGCGATGCATCAGCGGGCTACGGAGCGGCGAGCCACAGAAAGCGAAGAACTTTTTCGTCTGGTTACGGAGAGTATCGATGATATTTTCTGGCTTACCAGCCCCGATCTGGACAGCCTGTACTACGTGAGTCCCGCCTATGAGAATTTGTGGGGGCGCTCCCGTGAAAGCCTCTACCTGCAGCCGAAATCTTTTCTGGAGGCCATCCATCATAAAGACCGAAGCCGGGTAGAATCGGTGCTGTTGCAACCGCTCAAGGAAGCCCGGGAGCTGGAATACCGGCTGATTCGGCCGGACGACTCCGTTCGCTGGGTTCGGGACCGGCGCTTCGCCGTGAACGACGGGCAGGGGTGCTGCTTCCGTGTGGCCGGCATCGTCACAGATATTACCGGCCAGCGCCAGTCCCGGGAGGAACTGCTGGTCCTCAACGACAAGCTGCACCATCAGGCCAATCACGACATGCTGACGGGTCTGCCGAACCGCCGCCTTTGCATCGACCGTCTAAAGCAGGCGTTGGCCCACGCGCGACGTTTCGGCGGCAAGGTTGGCATGCTGTTTATCGATCTCGATGGTTTCAAGGGGATCAACGACCGTTTTGGCCATCAGGCCGGTGACCAGGTTCTGAAGCTGATGGCGGGCCGCATTCGGGAAACGCTTCGCGAGGTGGACAGTGCCGCTCGCCTGGGAGGGGATGAATTCGGTGTGGTCCTCACGGGTTTGACCCATGTGGAAGATGCTGAGCAAGTGGCGAGAAAAATCGTTGAACGTATCGAAAAAGCTTTTACCCTGGGGGGCCGCCCCTGGACTCTTAGCGCTAGCATCGGGGTTGCGGTGTTTCCCGTGCACGGCCAGACCCCTGATCAACTGATCAGTCGCGCCGACAAAGCCATGTACCAGATCAAGAAATCGGGAAAAAGAGGGGTCGGCCTGTGCCCGGATTCCGTTGCGGGCGTTGCTCCTTAAACCCCCGCAACGAAAACGGGTTTATTCGTTGATGGTGGCGGAAGTTGGTCGGCCTGGAGACCGGACCGAATCCACGGTTGCACCCTGGTGGAAAAAGCGCAAGGCTCGTTCTATGCGGGCTCGCAGGCGTATATAGTTGAGAGGTTTGTGTAAAACGTCGAAGAAACCGAGGCGGAGCAGGAACGCTTCTTCCTCCGCCGTCTGATTCGAGGTCAGAGCGATGACTGGAAGAGCGCTGTCGCTCCGGCCTCGGGTCAGTTGATCGAGCACCACCCTGCTGCCGACCATTTTCATGTCCGTGGCCGCAAGAACCAGACGGGGCGCGTCCTTGTGCACTATTCCGACCGCCTCTTCCACGGTGTCGGCAAACAAGGGGAAGTAACCGTCCTGTCTGAGGGCGCTGTAGATAGGCGCGCGATACTGCTCCTGGTTTTCGAGAATCAGAAGCCGGGTTTCGGAGGGCAGATCCTGCCGCGGTTCCTGCATGTAGAGCCGCTTGATGGCTTTAAGAATAGCCGCCGGCGTGGCCAGAACCGGTCGGACGTGCCGCCCGGTTTTGAACGCCAGGCGGTCCAGAGTGTGAAAGTCGAGAGGATTGCTGATGGCGATTTCGACGGTGGTCTTTCCCGCCCCGAGAGGAATCACCCCCAACTTCACGGCGGTGTCGCAGTCGACGAGCCTTAGAGCCGCCCTGGATACGCTCACCTCATCCAGATTTTCAAGAAAGGGCAACCGAAACTGGCGGGAGAGTATCGCGATCACGTCCCGGTCACTGATGAGTCCCCGGTCTTCAAGAATTTTCCCCAGAGCCAGTCCCGACAACGCCTGGGCTGCCAGCGCGGACTCCAGTTCGGGTTTGGAGATGACCCCCGCCTGCAGCAGGATTTCACCAAATTTTTTATGGGCTCTCATTGAAAAACCTCCCCAAGGTGAAGAGTCGGCAGAAGATACCTTCATACGACGATGCAAAGATGACGCCACCCCGAGACAGCAACCCGCATCCCCCGTAGGGGCGGGTTTATTGGCGTTTTTGTCTTTGTCGTCACCTTTCCAGGAGCGGGGGTGTAAATAAATTCGACAGATATTAAGCTTGATGGTTCATTTCCGACGGAGATGGGGACTTTTTTGTAAGATTGTTCGACTTTGGTTGTTTGCGTTGCTTTCCGTTCCTTGCTACTCTTCGGCAAGACTCAGGAATTCGGGTTTTTCACCGGCCCGTTCGTTCCGGAATGCCCCGGGAATTTTTCTTCATGTCGTGCCCCCTGTGCAAACGTCCTCAGAGCATTTTCTTCCTTCAAGAACGGCACCGGATCTACCGGCGCTGTGAGGTTTGTCTGCTGGTTTTTGTGCCACCTGCGTGGCATCTTGATGCACAAGCCGAAAAAGCCGAATACGATCTTCACCGCAACCATCCGGAGGATTCTGGCTATCGGCGCTTTCTTTCCCGGCTGAGCATGCCCTTGCGTGAGCGGTTGCCAGTTGCGGCCCGGGGACTCGATTTCGGTTCCGGACCCGGACCGACCCTGGCGCCGATGCTTGCAGAAGACGGTTTCAGGATGGAGCTTTACGACCCCTTTTATGCCCCCGATACCTCGGTGTTGAATGCGCGTTACGATTTTGTCACCTGCACTGAAGTAGTGGAGCACTTTCGTTTTCCCGGCCGGGAATTTTCCCGCCTTTGGTCCTTGCTGCTGCCGGGAGGCTGGTTGGGGATCATGACTAAATTGGTGATTGACCAGGCGGCTTTTGCCCGCTGGCACTACAAGAACGACTTGACCCACGTGGCATTTTTCAGTCGCCAGACCTTCCGTTTTCTGGAAAAAAAGCTGCGCGCCCGCCTGCAACTCATTGAACCGGACGTCATCCTCATGCAAAAACTCAAATAGTGGGCCACTCGAAGCGGAACGGATCGAAGGGGCGCAGTCTCTTGGCCTTCATTATATACATATACGCAATAAAATCACTGCGGAGAAGGCTATGGTCAATCAAAACAAGAAGCTCCTGTCCACTGTCATTGTCCATCGCTGCCGGAAAGGTTTTCGGCAAGGATGGAGGATCCGGAATTTGACATGTGGGAGCTGCCGGAACATCTGCTCGAAAAAAGCGATCCGTAATCCATGAAGCGAAATATTTGTAATATTTTGCGGTTCGATGCCGCAGGTCACTTTGGAGGCGCACCAACAGGCGGGCGCAACTTGTCGAGCCGCAAAAGGAGGGCATACGACAGTGAAATTGATTTTTCTCCTGATTCCGGGTCTGTTGCCGCTATTGCTGGTTCTTGGTTGCGGCGATACCTGCCACGGGGAACAGAACGAACCCACCGAAGGTATCGTGGCCGGCTATTTTCAGGGCGAAGAGGCGTTGACCGGGGGAGAACTGTGGCGCACCGACGGGACCCCGCAAAATACTTATCTGGTATTCATCCGGAAACTCCGGATGGACACAGCGCAGTTTTCATATGGGAAGCGAGCACTTTTTCGTTGTGGCAAGGAAATCAAAGGGTAGCGCGGAGGCGTACATCGGTACGCCGCACATTTCCACAGGATAGAGGAAATGGACAACCCCTGGCTGCCCGAAGGGCGAGGGCCAGGGATGGTCCGAGTCACAAGCAAACCTGCAGATTGACGCCGCTACAGCGGAAAAGGGCCGTTTCCGGATGAAAACTATCTGGACCAGGTTATTCACCCCGGATCCTCGCCTTCGGGGTAGAACTCAACAGATTGAGCAACGGCATTAACCCCGCACATGCGGACCTAGTCGAGGGTAAAAACGGCCATCTGGCTGGAACTTCCCAGGTCGGTATCGACAGGACCGATGTCGGCAAAGCAGACCCGGTAACCGTTGCGGGCCGCCGCGCCACTGGCCCATTGGCGGAATTTGAGGCGACTCCACTCAAAGCGGTGATCGGCGTGGCGCCAGGTTCCCGGAGCCAGACCGTAAACGGGGTTGTAGTCGGCGTTGGGGGTGGTGACAATAAGGATATTTGGGCGGCAGTCGCAAAGGATGCTTCTTTCAAGGACGGAAAGGCGGCCGGGATCGACATGTTCGATGGTTTCTATGAGTACTGCGGCATCGTAATCGGCGAAGTCTGCCAGGCAGGACGTAAAGGAAGCCAGGTGCAGGACCAGGCGGCCATCCGCGTCGAGATGGCCGGCGGCGGAAAGCATTTGGTGAGCCGCCGAAAGGGCTTGCGGAGCGATGTCGATGCCGGCGATGGTATTGAACTGCGGTTCCCGTGCCAGCCGCAGCAGAAGCTCTCCTCCTCCGCAGCCGAGATCGAGAACGGATTTTACGCCACGTTGGAGCAGCGCCCGAACAACACTCTCCAGTCGCTCTTCGTGCAGGGAGGTGGCCGTTTCGTCCCGCAGTTCGTTGTAGCGTTTCATTGAAATAATTCCTTCTGTCTGCGCCGTTTCGCACCGAAGTCGGAGCGACAACAAAAACAGGGATCAGCCGGCCGGCTGATCCCTGAAAACACTTTTGGTAGCGGGGGCAGGATTTGAACCTGCGACCTTCGGGTTATGAGCCCGACGAGCTACCGAACTGCTCCACCCCGCGCCAACAGGCTGTGAAGATAATGGATTGCTTTGGAATTGTCAACCCCTTGGGGGAAAACCCTTGGGGGAAAACATGACAAGGGCCGCCTGGCGCAAGAATGCCGGAGGTTTTGACGCGGGCTTGCGGACGGGAACGGAGCCTGTTAGAATGCCGTTCATTTGCATGCGCTGGAGTATCCCTTGGCCAAGAACCCCGCAAAACCCGCCCATAATCGCCTCTGTGCTCGGTGTGTGCGGTCCTGTCGCCAGCCGGCCGGCAGCCTGCTGATCCAATGTCCCCGTTATCTTCCCCGTCCCTTCTCTATCGAGACCTACCGTTTCGATCAACTCGATCTGTTCGGCAAGTCGGTAAAATAGACGACCGCCCGCGCCGCGCGGCGGGCGGGCGGAAGGGCGCGATCAGTTCCTGGCCTTTACCAGATGGAGGTATTTGATGAAGTTGGCGTCCACTGTCCGGCCGATTTCGTCCACCACGTTGCCGGGAACCGCCGAATCGAGGGAAAGAATGACCATGGCCTCGCCCTGCTTCTGCTTGCGCCCAAGGTTCATCGCGGCGATGTTTATCTCGTGCTCGCCCATGACCTGGCCGATCTTGCCGATCATTCCGGGGCGATCTACGTAAGTGATGAGCAGCATGTGCTCTTCGGGGGCAAAATCGACCCGGTAGTCCCGCAACTGAACGATGCGCGGCTGGCCCTCGAAATGGGTGCCGGTGATGGACCGGCGAACGTCGGGGCCTTCGATGGTAATCGATACGGTGCTGGAAAAGGTTTCCGCACTGTCGGTCTGCTCCACCGCCACGGCGATACCCATGTCCTCGGCGATGAGGGAGGCGTTCACCATGTTCACGTCCTGCTCGACCTTGTTGTTGAGCAGGGAGGCCAGGCCGCAGACGGTGAGGGGGTTGCAGTCGCAGTCTGCAACCTGCCCCTGATAACCGAAAGTCACCTTGTTGAGGTTGGTGTCCGCCAGTTGGGCGACAAATTCGGCCATGATGTTGACCAGGTTGAGGAAAGGCCGCATCCGGTCCATTTCAGCGCTGTCAAAACGGGGGATGTTGGCGGCGTAGGTCAAAGGCTGCTCGTTGATATAACGGACGATGTCCTTGCACACGTCGATGGAAACGTTGATCTGGGCTTCGACGCTGGAAGCCGCCAGATGGGGTATGGAGAGAACCCGTTCATGACCGATGAGTTGTTTGACTTTTTCGGTCTGAGGCGGTTCTTCGGTCCACACATCGATGCCGGCGCCCGCGACCTTGCCGTTTTGCAGGGCTTCCAGCAGGGCTTCTTCGTCGATAACCCCGCCGCGAGCGGTATTGAAGATCATGACCCCGTCCTTCATCTGGGCCAGGCGCTCAGCGTTGATGAGGTTACGGGTGCCGTCCGTCAAAGGCACGTGAAGGGTGATGATGTCGGCGCTGCGAATCAGTTCATCGAGGGGAACAAGGCCTACGCCGAGATCTTCGGCGCGTTTTTCCGAGATATGGGGGTCGCTGCTGATTACCTCGCAGCCAAAGGCCTTGAGGCGCGTGGCGACACCGCCGCCGATTTTGCTCAGGCCGATGACTCCGACCACCTTGTCTTTCAATTCGCTGGCTTTGTAAGAGTTGCGATCCCATGCCCCGCTTTTGAGGCTGGCATCGGCGGGAACCAGCTTGCGGCAGGTACTGAGAATCAGCGCTATGGTGTGCTCTATAACGCTGTTAACATTGCCAAAGGGGGCGTTGCAGACGATGATTCCCCGTTCGCTTGCCGCCTTGACATCCACGTTGTCGAGACCGACCCCGGCCCGGGCCACCAATTTGAGTTTTTTGCCCGCTTCAAGTAGTTCTCGGTCAGCTTTGGTGGCGCTGCGAATGATCAGCCCTTCGTAATCGCCGATCGCGGAAAGCAACTCTTCCCGGCTCATGCCCAGTCGAACATCCAGTTCGGCCCGAGGTTCTTTTTCAAGAATCAGCAGGCCTTCTTTCGCCAGCTTTTCAGTTACCAGGATTTTCATGTCGAACTCCTTCAAAATGGAAATTCATGCGCGTCGGGAAAGCCGAAGTTGAGGGGTCCGCAGGGCTTGTGCAGGCACGGAAAGACCCTTTCGGCAACGGGAGCCCAAGTCACCGGCCCGGGCATGAAAAGAAAGGGGCAAGGCAGGTTGAACGGGGGCCATCATATAAAAACCCGGGGGCTTTGGCCAGCAAATTTCGCTGCCTCGCAACCCTGTCCCGCAATGGCGTGGAGAGTGCTTTTTTGAGGGACAATCCGCGCCATTTTTAACCGTCTGCGGCCAGCTGTCCCGCAAGTGATTCGGCGAGTCTGCGGTAGCCGGCGGCATTGGGGTGGACGGTATCGCTCTTCAGTTCGCGCTCTGAGAGGATTTGCGCCAGGCTGGTGTCATAAGGAATCTGGTAGTGCCGTGCCAGCTCCCTGTAAAAAGGGGCGGGCCTCAGCCTCAGACCCGGGCGGGGAACAGCCAGCAGCAGAACTTGCGCTCCGTTGTCACGGATCATCTCAATCATGGCAGCCAGATTTGCGCTGGTCCGGGCCGTATCGTGCCGGCGCAGCATATCGTTGCCGCCGTGGCACAGCAGCACCAGCGTCGGCTGGTGCCGTTCCAGCAGGGCAGGCAGTCGGGTCAGGCCATCGCCGCTGAGTTCGCCGGGTTGTCCGGCGTTGATGACGGAATAGCCGGTGAGCCGTTGCAAGACCGCCGGATAGCTGTCTGCACCAGATGCTCCGGTCCCGGCGGTAAGGCTGTCGCCGAAAGCCAGAATCAGCGCATCGGACGGCAGGGGAGCAAGACGCGGCGCGCGCTCCTGACAGGCGGAACAGAATGCTGCCGCTACAAGGCACAGGGTAAGGAGCAGGGCAGCACACTT
Organism: Desulfuromonadales bacterium; assembly: GCA_003561875.1. GTDB lineage: Bacteria > Desulfobacterota > Desulfuromonadia > Desulfuromonadales > Syntrophotaleaceae > SLLR01. The sequence goes on along the minus strand of PWVL01000216.1, from coordinate 2,876 downwards.
CAGCTGGCTGAACATGACATCTCCGTGGCGGCAAGGGAACAGCAATTGGTTCAATGTCGATCAATCGGACCGTTCTGTCAAGACAGGCCCCTGGTCGGCCGCACCGCCTGTTTCTTCTTTCTTGGTTGCCAGGCTACCGTTAAGTTCTTTTCCCGTTGCCGGTCTTTTGTCATAATCGGCAGTGTTTGCTGACCTCAGTAACTGAAAGGCACATGACGGCTTTTTCGAAAAAAGGAAGGATAATAGACTAGTGGTGTTGCTCAATCTGCGTGATATTCATCTCGCTTTTGGCGGCCCGCCGTTACTTGAAGGGGTCAATCTGCAGATCAGGCGGGGTGAGCGGGTCTGTCTGCTGGGACGCAACGGGGCTGGAAAATCCACCCTGCTGGCATTGGTGGCGGGTGAACTGGCCGCCGACGCAGGAACCGTGGAGCGGCGCCGTGGCCTCAAGATCGCCTTTCTGCCCCAGGAACTGCCGCCGGAGATGGATGGCACAGTGCTGGAGACGGTGCTGGCCGGTCTCGGACCGGCAGGGGAGCGGATGGCTCGGGTCCAGAAGTTAAGCCGCCTCGTTCAAACTGCCGGCAATGACGCGGTTCTCGCCGAATTGCTGCTACTGCAACAGCAGATCGAGGAAGTGGGCGGCTGGCAGCTGCTGCAGGTAGTGGACCAGGTGTTGACCCGACTCAAGCTGGAAGGGGACGCAAAGATAGAAAGTTTGTCCGGTGGCGTCAAGCGGCGGGTGCTGCTGGCTCGGGCACTGGTCGGCGAACCGGATCTGCTGTTGCTGGACGAGCCGACCAACCATCTCGATATCGAATCCATCCAATGGCTCGAGGACTACCTGCTGCGCAGTCATTTGACGCTGCTTTTTATTACCCACGATCGGGTTTTTTTGAAAGCTTTGGCCACCCGCATCGTTGAACTGGAGCGGGGCTGTCTGTTTGATTTTGCCTGTGATTACGAGACATTTCTGCTCCGTCGCGAGGCGCAGCTGCAGGCCGAGGAAAAAGCCTGGGCACGCTTTGATCGCAAGCTGGCTGAAGAAGAGGTCTGGATTCGGCAGGGCATCAAGGCACGACGGACCCGTAACGAAGGCCGGGTGCGGGCTTTACAGCAGATGCGAGAAGAACGTCGCCAGCGCCGTGCCCGTTCCGGAACGGCCCGGTTGCTGTTGGAAGAGGCCCGTCGCAGCGGCCGGGTAGTGATCGAGGCCGAGGGGCTGGGTTTCAGCTTTGGCGGGCAGACGCTGATTCGCGATTTCTCCACTACCGTGTTGCGGGGTGACCGGGTCGGGATTATTGGGCCCAACGGAGTCGGCAAGACGACCCTGTTAAAGCTGCTGCTGGGCCGATTGTCACCCTGCAAGGGTCGGGTAAAGCTCGGAACCCGGCTGGATATCGTCTACTTTGACCAGTTTCGGGAGCAGCTCGATCCCGAGCTCACCGTACAGCAGAATCTTTCCGGAGACCAGGACACGGTCACTGTCGGCGAACGACAATGTCATGTCTACGGCTATCTGCAGAATTTTCTGTTTACACCCGACCGGGCCCGCACTCCGGTGCACATTCTTTCAGGGGGAGAACGCAACCGGCTGCTGCTGGCCAAGCTGTTTGCCCGCCCGGCCAACTTGCTGGTGCTGGACGAACCGACCAACGATCTCGACCTGGAGACCCTGGACCTTCTCGAAGAACGGCTGGCCGAGTACCAGGGCACCCTGTTTCTGGTCAGCCACGACCGGGACTTCATCAATCGGGTGGTGACCAGTTGTTTGGTTTTTGAAGGCGATGGTCGGGTCGGCGAGTATGTCGGTGGTTATGATGACTGGTTACGCCAGCGACCGGTCGTTTTAGCGGATCCGATTCCAGGCCGTAACGATTCACCCGCCGAGGAGCGCTCCAGGCCGCCGCGAGAGCGATCGCGCAAACGCACTTTCGGTGAGCGCCAGGAACTCGACGGGCTGCCCCGGCGCATTGACGAGCTGGAAGCGGAAATCGCGGCTCTTCACCTGCGGCTGGCCGATCCGGAACTGTATCGTCATCAGGGGGAGCAGGTGGCCGGCATGCAGCAGCGCCTGGTTGCCATCGAAGAGGAACTGGAGGGGGCTTTTGCCCGTTGGGAAGAGTTGGACGGAATTGAGACGTCCTGATTTTTTACTGATCAGACGCCATTTGGTTATCGCAGTTGAGGGGAGTTGGAGGCCAATTCTTACCCCGGAAAGCTCCGCAAGTCTCTACGGCGCGACCACTTTTCATGCCAAAAGGATTTTCCATGACCATTGATATTACCACTCCGGCGCTGCTGTTTCCCGCCATCTCCCTGCTGCTGCTGGCCTATACCAACCGTTTTCTGGCACTGGCCCAGGTCATTCGCGCGCTGGCTGGGCGGCTGGCCGAGAGCGACGATGTCGATCTGCGGCGGCAGATCAACAACCTGCGCTTGCGGGTGCGGCTGATCAAGTGCATGCAGGGAGCCGGCATCATCAGCATACTGCTCTGTATGGTTTCCATGGTCTGCCTGTTTGCCGATCAGGAATACTTGGCCCGGGTGGCTTTTGTGGTCAGTCTGGCCCTGATGATCTTTTCTCTGGGGATCTCTTTCTGGGAAACTCTGTTGTCCGGCGAGGCCCTCAAATACGAGTTGAGACGTTGTGAACGCCTGCGCCACCAGGCGGAACGGGAAACGCCGTACTCCAGCGGCCCGTTGCTTCCCTGACCGTCCGCCACTGATCCGCTGGTTTCGCCGATCTGAGCAACTCCTGTGGATCGGCGTTGTTGGCGAAGCTAAAGCGGCAGGACCGACGCGGTTCAGAGGACGACCACCGAATCCTCACCGCCGAAATCGTTGGGGATGTAGCCATCCGCCTGGTCGTCGTT
>PWVL01000142.1 GCA_003561875.1 Desulfuromonadales bacterium | reverse complement strand
TTTTCCGCCGGAGTGACGACCCCACCCACGGTATGTACCTGCAAATGCGTCACGTGCCCCCTGACCGGAGCAACAATCCGCTGCCGCCCGCTGCGGAACTCGGCCTGCTCGATGCGGCCGGCAAGATACGCCTGTCGCTGCCGATTCTCGGCCAGTTCGGACAACAGACGACCACGCTCCTCGTCCTTCAGCAAAACAATTTCCCTGGCAATCCGCTCCAGCCCGGCCTGCAATTCTTCCTTTGCGTGCAGAGCCTTGTTCCACGCGGTCTTCGCCTCCTGCGCCTCATGCCGCGCCTGCTCCAACTCGTCACGACTCAGCAGATCGCCCACCGTTTCGATTCGTTCACGGCGTCGTTCGGCGTACTCCGCCCGCTCCCGGGCCAGCACATAGGACTGTTGCTGTGCCGCCAACCGCTCTTCCACCTGCCTTGCCTCTTGTCCCTTTACCCGCAATTGCGAATCCAGCCGGGCCCGGGCCGCATGATACAAATCGACCTGAACCCTTATCAGATCTTCTGCGTAATCAGACGCTGCCGGGACAAATTCGCTCCCGGCAAGCAAGGCATTCAAGCGCAACAGGGCCAACTCCACCTGTTGTGCTTCGGATCGCAGAGACATCAGCTCCGGATCGATGTCGGAAGGGTCGATTTCCATCAACAACTGCCCTTCGTCCACCAGCTCCCCGGGCTGTACCCGAATGCTGCGAACAACGCCCGTGGTCAGAGGCTGCACCGTCTTGACCTCGCCGGAGGGAATGACCCGGCCCCGGGCCGTCACCACCACGTCCACCTGCCCCAGGGTCAGCCACAGCCCGAAAAAAAGGATTGCAGCCATCAAGATCCAGAACACCGACTGCCCCAAAGGGCTCAAGGGGCGATCTTCGATCTCGGCCAGCAAAGGCCTGAATTCATGCCGATCCGATTGCCCCATGTCACTCCTCCTGCTGCCGGAACATATGGTGATAATGGCCGCCAAGCGCCAGCAATTCGGCATGACTGCCCGACTCCACCACCTTACCCTGCTCCATCACAAGAATTCGGTCGCAGTCCCGCAGAGTCGAGAGCCTGTGGGCGATCATCAGCGTCGTTCGGCCCTGCTTGATGGAGCGCATATTGTCTCGAATGATCCGCTCCGATTCGTAATCCAGCGCGCTGGTGGCTTCGTCGAAGATCAGCAGCGGCGGATTGGTGATAAGCGCCCGGGCAATGGCAATCCGCTGCTTCTGGCCTCCGGAAAGGGAGCCGCCCCGCTCACTCACCTCGGTATCGTAGCCTTCCGGCATTGCGGCGATAAACTCGTGGGCACCGGCCAGTTGCGAGGCCCGCAGAATAAGCTCCATGGGCGCGTCGGGCCTCGGCAGAGCAATGTTGTCGCGAATGGTGCCGCTGAAAAGGTAGTTTTCCTGCAACACCACGCCGATCTGGCATCGTAGCCAAAAAGGGTTGAAGTGCCGCAGATCAATGCCGTCGATGGAAAGAGACCCTTCATTGGCCACATAGAGCCGCTGCAGCAGTTTGGCCAAGGTACTCTTTCCGCTGCCGCTGCGCCCGACAATACCGATACTTTCTCCCGCAGCGATGGAGAAAGAAACACCGTCTATTACCCTGGGTCCTGCCGGAACGTAATGGAAGCTGACGTTTTCCAGACGCACCTCGCCCCGCAATTTCGGCAAGGTGATCGCTTTGTCCGTCGGCAACTCCAGCGGGTGATTCAAAATGTCGCCCAACCGGTCGACGGACAACAGCGCCTGCTGGAATTCGTTCCACAGATTAACCAACCGCAGAACCGGAGCGGAAAACTGGCCGGCAAACATCTGAAATGCTATCAACTGGCCGATGGTCAGTTCGTTGTGCAATACGGCCCGTACTCCAAAATACAGAATGCAGATGGTCATCAGCCGTTGCAGAGTCCCCGCCACCGCACCGGAAACATTACCCATGGTAGTCAGTCGAAAACCGGCCTGCACATAGTGCCCCAGGTGGTCCTCCCAGCGTCGCTGCATACCTCCTTCGACAGCCAGAGATTTGACTGTCTGCATGCCCGTCACCGCCTCGACCAGATAGGAATTGGACTGGGCGCCCATTTGAAACTTCTGCTCAAGGCGACGGCGCAGTTCGGGCGTAATGGCAACGTAAAGCACGCCGATGATCGCAACAAAGGCCAGCACCACCAGGGTCAGCCTGACACTGTAGAGCAACATCACCGCCACGAACACCAGCGAGAAAAACAGGTCGATGAGAACAGTGACCGCCTTGTTGGTGATAAATTCCCGAATCGTGTCCAACTCCCGCACCCGGGCTGCAATCACCCCGACCTTGCGGGCCTCAAAATAGCGAAAGGGCAGCCCCAGCAGATGCCGAAACAATTTGGCACCCAGTTTGGCATCGAGCTTGGCGGCCGTGTGCTGAAAGATGTAATTGCGGGAGATATTGAGCAGCAGTTCAAAGATCGCCACTGCCAGAAAGGCCACCGCCAGCACATCCAGGGTGGTCAGGGTGCGGTGCACGAGCACCTTGTCCAGAATCACCTGAGTGAAGAGCGGTGTCACCAGACCGAACAACTGCACAACGAAGGAGCCAAGCAGAACTTCACCGATAATGCGACGATATTTGGTGATTTCGGCCAGAAACCAGGAAAAACCAAAAGCGGATTGCGCCGCCTGAAAACGGTGTCGGAAAATTAGAAAACAGGCGGTCGTCGCCTCAAATTCGCTCGCCTCCTGCTCTACCGTCTGTTTTTTCTGCGGGTCAAACAACAGCAGCCTGCCTGCCTCCCGATCCATCTTCAGCACAACCCGATAGCGGCCGTCTTCGTCGACTGCTATGGCCGGCAGCGGGTAGTCTCGGACCAACTTCTCCAGGGAAACGGTTTTTCGTCGGGCGCGAAACCCGCATCCCTTGGCGATGCGCAACAGTTCTTCCGGGGTTGGTTCCTCGCTAACGGCGTACTGCCGCATCAGTGCCCGGGTGTCCACATCCACCCGATTAAGCCGGGCAACCACTTCAAAAGCCAACAGAGCCGTCAATTCCATTCCACGCCCTCCTGCCAAAGCCGCAGCCTGAGAGCTTCTGCCTGGCGCCTGATTCGCAGCAAATCGCCTTCCAGAACATCTTCCTGCAATGCAATATCCCGCTCCAGTCGGGTAACCTGGTCCCAAAGACCTTCTTCGTGCATCCGCCGGGTCGTATCAGCTTTAACCACAGCCGCCCTCCGGCGTTGATCCAAATGACCGTTTTCAGTCAAAACCAGAGAAGATCTCAACCCGTTGATCTCCCGCTCCAGCTCGGCCATCCGTTGTTGACGCTGCAGCGTGAGACGGTGCCGCTGCTCTTCGTTGCGGTTCAGCTGTAAACGTTTACGTCCGCCGGAAAAAACCTCCCAGCGGGCAATCAGGGCCACCGTGGCATCCCGCTCGCTCAACGACTTGAGGCTGTCTCTGGCACTGTCTCGATCCGCGCCATAGAGGCGATACCCGGCGGAAAGGGCAAAGCTTGGCAACATCTCCCGCCGCAGAGCCGAACTTTCCGTCTGCAGCCGCTCGATTTCGACATCAAAAATCCGTATCTGCGGCAACAGCGCCACGGTCACCGGCGCCAACCGATCCGTCGCCACCTCGGGCAACGGGGCGATGCGCGTCTCCCCCGGATGGTAACCCTCTCCCGTAAGCTCCTCCAGCGCCGCCAATACCAGCCCCTGCTCCACTCTTGCGTCATCCAGCCGGGTCAAATCCGCCGCCAACCGCAGTGCCACCTCATGCAGGGAAACCCTTCCTACGGCCCCCGCTGCCTCTAGCCGCTCCAGAACCCGGTACAGTTGCTGCCGCCGATCCAGAATTGAAGCCAGTGCCTCGACCCGCTGTTGTGCCGTCAGGCCACGTACGCAAACATCCAAAACCGCCATTCCCACTTCATGCACGGTTTCGGACTGTCCCATCTCGGCCGCCCGTATGCGCTGTTGCGCGCCGATGACCCGCTGTCTGCGGGCACCGAAGTCGTACAATAGCAAACCCGCCGACAAGCTGAGAGAGTTCTGCCAGGTGGATAAGGCATTAGTACTGACCGAATCACCGACGCTCACCACCCGATCCTCACCGCCCAGCGCCCAGGTATAGCCCAGGTCATATCGCAGAGACAGGGTCGGCAGAAAATATGACCGGGCTTCCCGATAATCCAGATGCCGCAGGGCAATGTCAGTTTGGGAAATTTTAAGTGCCCAGGATCGTTCCAAGGCCCGTTGCAGCAGCGATTCATACTCCAGGGGTTGAGCGGCGGCCGCTGGCAGTTCCCCCAGGACCGACCACTGCAACATGAGCACGAAAAACCATCTTTTCCATTTCATCGGCACACCATGAAACAGCCGCCCGGAAGGTTGCCTCCGGGCGGCCGTTGGTAAGCAAAAAATGTTTTGATCGCACATCAGGCTGCCTGCCAGGCACCGGCTACCAATGTCAACAGGCTGTCGTCTTGTCGTACGCTCTCCAGCGAACCAAGACCGATGCCCTGCTGTACCGCATAGGCCGACATCTGTTGAAGGATTCCGTCAATATCTCCGGAACTCAGATAACGACCGTCGTCCAACGCAACCTGGTCGATCCGGTAATTGGCGCCGGAAAAGTGGTTCAACACCTGAACCCGATCGTCAGTGCCGTAACCGATTTCCAGATGATTGCCGTTGCGATACAAGGCGACAGCATCGGCAGCGACAGTTCCATCAAATACGATACGGTCAAAGCCATTGGGGTCGTAATTGTTGATGGTGTCCTTGCCGTCACCAATACCGAACAGGTAGGTGTCATTGCCGGGACCACCTATTAGATAATCATCGCCGGGGCCGCCCCGCAACAGGTCGTTCCCGCCACCGCCCTGCAGGAAGTCGTTGTCCTTAGAGCCAAAAATATTCCGGCCGTCCGAGGTAACGTGCTTGTATATGGCATTAAAGTCCGCCAGGTCAGGCAGGTCCGTGTAACGCGGGGTGCGTCCGGGGTCGGGGTTGCTCAGGCCAAAGGCGCCAAAGATCTGATCGGCGCTGATCTGCCCACCGGAGGCAAAGGAGATGGTCAACACCGGATGATCGCCGCCGAGGAACCAGTTGCGGATCGTCACCTGATCGCCGGTACCCGAAACGCCGAGAATCAGGTCTTTACCCGATTTCATCAGTCGGCTGGCAATCTGGTTGAAATCGATGTCGACAAAATGCAGGGTATCCCGCACATGCATACTGTTTTCGATGACCTGCTGCCCGTCACCGGCGTTAAACACAAAAACGTCGCCGCCAGCCTCCGCCATGGCGCTGCCATCATCGGGTCCCGGGCCATTTTCCGGAACCGCCATTCCGAAAGCGCCGAAAATCTGTTCGCCGGTGAGGCTGCCGCCGGACTCGAAATGAATGGACTGCAGCTGATAGACGCCGCCCTGGAAAAAATTCACTATCTTGACCTGGTCCGGGCCGCCGTCAACTCGCAGAATCAGATCATCGCCCGATTTCACCAGACCCGAAGCCACCTGGGAAAAGGTGATGCCCTCCTTGAAGGTCAGGGTGGCCGCGCCGCCG
>PWVL01000212.1 GCA_003561875.1 Desulfuromonadales bacterium | reverse complement strand
TCCGGCGACGCCAACGCCTCCATCGTCGTCAACCTGCCCCTGACCGCGCTGCTGATTCTGTTGCTGCTGGTGGGACAGTTCAACTCCCTGCGCCGGCCGCTGATCATTCTGTTGACCATCCCCCTGGGCATGATCGGGGTAACCTTCGGGCTGCTGGTGACCGGCTCTTATTTCGGCTTCATGACCCTGCTCGGCATCATCGCCCTGAGCGGCATCGTCATCAACAACGCCATCGTGCTCATCGACCGCATCAACACTGAAACCAACAACGGCAAGGATCCGGCCAGCGCCATTCTCGAGGCGGCCCGACGACGCCTGCGGCCCATCCTGCTGACCACCGCCACCACCATGGGCGGCCTGTTGCCCCTGTGGCTGGGCGGCGGCCCCATGTGGGAACCCATGGCCATCGCGATTATTTTCGGGTTGCTGTTCGCCACGGTCTTGACCCTCGGTCTGGTGCCGCTGCTCTACAGCCTGTTTTTTCGGGTCCGTTTTGACGACATACGAAACTGAATGCCGCAGGGTAAATTTTTCAATCGCAGGCCTTGGCGGTCTGCTACAATTGTCCGGCCTGATTCTCTTTCGTTTGCTACCCCTCGCCCTTTTCGGAGCTCGACCATGTTACAACGCGTCTGCCGCCGCCTGATTGTCAGCTCGCTGTTGCTGGTTTTTGTACTGCTTGCCGGGGCCGGCGCCGAATCACCGGCCTCGACATCGGAATGGCCGGCGGCTATCGAAATTATTCCCCGGCTGGGGCAGTTGAACGCCCGCGTTGCGGGAGCTAAAAACCAGATTAGCGCTCTGGGAGAGGCTTCCACCATCCAACGAGCCCTGGAGATGGCCGAGTCGACTCAACAGCGGGTCGACCAGTTAATCCAACAACTCGAAACCGACGGCTGGACCTATGACCGCCTGTCGATCAGCCGAGGCACCGCAGAGAGCCAGCGAGTCGCTCTCGCCCGACAGCAGGAAGCCCTGTCTCTCAAACTACAGGAACTCGAAGCGCTGCGCCGCAACTGGCAGGACCAGCAGGCCTTCTGGCGGGGCTGGCGTACCGCCGTTGCGGAGCAGGAACTGCATGGCGACCAGCAGGACGCCCTGAACAGAGCGGAGGCAATCAGTGCCGAAATGCTGGCTCTGCTCGCCGAGACCACCCGCCCGCTGGTAGCCCTGCAGAACAGGATTTTACAGCTGCAGCAGGAAAATCAGCGCTCTCTGGCCGAGCTTGAAGAGATTCTGCAGGCCCTGCGCGGCCGCACTTTTCAGAAAACCGAGCCGGCCCTGACCCACCCCGAATTCTATCGCCAGATCAACAAGGAACTGCTTACCGAAACCCAACGCAACGTCCGCCAGATCGTCCGTATCGACAAAGACTTTCTGCGGGAAAGGGGCTGGGTGTTTGTTTTTCAGTTTCTGCTGACCTGCGCCATTGGCGGGTTCATCCAGGTCAAACGGCGCAAGGTCCGGATTCATGAAGAGTGGGGATTCATCGCCCGTCATCCCGCAGCCACCGGGCTGTTCGTCTCCCTCACCATCTTCAGCCCCCTGTACGCTGCCCTGCCCGGATCGGTGCGTCTGCTGCTCATCGCCCTCGGCGCCTTTTCCACCGCCATTCTCGCTTCCGAGCTGTTGAAGGATCTGCGCAAGATTGTGACGGTGCATGTCATCGCCCTGCTGCTGGTACTCTCCAGTGCCTGGCAGACCATTCCTCTGCCAACCCCCCTGTACCGACTTTACCTGCTGCTGCTTTCTCTCATCGGCATCCCTCTGCTGCTGATGCAGGCCCGCCGGGTGGCCGCTGCCTCGGGGCGTTCCGCTGACCGTTTTCCGCTGGCCCTGCGCCTGGGTGCGGTGATTCTGCTGCTGGTCTTCATTTCCCAGGTTGGCGGCTTTGTCACCCTGTCGTCGCGGCTGCTGGATGCCTCCACCAAAACTGTCTTTCTCGGACTGTTCGCGGTGATGGCCGTTCGCCTGGGACGGGGCGGACTGGATTATTTCTTCGGCCAGCCTTTTTTCCGTCGCGAGTCCTTTTTCGTCCAGTTCGGTGAAGAACTCACCGACCAGTTGAAATTCGTTTACCAGATTGGCGTGTGGAGCTACGCCGTTCTTCACTTGCTGTTTATCTGGGGCTGGGGCGTTTTTGATTCCCCGGTGGAGGTCTGGTCGGCCCTGAACCAGCTTGGTTTCACTGCGGGCGGGACGCGCCTGACCTTGCGCATGGCCCTGCTGTCCCTGGCGGCGTTTTATCTGTCGATTCGCCTTTCATGGCTGGTACGGGCCCTGCTGGACAGCGAGTTTTTTCCTCGTAGTGCCGTGGATCGGGGAATTCGGGATTCGATAAAAAAACTGCTTCATTACAGCCTGGTTCTGTTCGGTTTTATCCTGGCCCTGGGATTTCTGGGCGTGACCCTGCAGAACTTTGTCATTCTGGCCGGGGCCTTCGGTATCGGTATCGGTTTCGGCTTGCAGAATATCGTCGGCAATTTTGTCAGCGGCCTGATTTTGCTCTTTGAACGGCCCATCAAGGTGGGCGATGTGATCGTTCTCGAAGAAAACTGGGCCGTGGTGCGCAATATCGGGCTGCGCTCCACAACCATCGAAACCTTTGACCTGTCGGAAATCATCGTCCCCAATTCGGACCTGGTGTCGCAAAAGGTGACCAACTGGACCCTTTCCAATGAACGAAATCGGGTTGTTGTTCCCGTCGGCGTCGCCTATGGCAGCGATGTCGAAAAGGTGCGTTCCCTTCTTATAGCCTGCGCTGAAAAACACCCCAATGTCCTTGAAAGCCCGCCACCATCGGTGATTTTTCAGGCCTTTGGCAACAGCTCTCTCGACTTTGAGCTGCGCGCCTGGGTGCCCAGCCTTTCCCATCGTCTGGCAACCCGCAGTGACCTGCTGACGTCCATCGTTCAGGAATTCGCCCGGGCCGGCGTGCAGATTCCTTTTCCCCAAAGGGATCTGCATCTGCGTTCCATCGACGCCAAGCTGCAACAGAGTTTTGGCCTGACCGAAAAAGACTCCGCTTTTGTTCCATCTTCCGAAACAGACCACAAAGAGCAATAAAAAACGACAGAACCCTTGAGACCCTGTCCCAATGATGGTATTTTGGTTCGTTTTTTAACGCCTTTGTCAGGAGAGCCGGATGACTAAAACGGGCCAGAACATGATTCTTGGAACCGGGCATACCGTCCCGGATAAGATCCTTACCAACGCCGATCTGGAAAAAATCGTCGACACGTCCGACCAGTGGATTGTCGAGCGCTCGGGCATTCGCCTTCGGCACATCGCCGAAAAGGGCGCCGCCCTCTCGGAACTGGCCACGGAAGCGGCGCGCCGGGCGATCGACGACGCCGGCCTGAAGGTTGAAGACATCGACCTCATCGTTCTCGCCACGGTGACCGGCGACATGAAGTTCCCCGCCACCGCCTGCTTTGTCCAGGAAAACCTGGGAGCCAGGAACGCCGCCGCCTTTGACATCTCTGCGGCCTGTTCCGGATTTATCTATGCCCTGCAGATCGCCGACGGCCTGCTGCGCAGCCAGCCCTACCGCCACGCCTTGGTGATCGGCGGAGAAATTCTCACTTCCATGGTGGATTGGCAGGACCGCAACACCTGCGTGCTGTTCGGCGACGGCGCCGGGGCCGTGGTACTCGGTCCGGCGCGGGACGGACGGGGCATTCTTTCCACCCACATCGGCAGCGACGGCGCCTACAGCCATCTGCTTTACAATGCCGGGTGCGGCTGCATCAACATGCCGACGGTGGAAAATGTTCAGGAAAAGATTCATACTCTGCGCATGGAGGGCAAGGAGGTTTTTCGCCACGCCGTGGTCGCCATGAGCCGCGCCATGAAGAAAGCCCTCAAGGAAGCCGACGTGTCCAGCGAAGACCTCGACCTGGTGATTTCCCATCAGGCCAACCTGCGCATCATCGAGGCCCTGGCCAAGCGCCTCAAGGTGACTGAAAAACAGACCTACGTCAACGTCGACCGCTTTGGCAACACCTCCGCCGCCTCGATTCCCATCGCCCTGGACGAAGCCCGAAAAAACGGCATCATCAAAGAAGGCTCGCTGGTGGGTCTGGTGGCCTTTGGCGCCGGATTTACCTGGGCCGCAAGTATTCTTCGCCTTTGATTCCCTGCGGCGCGGCGGACAACCAGACAGCTGCATGTAAAGCGCACACAAAAAAGGGAGTCGACGCCAGCGCCGACTCCCTTTTTTGTGTGCGGAATGATCCGCCGAATCCGTGAGCCTTTTAGAAAGGCATGCCCCAGAGCAGGCCGGCAAAAGAAGGATCTGCAAAAGCAGGGATCATCAGGCCGAGAAAGGCCCAGATGATCAGCGACCAGGCGAGCACCTTGGCGCTGAGCTTGCCGTAGGTGACCATGGTCACTTCCGCGGTCAGAACCACGTAGCCCGCTGCGCAAAAAGCAAAGTAGTTGGCGCCGGCATTTCTGAACCAGAAGATGAAGAAAAAGGAAATGATGCAAGCTACCAGGCTGACGTTGCCGACGGCTTTAAGGTCTTCAAGGCCGGCCAGCAGGGCGTAAGCCACCACGGCATACAGCAGACCGTGAGCAAAAAGCAGGGCGCCAACCGCACCGGCACCGAAAAGGGCATGTAGAAAGGCGCTGACGAGAACACAAGCACCTACGAAAGCCGTTACTGCGCCGGTTCCCTTGGGGTCACCATGTCCGAGATACAGCAGGCCCACGGGCAACCACATCGACATGATCAGGATAAGGGTTGGTGCTGTTAACTGAAAAGCCATTTGTCTTTCCTCCCATACTGTTGTTGATTGAATACAGCGCTCCTAGTACACCACATTGGCAGACCCATCGGAAAAGACCGTGTCGCTTTGCCCATTCCACCGTGCCGCAACCGATTCAGCGCCCTCCCCAAGCGATGGATAACCGTTGCCGCAGGCAGTTTGTGCAATGAAGCCGACCGGCCGGAAAAACACTCGCACCCTTCGACGATCCCGTAAAGCATCGCGCTTTAAGCGCTGAAGCTACGGCAGGCGAAGGTCCCGTACCCGGCAGGGACTGATGCGCCTTACCCGTCAAGCGGTATGACCTGTGTTTTCCCCTCCTGCTGGCCTGCTTGGTACATTCCGGACGGCCGGAACCTTGAAACCACTACCGGATCGCACCCCACGTGACACGCCCCCGGACACTCACCCCAAAATTCTGTCCGAACGCGCGCGTTCCACCGACAGACAATTCCAGTCCGCGCCTTCCGAAAATAAACCGTTGTTCTAACTGTTCGCAATATCGATGCCACAACCGGCGACAAAAGGCAAGCGCTTAATTTGCCTGAGGGACCGGTGACACAACAATAGAAACATATTTACGGCGATTTGCAAGCGCCACTTTCCATATCTTTTAGCCACATTATGGGACCATTTGTAACTTTATTGAAAAAGGCAAACCTCGACCTCTCTCTGAGTAAAGATCTTCTGATCTCTAGGTATTTTACGATCCCCTGGCTTTCGGACACGGGCTCATCAAAACCCTGGCAAAAAGATTGTCGCCTTTTATCGCAGGGCGCC
>PWVL01000033.1 GCA_003561875.1 Desulfuromonadales bacterium | reverse complement strand
TCATCATGTCGACCATCTCTTCCATGGTGTTGACGTTGGGCAGTTGGACCATGCCGTTCTCGTCGGCGTCGGGGTGGCCCGGCTGGTGAAGGGTTTGCAGGGGGGCCTGACTGACCTGGATGCGTGACACACTGACTCCCTGGATGCCCTGTTGCTGGGCCCGGTTCAAATGGCGTCCAAAGTTTTCATTGCTTTGGAACACCACCTGCCGCTTGCGGTAGGGGCCGCCTTCGGAGGTTCGAGTGGTGTTGGCGTTGGCCAGGTTCGAGCTGATGACGTTGAGCCGGGTGCGTTGGGCGCTCAGGGCCGAAGAACTGATCTGCATGGAAGTGAAAACATCCATCGTGGGGTCTCCTTAACGGTCGCTCTGAATAACGTATTTAAGCAGTCCGAGTTTCTTGTTGAGCATCTGGGTCGCGGCCTCGTAGAAAATCTGGTTTTCGGCCTGGGCGACCATTTCCTGGTCCAGGTCGACACTGTTCTGATCGCCGAGGCCGCTGTTGAAGGCCTGGCGCTGAATGCGTCCCTCGACGCTCTGCAAGTCGCCCGCGCCCACCGAGAAATGCCCCGCGTGGCGTGCCGTGGTGGCCAGGGGCGATCGGCCCAGCGCCTGCTGCAGGTCTTTTTCGAAACTCAGCCGGCTGGGGGCATAGCCGGGGGTGTCGATATTGGCAAGGTTGGAAGCGATGACCTGCTGGTTGCGGTGACGCAGATCCATGACCTTGCTCAGTACGCCGACGGTGCGGTCAAAAATGCCTCCAAGTGACATGATCATTCTCCTTCGCGCTGGATTTATGCCGATCCGCAACGGTCAATAGTTTATCCGGGAAATCTGATCCCGGGCCAGACGGCGCCAGAGGCTGTCTTCCCCTTTTTCGGCCAGATCCTGAAAAAGCTTAAGAGCCCGGCTGTGCGCGCCTCGGGCCAGCAGCAACTGAGCGCAGCGATAGGCGGCCTGATCGCTGAAGGTGCCGTCGTCGAGCAGGACTTCGTACAGGGGCAGAGCCTGCTGTCCGCGGCCCAGTCGACGCAAAGCCTCCGCCTTCAGTAGAAGGCCGGCGGGAGGAATGGCTTCACCCCGGCTTCCGAGCCGGTTGGCGTGGGCTACCACCTGTTCGTAGTCGCCGCGCTGCCAGTGAATCCGGGCGCCAAGAAGTTCGATCTGGTTGTTGCCGGGAACGTCCCTTTGCCGCAACAGATCCGCCGCTTCGTCAAGGCGTCCTAGGCGCTGCAGGGAACTCAGCTGCAGCAGAAACAGCTCGTGGCGGTCCGCGCCGTCAGGAAATGTGTCCAGATAGAGTCGACTATAGCGCTCGCTCAGGGCGAATTCGTCCCGGTCGAAGTAGAGAGAAGCCAGGGGCAGGTAGAAGGTTTTTGCCTCCTCTGCGTTGCGCGCGTTGTCGAGCAGAAAGAGATACACCCGGCAACCCCGTTCAAACAGACCGAGACGGGTAAAGGCTTTGGCCAGTTGCGGCAGGAAAGGCCATTGCCCGTCGCTCCGAATAAGCAGGTCCCGATAGCGTTCAAGCAGAACCACGGCCTGCAGGTCTTCGCCGCGGCCGATCAGTTTTTCAATCTCGGGCTGCAGGATCTCCGCCATCAGGCTTTCCGCTTCGCTTCGCAGAGAACTGCTGGCATAGATGCGGCGAAACTGGCCGAGACTGTCGATGGCACGAAGATGTTCGCCCCGCAGGTAGCGGGTGATGGCTTCTTTAAAAAAGACTTCTTCCCGCAGATGACGATCCTTGATGAGGGAAAGGATGACCGGATAGTCGCGCAAGCCCTGCAGCAAATGGCGTTCTTCGCGGGTGGTAATAAAATGGTCCAGGGTCGTCATCCAGGCCCGCAAGGCACCGTGCGTGCCATCCAGGTCGACGATCAGCTGCCGAAACTGCAACAGGGCATTTTGCCGGTTGCCGCCCAGGTAGGTGGCCAGGCCGCGCAGATAAAGGGCTTCGCTGCGTGCCTCGACATCCATCAACCGCTCCGCCAGTTGCTGGTAAAGCATCTGCGCCAGATCGTAGTGGCCGGTTTCCAGAAATGCCCGGCCGGCAAGCTGGCTGGAAAACAGGTCGCGGTCGAGCAAAGCCCCGTTTTTCAAGAGTGTCTTGTAATGATCCAGAGCCTGCTCCGGCCGGCCGGCGAAAACCCGGGCATCGGCCATTCTCCGCCGGCGCAGGTCCTGCAGCTCCTCCGGCCAGTTCTGCGCTTCCCGCTGCAAATGGCGCAGGGCCTTTCCGCCGTCTCCGTCGGACAGGGCCACCTCGGCCCACAACAGGTCGAAGGGCGCCCGGTAGGGTCCTTCGCCCAGCAGTTTCTCCAGGGCGTTCCGTCTGGCCAGGGCTCCGAAGGGGTCGCCGTTCATGACCAGGGCCAGACTGTTGAGATAGCCGACGCGTTGTTGTTGCGCTGAACAGAGATTCTCTTCCGGCAGGTTGTCGAGCAGGGCCTGACCGCCCCGTCCATCTCCCTTACGCAGCAGAGCCTCGGCATGGAGCATTTGAACAACGGCATGCCACAGGGCATCCCGGTTCTCCGGGGCATGAGCCAGGAGTTTCTGCAGGGCTTCTGCAGGCTGTTGCGTTTCGAGGCTTCGCAGGATCGGTTCCCAGGATTCGGGCAGTTCTTCAAGACCGTGACGCGGCAGAGGCGGAAGGCTGAAATCCAGCGCCAGCTGCATATGGAGAGGAGTACGGTAGCTTAGAAAAAACTCATGCCAGCGTCCCGTGTAGTCCGAGTTCAGTTGCGGCAGGGTAGTGCCGGTTCCGGGTTGTCGGGTAGGCATGCCGCTGATGCGGAAGGCGATGGCCGGACGGCTCTGATCTCCTTTCTGCCAGAAAAGCTCCAGTGCCAGGGAAGCGGCACCCGGTTGGGCTGTCGCGGTGATGTTGGCGGGAGTCTGGCGCAGCAGCAGCGACACCATCAGCTCATCGCGGGTTTCGCCAAGCAGTACCCTGACGATCTTGTCATCTTCGGCCAGCGGTCTCAGGCTGGGAACCGTTTCGGTGTTTTTAAAGAACAGATCTATGCGTTGACCGGAAGGCTCAAGGCGGTATTCCGGAAGGCTTGAAAAACTCAGGACAATGCGACTGCTGACCAGGCTGTCCTGTTTGCTCATTCGTTGCAGCCGGGACGCAGGTCCGGCCACGGCCGGCAGGGCAATGCCCAGTAGCAGAAGGCAGAGCAGGAAGTTGGAAAGCGCTGAACGGATTGACATGGAATTCTCGAACCCGGGAAAAGGATAGGTTTCATTCGAATGCACAAGATTGCTGCCGTCTGACTTTGCCAGTAGTGTGCCAAGGTGTTTATGAGGTCTTCAGGGTCACAGTCCCTGCCGGCACCATGGTCTCGGCCGAGTGCGGTGAATATTTCATACGGGTTTCGAAGTATTTGAAATTATAGAAAATAATTGTCTTCAGCGAGCCGGGATAAGAACTTTCGAGCAGCAGGGCGTTCTCTTGCCACGTTGCTTCCGGACTTTCGGAAGGAGTGTCCATGGCAATGTGGGAGCGTCGACGGGACAAAAAATTGACAAGCAGGGCGTATGCAGATTTCGAAAAAGGTGTGGGGCAGTGTTGGGGCGGTCATGTCGCAGAAGTGTGGCACACCTGTGGCGCGGCACTCTCCGTCTGTGGTCCGGAAGGCACCACGGAGGTTTTGCGCCGTTCTCCAATCCAGACTCGCCAGCACCTGCCACTGCGGAGATTTCGAACCGCGCAGAAAACCGTAACGGGGCTGGAAAAAAAGTGGTGCGAAACTTGTATGTTCGGCTGTGAGAGTCGCCCCCTTTGAGGATTTCCCGGTGTGCAAAGTCAGATCGGAAAGGGGCTTATCCGGACTCCACCCAAGGTTCATGAAATCAGAGAGGGGCGAATGGGCAGCGATATTTTTTCTGAACAGGCTGAAATTATAAACGAATTTCTGCAGGAAAGCCGGGACATGCTGGATCAGCTGGAGCCGACCATCATCGAGCTGGGGCAGAGTTGTCAAAATGTCGACTGCTGGACGACGCTGGCCTGCGAGAATGCTTCCTGCCCCCGACACCAGCGCAAGCTGGAGCGTCCCTGCTGGCTGCATACCGGTTATCTGGATCAGGGCGGCCGGACCTGTATTCAGGCTGAAGACTGTCGTTCCTGTGAGGTTTTCAGGAAAACCAATGGCAGTACCGAGACCATGAACGCCATTTTCCGCCTGTTCCATTCCATGAAGGGGAGCGCCGGTTTTCTGGAACTGAACAATATTTCCAGGGTGGCCCATGCTGCGGAAAGCCTGCTCGACCTGATTCGGGCCGGCAAGGTAAAAATGCAGAGCGAGCATGTCAGCCTGCTGTGCCGGGCCTGCGATTTTTCCCGGGAAGCCATGGAGATGGTGGAAACCGATCTGCACGATCAGGCCATGATCGCTGCAGCGGACGAGACGGCCTCATGCCTGGAGCGGGCGGCGAATGAAGCCCTGGCTCTGGCGGCGCATGTCGACGAGTCCGTGTGCCAGCCGCAGCAATCCGCCGTCATCGCCACGCCACCGTCGGTGCCGCTTACGGCGGAAGAAGAACTGGCCCTGCTGATCGGCCCGGAAATGGTGGAAAAGTTTATCCAGGAGGCCGATGAACTGCTGCAGAACATGGAGGAAGGTCTGCTCTCATGGAACGAGGCCTGTCTGGACGAAGACGCCATCGGGGCTTTGTTCCGTCACGCGCACAGTTTGAAGGGCAACTGCGGATTTTTAGGTTATCGGCACATGGAGCTGTTGAGCCACCAGATGGAAACGGTGCTTGAGGTGGTCAAGAGCGGCGGCAGCCTGCAGAGCGAGGCACCGGCCGACACGTTGCTGGGAACCCTTGATCTGTTGCGATCCGCCGTTTGTGATATTTCCCGGGGAGGACGCGGCGAAATCGACCAGCTTGAGGCCGAACTGGCCAGGCTGGAAGCGCTGATGGGGGCTTCCCTGTCTGCGGAAGAGCAAAAGCAGTCCCGGCTTTTGGGGCAGATTCTGGTTGAGTCCGGGGTGGTTGACGCCCCATCCGTCGATCAGGCGCTGCAGATTCAGGGCCGTCCTCTGGGGGAGATCCTGGTCGAAAAGGGCATCGCCACGGATGAAGAGATCCAGGAAGCTCTCAAATCCCAGAGCAAGCCCCTGGGAGAAGTTCTTGTCGACATGGGCAAGGCGGAACCCGCCACGGTAGACGCGGCTCTGAAAGAGCAGCAGAAAAGTCGGCCTCAGGACGCATCGCAGGGCGAGGCCAAGGCCAAGCCGAATGCCGTGGTAAAGCAGGATATTCGCGTCGATCTGCGCAAGCTCGACGATCTGATCAATCTCATCGGCGAAATGGTCATCGCGGAAAACATGCTGGTGCGAAGTCCCGACCTGGAAGGTCTGGAACTGGACAATTTCAACAAGGCGTCCCAGCATCTGAGCAAGATTGTGCGGGATCTTCAGGAAATGGCCATGATCATCCGCATGGTTCCGGTTTCCGGTCTGTTCCGGCGCATGATCCGCCTGGTTCACGACCTCTCGGTCAAATCGGGGAAAAAGGTCGATTTGCAGCTCTTCGGTCAGGAAACCGAGGTGGACAAGACGGTTATCGAACAGATTTCCGACCCCCTGGTCCATCTGTTGCGCAATTCCCTGGATCACGGCCTTGAGGCCCC
>PWVL01000112.1 GCA_003561875.1 Desulfuromonadales bacterium | reverse complement strand
TTTTTCGTAGGATTCGATATGGATGTCCGAGGCCTTCTTCTTGATGGCATCGGTGAGGATCAGGTTGACCAGCTTGACGACGGGGGCGTCTTCCGTGGCCCGTTCCAGTTCCCGCACGTCCACATCGTCGTGATCGTCTACCAGCTCCAGGTCGATATCGTCCAGATCGCCCATGACATCGGCCAGGGAGGCGCTCTGGTCGTAATATTTGTCGATGGCCGCCTTGATGGAGGATTCGGTGGCCACCACCACCTCGATGTTAAAACCGGTCATGAACTTGATATCGTCGATGGCAAAGATGTTCGACGGGTCGTTCATGGCCACGATGAGGGTGGAGCCGGCCCGATTAACCGGCACGATCTGGTATTTCTGCGCCACCTCGGGAGGAATATGCCGCAGCACATCGGTTTCGATCTCGAATTCCGACAGGTTAATGGACGGAACACCGTACTGTTTGGACAAAAAGGCCGAGAGCTGATCATCCTTGACGTAACCCAGCTTGATCAGGCATGAGCCCAGCCGGCCACCGTGGCTCTTCTGTTCCGTCAGAGCCTGCTGCAACTGCTTGTCGTCAATGAGTTCGTTGCGAATCAGCAATTCGCCAAGCCGATTGGTTTTCATATCATGCCGTATATTAGGGGTCAGGGTTTTAACTCCCCCTACTGAAGGTAGACTCATGGAGCGCATCCTATAAAAACCGGTTGAATTTTGTCAAGAAACCCTTCACAGGGGCTATTAAAACAATCCGATCGGTTATTCCGCCAGATGTTGGCGCAGCCAGCGTGCCATCATTCCCGCCGGCGGCCGTTGTCCGAACCACAGGTAAAAGGCCTCTTCCCCCTGGCCGGCGAGCATGCCGATGCCGTCGGCGGCCCGATGGCCGCGTTTGAGAGCTTCTTTCACCAGCGGCGTACCGTTCTGCCGGTAAACCATGTCGTATACAGCGGCGGCCGGCCGCAGGTCGTCCCAGGGCAGAGCATCGAACTGTTCCCCCTGAAGGCCGACCGCGGTTGTATTGACCAGCAGGTCCACCTGCCGCAGGGGGGCGCTCAGGGCACGCCCGGACAGATCCAGAACCTCGATCCGGGTGTCGGCAAAGGCGCCGTCAAACTCTTGGGCCAGGGCCTCGGCCCGGGCTCGGGTGCGGTTGGCAAGACCGATCCAGGCGGCGCCGGCCAGGGCCAGGGAAACCAGCGCAGCCCGGCAGGCACCTCCGGCACCCAGCAGTAGAATTCTGCCGTCCGTCGCAGAGAAATGCAAATCTTCGGCCAAGGCCTTCAAAAAACCGGTCCCATCGGTATTGTAGCCCACGAGTCGCCCCCGCCGGTTGACGATGGTGTTGACGGCACCCATGCGCCGGGCAGCCGGATCCACTTCATCCAGCAGAGCAACAACGGCTTCCTTGTGGGGCACCGTGACGTTGACCCCCCGTATGCCGAGGGCAGGCAGGGCGGCGACGGCTCGGGCCAGTTCTCCGGCGGGAACCTGAAAGGGGACGTAAACGGCGTCGATCCCTGCCTCCCGCAACGCCCGGTTCTGCATGGAAGGCGACAGGGAGTGGGCCACGGGATCGCCAAAAATTCCCAGGACCCCGGTCTTGCCTGTCAAACTCATGACTTTTCCTGCCTTTCAGACCCGGTTGTCAGCATCTTGACACCGCAATCGAGGTAGTCGTGATATTCGATGAGCCGCGCCGTCGCCAGTATCGAGCGGGCCTGACGAATGTCCTGCCGAATGGAACGCACCAGATGTTCCGGACCGGTGAAACGCTGTTCGTCCCGAAGACGTTCGATAAAATAAATCTGCAGTTGTTCCCCGTACAAGGAGTCGTCAAAATCGAGGAGATGGACTTCAATGCACAGATCCGCCGCCTCGAAGGTCGGATTGAAACCGATATTGAGCACCCCGTCGATGAGCTTCGAACCGCGCCGGACCCTGACCGCGTAGACGCCGGTGGCGGGCAGCAGTTCCCGGTCGGTCTTGATATTGGCGGTGGGAAATCCCAGCGTCTTGCCTCTTTTGAAGCCATGCACCACCTGCCCCTGCAGGGTAAAGTTGCGCCCCAGCAGGGAAACTACCCGCCCCACCTGACCCTCCTGGATCAACTGACGAACGCGGGTGGAACTGTACAGTTCGCCCGCTCCGCTGATGGGCTGCAGCACCTCCACGGAAAAGCCGAGATGTTCCCCCATCTGCCGCAGCAGAGCGGCGTTGCCCTCGCGCCCCTTGCCGAACAGATAGTCATAACCGATGACCAGATGCCGCAGACCGATGCGATCCACCAGCACCTGGCGCACGAAGTGCCGGGCCGGCAATTCGGCCAGAGCCGCTGTGAAGGGGGTGCAGATCAGCACATCAATGCAGGAAGCCTCGATGAGCTTTTCCTTTTCGTCATAACTGTTGATGAGCAGGGGAGCCCGTTCGGGAGCCAGAACTTTCAGTGGATGGGGCACAAAGGTGTGGACCACGGAGGGGCCGCCAAACTGCCGGCTGCGGGCAACCACCCGGCGAAAAATCTCCCGGTGGCCGAGATGCACTCCGTCAAAGTTGCCGATGGTGACCACGGCGTTGCGCAGAGGCTGTTTCAGTTCGTCAAGATTTCGGACTATACGCATGGGAAAATTGTCACTCATCCTCGTCGCTGCAGAGCCGGCCTGTTATTGGTCCCGCGGCCGCAAGGGCAAGGCCGAAAACCTCCATACCGAGAGAATACCGCAAGAAGGTTTTTGCAACAGCCCTTATGATGCCACCGGTTCAAAATCCATCTGCCGACGCTCCGTATCCACGTGACGCAGACGCACGGTCAGCGGCATGCCGATCTGGTAAATTCGGCGGCGGCGCTGCCCGACCAGGCGGTGCAACGCCTCTTCATATTCGTAGAAATCATCTGTAAGGGCGGCGATGGGAACCAGCCCTTCGACAAAATACCGCTCCAGTTCGACGAACACGCCAAACGCCAGAACACCGGAGACGGTAGCGGCGAACTCTTCGCCAAGGCGATCGGCCATGAACTGACATTTTTTCAGATCGATGATATCCCGCTCCGCTTCCATGGCCCGTCGCTCGTTCTGCGAACAGTGTTCGGCCATGGCCGGCAGTTGCTGTCGCCACCAGGGACGTCGACGCAGGGACTTTTTTTCGTCTTCGAGCAGTTCGCGCAGAATGCGGTGCACCACCAGATCGGGATAACGGCGAATGGGTGACGTAAAATGGCAATACAATTCCGCCGCCAAGCCGAAGTGCCCTGAGTTTTCGGCGTCATAGCGCGCCTGTTTCATACAGCGCAGCAGCACCTGGTTGACCAGGCGCTCTTCGGGACGGTCATTGGCGCGCTGCAGCAGCTCCTGCAGCCGACGGGCGAGCTTCGGCCCTTCGTCCAGCACCAGGCCGTAGTTGAGATGCGCCACGAACTGCTGAAAAGCCTGTAGTTTGTCGAGGGCCGGGGGTTCATGCACGCGATACAGCAAGGGCGCCTGCTGCCCCTCACTCAAAAAAGCCGCCACCGCCTCGTTGGCCGCCAGCATGAACTCCTCGATGATACGGTGCGCTTCGGTGCGTTCGGCCCGCAGGATGGACTCGGGACGCCCGCGCAGACCCAGCACCACCTCGGCCTCGGGCAGATCAAAATCAAGGCTGCCCCGTCCGTGACGCATGGCGGTCAGCCGCCGAGCCAGTTCTTGCATCAAACCCAGGTGGCC
The DNA here is from genome assembly GCA_003561875.1 of Desulfuromonadales bacterium. Classification (GTDB taxonomy): domain Bacteria; phylum Desulfobacterota; class Desulfuromonadia; order Desulfuromonadales; family Syntrophotaleaceae; genus SLLR01. The sequence continues at coordinate 2,027 of PWVL01000112.1, read as the reverse complement.
CGGACCGTCGGGGCGTTGCTCTTCGGTTTCGGCATCCCCTCCGTCCAGCACCTCCTGCACCCGGGTATAGGTCAGGCGCGCCCGACTGCGAATCACGGCGGAATAAAAGCGGCTTTCCTGTCGTCGGCCGCTGCCGTCAAAGAGCAGCTCGGCCACCATGGCCAGGCGCTCCTCATGGGGCTTGAGAGAGCAGATCTCGTTGCTCAGGCTCTCGGGCAGCATGGGAATGCAGTGGCCGGGGAAATAGACGCTGGTCGCGCGCTCCAGAGCTTCCCGGTCGACGGGGTCTTGCTCCTTCACATAATAACCGACATCGGCAATGGCCACCCACAACCGGATAGCGTCCCCACCTTCCCGACGCACGGCGACGGCATCGTCAAAGTCCATTGCGGTTTCGCCGTCGATGGTCACCAGGGGCAGATCCCGCAGGTCTTCCCGCCCCTGCAGATCTTCCTCCCGTATCCGGTCCGGCAGCGCGGCGGCGGCCTGCAGCACCGGTGGCGGAAACTCGGTCGGCAGATTGAACTTCCAGGCCACCGCGGCAATTTCCACGGCAGGATCGTCGGCATCGCCCAGCACCTCCAGCAGGGTACCGGTGGCAAGGCGGGCCTCGGCGGGGTAGTGATCGATACGCAGGCGAACGACCTGACCGGGGCGCACCTCCTGTTGGGGAACTTCCGTCAATTGCACGGGACGGGACAGGCGGGGGTCGGAAGGCACCACCAGCGCCTGGCGGTGGCGCACCTCGTAACGGCCGAGAATTTCCCGGTGAGCCCGTTCCAGAACCTCGACAATGCGTCCCTCGGGTCGTCCTGGACGCCCGCGCCAGGCAGGGCGCACCACTCGAATCGACACCCGGTCGCCGTCCATCACCGTATTCAGGTAGCGGGCGGGAACAAAAACATCCTCCCTGGCCTTATCCTCCGGAACGACAAAACCATATCCGTCCCGATGTATGGTGACCCGGCCCCGCAGCAACTCCGCATCCGTCGCCAGGCGGTAGCGGCGTCCCTTGAGGCGTTGCAGCAGACCCTCGTCGGCCAGGCGCTCAAGCAGATTCAGGGCCTCCTGGCGGTCCCGGCGCTTGAGGGAAAAAGCGGCCAGAATTTCCCGGGCGGTGTAACTGCGACCGGGGTATTTTTTGAGATGGGCAAGAAGCTGATGGGAAGATAGAGCCAACGGTTTATCCTTGATGGCGACGCAAAAGTTCCCGGCAGCGGCGCGGCGGACCGCCGGTGAAAAGGGGCCCGGAAATGCGCCGCCAAAGACCCCTAACTCTCAACGGTTTCGTCGGCGGCAATCTTGTTGAGGACCAGGCCGGTGAGCAGCTTGGGATAAAAATAGGTGGACTTCTGGGGCATTTTCTCCCCGGCGTTGGCCACGTCCCGCACTTCGCTCATGCGGGTGGCATTGAGCAGGAAGGCCACCTGGGCATCGCCGGAACGCACCGCGGTAAAGGGTTCCTCGAAATTCTTGATATATCGAAGGTTGAGCTGCCGCTCCTGGGCTTCGGCAGAAATATGCAGCAGATCTTCGAGAATCAGCCGGTGCAGAATCGAGACGTCCAGCATGCGCAGGGCCTTGGAGGCCTTCTCGTCAAAAAACCGGTCCATGATTTCGGGCTGCCGCAGGGTCAGAAAATAAACCGTCGAACCGCCGGCGTACAGTGCCAGAGTGTGGGCCTCCACACCCTTTTGCTGCAATACTTCCTGAACTTTCCGACGTCCGGCGGTGTCGGCCACATCCATTTCGCGGGCGTCAATTTCAAAGCAGTCCTGCAGAACCCGTAAAAAGTCGGGCAGATTGAAATCCTTCAGGCCGCTGACCAGTCGGTGGGTAGGAAAGATCAGCATGCCCTGGTCTTCCATGTTGGCAAAGTACATGAGCACAAAGTTGAAAAGTTCCTTGCCGGTGAAGGTTCCCGACTGCTCCCGCATCAGATTGCGATAATTGAGGGCCGTCTCGTAACGGTGATGGCCGTCGGCGATAAACAGGGACTTGTTGTCCAGCAGTTCCCGGGCTTTGTC
>PWVL01000167.1 GCA_003561875.1 Desulfuromonadales bacterium | reverse complement strand
CCGATAGGAGGTGTCGATGGGATCTTCCACTTCGAGCAATACGCCGACTTCACGGCTTACTTCGGCGCAATCGTCCAAGGTTATGCCACCGTCCTTGTCAATAAAAAACCGCAACACCCAGTCGCGTCCCTCGCGGCGATACTCCAGAAGCACCAGCTCAAGATTCTTCTCCGTGAGAATCGGCTCCACCATTTCGGTGATTTTTTCCACAATCGTACGATTCGGCATAAGATGCGACCCGAAATAAAAAAAGTGAGCCGTAAGCCCACTTTTTAGTGAACATTTAATTATCTCTTCCATCTACCATGACTGACCAGCTTTTGCAAGAACAAAATTCACGACAGATACGGGCGAAACCTCGCCTTAACACTCGCTGACACCGTTAATCGGAGCATCTCAGCAGGCTGACGCTCTCGATGTGATGAGTCTGGGGAAAGAAGTCCATCGGCCGACTCCAGGCAAGAGTATAGCCGTTGTGCAGCAAGGGAACCAGATCTCTTGCCAGAGTCGGCGGCTCACAGGACACATAGAGAATATGCCGGGGCTTGAGTCGCTGCAGTTGCCTGATCACGTCATAGGCCCCGGTACGAGGCGGATCGAGCATGACCAGATCATAATCCTTTTTCCTTCCAAGCCGAGCAATTGTCTCTTCGGCCGGTGCCAGATAAAAATCGGCTCGATCCTCCGCCAGACTGAGAGCATTGAAACGGGCCTTGTTAATGGACTGGGGGAATTCCTCCACCCCCGTGATGCCGGCCACTTCACGCGCAACGGGAAGGGTCAAATTGCCCATGCCGCAGAAAAGGTCCAGCACCTGTCGGGCGCCGACTTGTCGCACCGTTTCAACCACGATGGATACCAGGTTTCGGTTCTGATCCAGATTGACCTGGGCAAATCCGCCCGGACCGTAGGCCAGTTGCATGGGCGGATCGCCCACCCGAATCATCAAATCTTCAGCACCGCAAACCCGATACAGTTGTGTTTTTTTCCCTGTCTGCAGAAACAATGCTGCTTTTGCCGCCTGAGCTACCGGCTTCAGGTAATCGGCAAGCTGATTCCGGTCATCACCCAGATAGTGGAGCAGAATTCGCACTCCGCCGTCGTCACCGACACCGAGATCCATCTGGGGGATTTTGTCGGCGTGGCGAAAACCCTTGAGGGCGTCGCGAAAAATACCGGCCACCTCGCCGAGACGCGGATGCAAAATCGCGCACTGACGATGATCAATAATGTAATGACTGCCCCGGCGGTAAAATCCCATCACCAGTCGGCCATGGACAGCGCGCATCTTGAGTTGAGCTCGACTGCGATAGTGCCAGGGCGAGGGAGCAGCGATCAAGGGCCTGATGCAACAGTCCGGAATGTCCGCCTGCCGTAGCAACAGGTCGTTGAAAATGCGCTGTTTCCAGTCGGCTTGAAGGGTATAGGGCAGATATTGCCACTGACAACCGCCACACTCGCCGAATACCGGGCAGGGAGCTTCGCAGCGATCCGGCGAGGGTTCCAGAATACGCTCCAGTCGGGCTACGGCAAAACGTTTTTTCACTTTATGCACGACACAACGCACCCGATCCCCTGGCGCTGTCATCGGCACGAAAACAACCTTCCCTTCGTGGTAGCCGAGTCCGCTACCGCCGTAAGCCAGAGCTTCGATCTGAAGCGAAGGCAGGATACTCTCTGCGCAGGTCACTTGAGTCCCTTGCGTCGTTCGCTCTCAAGCCAGTCGAGTCGACTCCAGAGGCCACGCAATATGCGCACCTCCCGGTCGTTCAGACCGGCCCGGCCGAAGATCCGTCGCAGGCTGCGCATTATATGATCGGGGTTCTGACTGTCCAAAAAACCGATTTCCATCAGAGTTTGCCGCATATGTCTGTACAATTCTTCAAGAACTGCGTTATTCGCAAGCTTTTTACGGCCACCGGATCTGTTCTGGCACAACCCCTGAATACGAACGATTTCGTAGAGGCACAATACCACGGATTGGGCCAGGTTCATGGAAGGCAATTGATCGCTGGTAGGAATAGTGATCAATCGCTGGCAGAGATCCAGCTCGCTGGTGGTGAGCCCCTTGTCTTCCCGACCAAAAACCAGGGCAATGCGACCCGTCTCCGACCAGGGCAGAAGATAGTCGGCCGCTTCTTCCGGGTGCAGAAAATCCTCCCGATACTTGCCAAAGCGGCATGTCGTTCCCAGGGCCAGGTGGCAATCGGCCAAGGCCTTTTCAAGACTGTTGAACAGGGCGGCCGATTCCAATATGCCGGTAGCCTTGACCGCCATGCGTCGTGCATCGTCCTGAAGATGATCGGTCTGAGGATTGACCAGACGAAGGGCACTGAATCCGAAATTCATCATGGCCCGGCACACCGAGCCAATATTCAAAGGCCCCTGGGGCTCAACCAGAACGATGCAAATATTCGCAAAACTCATAAGCGCTAAACGATGTCCTCAAAAACCAGTTGCAGTAAAACTTATCAAATCCCGGCTTTCGTGCCAGGCAAAATCCCCCCAAATAACCTGGCAGGCCGTCGCCGCCACAATAGCCGTCGTCTCGGTGCGCATAAGGCGCGGCCCGAGAGTCACCACCTCGGCCCCTCGCGCGCGGGCCGAACACACTTCCGCAGACTCAAAACCGCCCTCGGGACCGATAATCAGAGCCAGGCTTCGCAGCGACAGGTGCCGAGACAGCCGGGCAAGAGGTTCACCTCCCCCTTCGAAGAACAGCAGCGCCCGCTGCTCCTGCATCATCTCCTCCAAAACTGCCGGCCATTCCAGCACTGAAGAAAGCTCTGGAATCATCGCCCTGCGACACTGGCGCGCAGCTCGAAGCACAACCTCCGGCCAGCGATGCGACTTTTTCTGCCTAGCGTCACGCCGCGCCAGGGTCGTCGACCGGGCACTCTGAAAAGGCACGATCCGGTGCACGCCGATTTCCGTGAGCTTCTGTAGAATGAGTTCAAAACGCTCCCTTTCCGGCAAAGCCTGAAAGACTGTCAGCCGAAGGGGGCTTTCCACGGGCCGTTCAAACTCAAAAAATGGTACAACCCGAGCCTTATTCTTCGACAGATGGGTCAGACGACCCCGGAAATAGCGGCTCCCAGGCAGGCACAAGGTAATGATCTGGCCCGGTCGCGCCTTCCATAAGCTCAGGGCCCTGACCGACGGTTCCGGCAGAGCCACTTCCTTTTCCAACACCGGAATGCTCTCCAGAAGAACAAGGCTGTCTAATCCGCCCGTATTAACGCATGGCCACAACAAAACCGGATTCCTTGTAACGGGCATAGCGTTCACGGGATTGTTCAGTCAGGAGGGGATCGTACAGCTCGGCAAAATCGACGACAAGCCGAAACTGTCTCATGAACTCCAGCGGGCAGGGATGTCCCATGATGAGGATTTCGGCGCCGTGGGGATTGTACTGCCCAACTTCAATGAGAATCGGTTCGGACAGACAATCAACCGCGCCATTATTGTAAGCGTGAGGAATGAAGGAATTTTTTTTCCAGGTCCACATGAAGCCGTCGAGGGTAACCGCCTGGTTTTCATCACTAACGGTAATCAGAACCTTGTTGCCCTCGCTGAAAAAAAACTCAGCAAGTTCGCACAGGAGCTTCGCTTTTTCCTGGCGCTGCAACTTGACAAATTCAACCCGCGTCACATCGTCTCCCGTCCCTGGATCATGGTTTTACTGGATAAAAAGCCGACCCTCTGAAACCGGACCTGTGACACTTCATACCAACAAACATAAGCAGAGACTCAGCTTGTGGCAAAGGCGTAGCCCCTGTCAAGGGCTTCCCTGTTGGCCGGTATAAAGCGCCTGTTTCGCTCCGGAAGAACAATTTCCAAGGCCTCCTTGACCTTGTCCAGGGAGACCATGGGCCTGCGGGCCAGCAGCGCACCGATCATCACCATATTGGCCAGCTTGACATTGCCGACCTCCATGGCGATCTTGTTGGCCGGAATCGCCAGCAGTGAAACGTCTTCGCGCTGACAGGAACAGGCTTCGGCGAGACAGGAATTATAGATGCAAAGACCACCGGAGCGAAGCTGTGCATAGTATTTATCCAGAGACTGCTGATTGAGAAGCAATCCGGTAGAAGGTTGCCCTACCACCGGTGAAGCTATTTCGCGATCAGAAACGATGACGCTGCACATGGCGGCTCCACCACGCTTTTCCGGTCCATAGGCAGGGAAAAACGACGCGTTCAAGCCGGCTATGACAGCGGCCTGTCCCAGCAAATTACCGATCAGCAGAATTCCCTGGCCGCCAAAACCGGCCATAAAAACATCTTCAGTCATTACCCAGTCATCCCTGAAAAAGTTGTCGTCAGGAAACGGCGGTCCAAGCCGTCTTGTCCTTGAAGGTTCCCAACGGAAAAAACCCCATCATTTCCTGGCTGATGCGTTCGTTGGCCTCAAGAACCGAAAGACCCCAGTTGGTCGGACAAGCCGCCAGAACCTCAACAAAGGCAAAGCCGCCACGATTTTTCTGGATTTCAAAAGCCTTTTGTACAACCTTGGCCGCCTGCGCGACACGCCTCGGAGCATCAACGGAAACCCGTGCCGAAAAACTGGTGCCATCCAGAAGCGCCATCAGTTCCGCCATGCGAATAGGATTGCCGTCCGTCTCGGTCGAACGACCGTAAGGACTCGTGGTTGTTACCTGCTGCGGAAGCGTGGTCGGTGCCATCTGACCACCGGTCATGCCGTAGGTGGTATTGTTGACAAAGATGACCGTAATCTGTTCGCCGCGGTTGGCCGCGTGAATGATTTCGGCCATGCCGATTGCAGCCAGGTCCCCGTCGCCCTGGTAAGTAAAAACTGTGCTGTGCGGATGGACCCTCTTGACCCCAGTGGCCACCGCAGGAGCCCGGCCATGGGGAGCCTCAACCACATCGATATCAAAATAATCGTAGAGGAGAACACTGCACCCGACAGAAGCGATACCGATGGTCCGCTCTTGAAGCTCCAGTTGATCCAGGGCATTAGCCACCAGCCGGTGAATGGTGCCATGATGGCAGCCGGCGCAGAAGTGGCTGACTACGGACTTCAGGGAACGGGGACGCTCAAACACGGTTGTCACGTTTTCAGCCATAACTCAGTCCTTGTAATGCTTCTGCAGTTGCACAAAAAGTTCCTCCGGGGTCGGCATGGATCCGGTCCCACCGGGTCGACCATAAAACCGGACTTCCGCCTGCCGGTCGACGGAAAGACGAACATCTTCCACCATCTGTCCATTGTTGAGTTCCACGCAAAGAATTCGACCACAGCGCGCCGTAGCCTCCCGATAGATCTTTTCCGGAAACGGGAAAAGAGTAATCGGGCGAATCATGCCTACTTTCAGGCCTGCTTGGCGGGCCATCTCCACCGCCGTCTTGGCAATCCGTGCGGCACTGCCAAAAGCCGTGATCAGCAACTCGGCATCTTCTAGACCCAGGGTTTCGCAGCGAACCTCCTGCTGTTGAATCTGCTGGTAGCGTCCGTGAAGCTTCCAGTTGTGCGCTTCGAGGGCACCATCGGCCAGATAGAGGGATTTGACGATATTGCCCTTGACGCGACCCTGCTTTCCGGTAACTGCCCAGTTCTTTTCGGGAAGGTCGGCCGGTAGTTTATAAGGTCGCGGATCAAGGGATTACTTCATCTGCCCGATCATCGCGTCTCCCAGAATCATGACCGGCAGGAGGTATCTGTCAGCCAGATCAAAAGCAGTCATGGCCAAATCGTACAACTCCTGAACCGAATAAGGGGCCAGCACGATGAGACGAT
>PWVL01000161.1 GCA_003561875.1 Desulfuromonadales bacterium | reverse complement strand
TGCCGATAAAAAATGCCAAAGGGCTCAACAAGGGGAACCTGCCTTCCGGATTATCCCTGAAGAGCCTTGAGCAGGTGGGGCACCAGTTGTTTTTTGCGGGACAGGACGCCCTGCAGCTCAAACAGCCCTGGTTCCCTTTCCGGATAACCGATCAGATAGGGCAGATCGACTCCTCCGACGGCCAGCAGCAGGCTCGTTTCCCGCACGATATCAGTCACCATCAGGCCTGCGGTGGCCAATCCCCTTTGCTTCCGCAGACGGGCCAGTTCCACGGCCAGTGATTCCTTAACCCCGTAAAACTCCTCGAAACCCACGACCTCCACCTGACCGACCCCGAACACCCTCTCGCCTGCATGATATTCTTTGAAATCGGAAAGAATCAGCTCTTCCATGCTGCCATAGGCGCTGAGTACACTGCCGGCAGCAAACATCTCCTGGCCGAAAAGCTGTGGATCGAGACAGGCCAGTCCCCCGAGCCACTGGGCTAATTCCCGATCAGTCGCGGTGGTGGTCGGCGATTTGAGCAGAACCGTGTCAGAAAGGAGTCCAGCCAGCATCAGGCCGGCGGTCTTCCGATCCGGCTCCAGCCCGGCCTGACGGTATAGAGTCGCTACCAGGGAACTGGTGCTGCCCAGAGGCTGGTTGATGAAGCGGATCGGCTTTTCGGTATGGAAGTTGCCGAGACGATGATGATCGATAACTTCCAGAATATCCACTCGGTCAGCGCCGGGTACGGCCTGGGAAAGTTCATTGTGATCCACCAGAATCAACTTGATCGGCGTCTCGGCAAGCAGGTCGGTTTTAGTGGCCACGGCCACCACTCGGCCGTTGCTGTCCAGGACCATTACCCCGGGACAGCCGCCGTGCAGGAGTTTAAGCCGCAGATCCTCCCGACTGTCCAGAAGCCCGATCGTGGGGCAGTTGCGTTCCATCAGGCAGTGCACCGGCGTCGACAACCGTGTCCGCCAGGCCGTTGTGGCCGTGTCAAAGGCAGTACCGAGCACGGTCACCCGAAGTCGGCGGGCTTCAGTCAGAAGTTCTTCCGGCACATCCCCGCCACCGGTCACCACCAGCACCCGGACCCCGATTTCCACGGCATGCCGCTGAATCTCCAGTCGGTCGCCGGTAATCACCAGCAGACGCCGTGGATCGCAGCCTGCAAGCCGCTGAGCAAAGGACGTTGACGCCATGGCTCCCACATACAGTTCCAGTTCTTCGAGTTGCCCTTCGTCAACTACATGGAGACATTGTCCCTGCAGGCTCAGTTGCAGGGCCGCCATGGTGGTCAGTACCCGTCGGGTCGAACCGTCGTCGGCGGGCAGCAGAAATCCTTCGGCTGCCCGTTTGAGCATCATCAGACCTTGGGGCAACTGCTCCTCGTCGGTAACCGGCAGCAGCCGGATATCGTGCTGATGGAGTTGCTCCAGCACCATGGCCAGTGGCATATCTGCTTTGATAGTTAGCGCCGGAGTGCGCACCAGATCCCGCACGCGGGGCGCCACATCGGTGAGCAGCACAGGCGCGGCAACCTCGAGACGCTGCAGCACGAACTCGGTCTGTCGATTCAGATTGCCGGCCCGGGCCGGTTCCACCCCGGCCAGTCCCTGAAGACAGCGCAGTCCGGCGTAAGCAATGGCACTGCAGATAGAGTCGGTATCCGGGTGTTTGTGGCCGACGACGTAAATTACGGGATCTTTGTTCATGAAATATCAGTTCTCTCTCAAGGTGGAGCGGACGTCGCCCAGGCCGATGACATTTTCCACCACCACCTGGAAAGGGCGGTCCTCTTTATCAAACCAGACATAGACGAGTCCGTCGTTGGTATCAAATACGTCCTGATCGACTTCCACCGCCAACAGCACTCCCCCGTCGGGAAAACGGGGACTGCGAGGCCGCTCGTCGATTCCCAGCACATTCACCACAATCTCACTGGCACCGTGACGACTGAAAGTAGGAATCCGGTACTGGCGACCACCCTCAAGAGCACCGTAAACACCCAGCCTCACATTGAAAAAAGCGGTGAGAATATCATTGGGAGCCGACTCGGGCATGGGCGAGACACTTTCGCTTTGGCTACCGTCGCGATCGGTTCGCTCCACAACTTGCCGCTGTTCATGGTCGAATATATAGCTCTTGAGGCGAACCCTTTCGCGACGTCCTTCGGATTTGCGGGAGACGGAGTCATGACGCAGGGCAGTAAAACGGCCGTCCTCTTCCCAACGCATCAGCGACGTGTAACTCTGCGCCCGGTCACTGGTGCCCCAGGCGGCCACCCCACGGGTACGCGCGGCGAGAGTAGCCTCCCATAAATCGGGATCTTCTGTAGGCTGCAGACTGAGTTCCGCCGTAGCGATACGGCGGAACCATAAAAAGGCGATGTTATAACGATGTCGTTCGGCCAGCGGCCAGACCGATGGTAGTTCCGATGGTAGTTCCGATGGTAGTTCCGACGGTAGTTCCGACGGTAGTTCCGACGATAGTTCCGGTATTGTTTCCATAGCTGTTTCGGCGACTTCATGCGCAGCGAAGTTCGTTGCGGCCATGAACAGCAAAGTCAAAACCAGCACCAGCAGCATGATTCCGTGACGATACAGTGATGTTTTCATACGAAAAGAACTCCTATAAAGACGGCATAACCAGCCAGCAGCAGCACCCCCTTACCGCGACCGATGGCATGCCTGTGAAGGATCATGGGCACCAGGGCGATGGAGAAAGCCAGCATGACCGGCAGTTCAAGGCGCAGCAGCGAGGTATCAAAGGTCAGCGGTCGGATCATGGGGCAGACGCCCAGAACAAAGAGGATGTTGAAAATATTGCTGCCCAGCACATTTCCTATGCTCAGTTCCGAGTGTCCCCTGAGAGCGCCGATACCGCTGGCGGCCAGTTCCGGCAGGCTGGTGCCGACGGCCACTACACTGATACCGATAACCAGTTCGGAAATGCCGAATGAGCGGGCCAGAAAGATGGCCGAACGGACCATCATTTCGGCACCGACTCCCAAGCCGATCATGCCCGCCAGTGCCAGTACGGCATCCCGCCATCGGGAACGACTGGCCCGCATGGCCGCGCCGCGTTTTTCTTCGGGACCCTTGCGGCGCCCGGTTCGCAAACAATAACCGATAAAAACCAGCAACAGGGTAAACAGTAAAAGACCTTCACCAAAGCCAAGACGGCCGTTGGCCGCCAGCAGGGCCAGCAACAGAGATGTGCCGATCATGAAAGGCAATTCCCGTCTGAGCACCCCGGAGGGGACGACCAGCGGCGCAAACAAGGCGGTACAACCGAGAATCAGACCGATATTGGCAATGTTGGAGCCGATTACGTTGCCGGCGGCAAGATCCGACGAGTCGCGAAAAGCGGCCAACAACGACACCATCAATTCCGGCATGCTGGTGCCCAGGGCTACCACTGTCATGCCGATCACCAGCGGCCGAATACCGTAGGAGGCCGCGAGGCGGGACGACGAGTTGACCATGGTTTCGGCACCAACATACAGAACCGCCATTCCCAGAACGAAAAAAGCGGCCGCTAGCATGGCGGCCCTCCCGCGGGCTGGCGGGAAACGGTGCCGGCCCTGGCTGCCAGACTTTGGGAAAAATATTGACTTCGCCGGCGACGCTCACTAGCATTCATGAATTCGACTATCCAATATTCTGCCTGTTGACGGAAACCACCATGGAACAGAGTTTTGATAAAAACAGAAGTTATAAACGGGAAGCGGAAATCCTCAAGGTTCTGGGCCACCCGGTGCGACTTAAAATTGTCGCCGGCCTGCTGTCGGAAGCCTGCAATGTCAAGAAAATCTGGGAGTGTCTCGGACTGCCTCAAGCCACCGTATCTCAACATCTGGCGCTGCTCAAAAACAAACACGTCATAGAAGGACGTCGCAATGGCGTGGAGGTTTACTATTCGGTGATTTCCAATAAAGCCCGGTCAATTGTCAAGACCCTGTTACAGATCCCGACCTGAAGCCGTTAGAAAAGTCAGAAGGAAGCGATTCGTCCGGTGCCGTAGATCACTTCGTAACTGGCCGGAATCCTTCCGTGCAACTCATGGTTACAGCGGTATATTTCAGTCATCTTTTGCATCAGGCTGCGAGAAGCAAGCCCCCTGGGCGAAAGAGTGCTGACATTGCCGGCGCCGATCTGTTTCAAACTTCGCAGCAGATCCGGCACTGAGTCGTGATATTCTACCAGCGTCTCCCGCCGCACTTCGATTTCTACATAACCGACCGTCTGAAGGGCTTGTTTCACCTCTCGACAACGGGGAAGTTCGTGCAGGTGGCTACCCTGCACACACACCATTCCGGCAGCTTGTCGGTAGGCCGTTTTCAGCTCCCGTAGCGTATCATTGCCGAACAGGGCAAATGCAAACAAGCCGCCAGGGCGCAACACTCGGGCACTTTCGGCAAAAGCGCCAGACAAGTCGCCTACCCATTGATACACGGAAGAGGAACATACCAGCACGAAACTCGCGGAAGCAAAAGGCAGGGCGTCGGCAGCTCCATCCACCGCCAAAGCCCGGTACACCCGATCGCGGCCGTAGCGGGTCATGCCGTGAGCAAGATCCGTCAGCACCGGTTGCAGACGGGGGCGCACTCGGCATAACTCCAGGGCCAGGGTGCCGGTGCCGCAGCCAACGTCAAGAAAGAGGCCCTCCTCGGGACAACTGGTTCCCATGCCACGGACGAGTCGTGACACCACCTCTTGCTGAATCCGAGCGTGACCATCATAGTGTTCAGCTCGTTCACCGAAATTGCGCCGCAGGCGACGGCGGTCCACGGCGGTCATGATAGGCAGAAACGACGCCAACGTTCAACGCTGCTTTCGGGGCGGCTGAGAAACGGAGCGTGGCCCAGCCCCGGCTGCAGAAACAGATGAGCTTGCGGCAGGTTGTCGGCGAGGTAGCGGCCTGCGGCCTCGGGGGTGATTGTATCATTGCCGCCTTGCTGTACCAGAACTGGCAGGTTCACCTCCAACAGTTCCGAACGCAGATCGTTCTCTGCGAGGAGTTTCAGTCCCTCCCGAAGGGCTTCCGGTTGCGGTGGAAAAGCGGCTGCGGAGACGGTACAGCGCAGTTGGCGACGGCGCCCGTCTCCGATCTCTTGGTCGCCGAACTGGCTATCGAAAAAATCGGCCAGGGTTTCGGCGGGCCGGCGATTCAGCCCCCGCTGCAAAACACGCAGCTGAGTTGCGGCCAAACCGTAAGGCCAGTCCGGACCCTGCAGAAAACGGGGCGTGGCCGCCACCAGCAAAAGGCGGGACAATCTTTCCCTGCCGCTGCCCGCCATGCGCAGAGCGATCTGCCCCCCCAGAGACCAGCCCAGCAGGCGCACCTCCTGCAGTCCCAGACCCGCCATCCAATGATTCAGATCATCGGCCAGCGCCGTCAACCGATAATCATTGGCCGGAGAAGACAGGCCATGTCCCGGAAGGTCAGGAACCAGCACCGTAAAACTGTCCCGCAAAGCATGGAGAGCCTCGTCAAAAACCGCCGAGGACAGGCTCCAGCCGTGCAGCAGAACCAGCGGCGCTCCCCGGCCCGCCTGCCGATAATGGATATGACGGCCGTCGGTCAGCCTCCAGCAGTTCATTCCGCGACTCCTGCCAGCGTTTTCAGCACCGCACGTCCGGCAGCTTCCAGATCCTGCGGCTCGTGATTGGCCATGATCGTTGCCCGCAAACGGCAGCTGCCGGCGGGCACCGTCGGCGGCCGTATGCCCTGAATGAAATAGCCCTGTTCCAGCAGGCGGCGGCTGGCCTCCATGGTCGGTTGCGGTGCGCCCACCGCAATCGGCACGATGGGAGTCGGCGCCGCAGGAACCGCCACCCCGCCAGCGTTCAGCACGGCGGTCAGAGACTGACGGTTGTATTGCAACCTGCGCCGCAACGCCTCCCCTTCCCCTGCCGTGACGATTTCCAGAGCGGCTTCGGCCGCTGCCGCGACCCCCGGCGGCAGGCTGGTGGAAAAGACAAAGGAACGGGCACGGTTGATCAACAATTCGACGGTGTCGGTACTGCCGGCCAGATAGGCGCCGGTCACTCCAAGGGCTTTACCCAGGGTTCCCATGTGCAGATCGATATGTTCCAGACAGTCGAGATGTTCGCCGCTGCCCCGCCCGCCGCGGCCCAGCACTCCGGTTCCGTGAGCATCGTCCACCATCAACAGGCAGTCGAAACGTTCTTTAAGTTCTACCAGTTGCGGCAGGGGGGCAAGGTCTCCGTCCATACTGAAAACCCCGTCGGTGACGATCAGCCAGCGCCCCCTGCGCCGAGGGGCTTCCGCCTTCAGAAGCACCTCCAGGGCCTGCACGTCGCCGTGGGGATAGATACGTGTTGCGGCTCTGCTGAGGCGACAGCCGTCGATGATGGAAGCATGATTGAGGGCATCGGAAAAGATTACATCGCCTTCGCCGAACAGACCCTGAAGAATGCCGCAGTTGGCCGCATAGCCGGAGTTGAAAAGCAACGCCCGCTGCGTTCCCTTGAAAGCAGCCAGCCGCTCTTCCAACTGGTGGTGGCTGTCCATGGAGCCGGAAATCAGCCGACTTCCGCCACTGCCGGCCCCGTAACGGACAGTGGCCCGACAGAGGGCCTCAATCACCAGGGGATGAGTGGCCAGGCCCAGGTAGTTGTTGGAGCAGAGCAGCAGCACCGGCCGGCCGTCGAGTTTCACATAAGGCCCCTGGGCACCGGACAGGCTTCGCAGGGTACGGCGCAGTCCGGTCGCCTCGAGATCATCAAGCTGCGACTTCCAGCTCATGAGCCGCTCTCCGTCCAGAATTGCGGCGGGTGCAGGTGGCCAACCCGGTCGAACAGAATGGGACGCAGCTGCAGATAATCCAGCAGGGCGTTCAGCGGCACACAAGCCCCTCGAACAAAAAAGGCCCGACCGCCCCGTCTGTCACCGCGTGGCTTGAGGTGGGGAAAACGAATATAGCCCCGTTCCGGAGAGGCGACATAACCGGCTGTATAGTCGGGGTCGTCGGACCAGCAGAGTTCGGCGACAATCCCAGGAGCCATCCTTACCTTGGCAGCCAGCACCAACGCTTCGCGCACCGTTTCCTGGTCGAGATCCTGCTGCTGCAGAACGCGACTGAGATTCCGCCGCGCCTCGGTGCTCAAATCCATGCGACTGACCCGCACCCCGCGGGCAGGATCGGGTTCCAGACGGCAGCCGCTATGGACGTCCACCAACATCGCGCCGCGCATGTTGCCGCCATCAGGCGCCGCCCCTCGAATCATGTCGGCAAAAGCGGTTTCCACGGCCGCCGGCCCTACCCCGAGGGAGCACAGCAGATTAGCGGCGGCGCGGCGACCCTGGTGGAAATCACTGACCTGCCAGGTCTGAACATCGGGTAGCACGCCGTATTCGATCTGTTTCGAATCCAGTTCTTCAATAGCCAGTTCGATAGTTTCGGCCCGGCCTCGGGAATGGTTCATAGCCCGTCGCACCATGGCGGCGGCGGCCTGATCCACAGCATCCCCAGGCACCAGACGTTCGGCCCCGGAATGATGCCGGGCATGGCGTCGGGCCCGCATACGAACACTGTACATTAAGGGAGTCATGGCGAAAAACTAGCATGCAGGCAAAAAGATTGTCAACGCGATTTGAATTTTAGGTTAACAAAAGCCAGGCCGAACCCCTCGCGTGCCACGCAGGATCCGGCCTGTTTGAAATGGCTCTATGCCATCAGGACGATTGTACGGACCCGTTTGCTTCAGGGTCCAGAAAGGCCCGAATCTGACGAACAATACCGGCCGCATCAATACCGCATTGAGCGCGCAGTTCCTGTTGGGTGCCCTGCTCGACAAACCGATCGGGCAGCCCCAGGCGCAGCACTCGCGGCGACAGTCGTGCCTCGGCAAGCACTTCCAGAACCGCCGAGCCGAAACCGCCTGCCAATACGTTCTCTTCCACGGTGATAAGCGCTCCGGTGCGGCGGGCTTCGGTACAAATCAGCTCCCGGTCCAGCGGTGTCAGGAAACGGGCATCGGCCACGGCCAGGGAAAGCCCCTCTGTTTCCAGAATCCGAGCTGCCTCGAGGGCTTCCTGACAAACCACACCCAAAGCCAGAATCACGCCGTCAGAACCCTCTTTCAGGCCCTCTCCCCGACCGATCTCCACCGGTTCCGGCAGAGAGCCGAGTTCGTGGCCGAGAGCCTGTCCACGGGGATAGCGGTAGGCAAAAGGTCCTTCGCAATTCAAAGCCGTAACCATGGCCCGCTGCAGTTCCAGCTCGTCCCGAGGAGCCATGACGGTCAGATTGGGTATGTGGCGCAAATAGGACAAATCAAAGACACCGTGGTGAGTCGGGCCGTCGGCGCCGACCAGACCGCCTCGATCGATGGCGATGGTGACGGGCAGGTTCTGCAGGGCAACATCGTGCACCAGGTTGTCATAGGCCCGCTGCAAAAAAGTGGAATACAGGGCCACCGTGGGCCGCAGACCCTGACAGGCCAGGCCTGCGGCAAAGGTAACGGCGTGCTGTTCGGCAATGCCAACGTCGAAAAAACGCTGCGGGAACCGGCGGGCAAATTCATTGAGCCCGGTACCTTCGGGCATGGCGGCGGTAATGGCGACAATACGCTGATCCTGTTCCGCCAGGGCGTTGAGGGTTTTGCCGAACACGCCGGTGTAGCTGGAAGGCCCTCCCTTGCTACCCAGGGGTTGCCCGGATTCGCGATCAAAGGGACCGATACCGTGAAACAGGGACGGGTTCTCTTCGGCGGGTTTATAACCTCGGCCCTTGCGGGAGATGACATGGACCAGAACCGGACCTTCCAGATGCGACACGTTCTGAAAAGCTTCGATCAGTTGATCGAGACGGTGGCCGTTGAGAGGACCGATATAGTCGAAACCCAGGGCCTCAAAGAGCATGCCAGGGGTAAAGAATCCTTTGAGAGCTTCTTCGGCGCGGCGGGCCACCTTGAGCAGATCCTTGCCGAAGCGGGGAACGCTGTTGAGAAAGTTCTCCGCCTCTTTTTTCAGCCGCACTGCCAGTTCGGAGGTGAGTTTGCGGTTGATCAGGGAGGAAATGGCGCCGACATTGGGAGAAATGGACATCTCGTTGTCATTGAGCACCACAATCAGATTCTTTTTCAAATGTCCGGCCTGGTTGAGGCCCTCAAAAGCCAGACCGCCGGTAAGGGAACCATCGCCGATCACCGCCACGATTTTCTCCTTCCCTCCATGGCAGTCCCGGGCGGCGGCCATGCCCAAAGCAGCGGAGATGGAGGTGCTGCTGTGCCCAACGTCAAAGGCGTCATGCTCGCTTTCCCGGCGCTTGGGAAAACCGCTGATCCCTCCCAATTGGCGCAGGGTATGGAAGCGCTCGAAGCGACCGGTGAGCAGCTTATGGGCGTAGGCCTGGTGGCCGACATCCCAGACAATCCTGTCCCGGGGCGAGTCGAGAACCCGGTGCAGGGCCAGGGTCAGCTCAACCACTCCCAGGGAACTGGCCAGGTGACCGCCGTTGACGGACACCGTGTCGATAATTTTTTCCCGTATCTCTCCGGCCAATTGATCCAGCTCGGCGCGAGTGAGATCTTTCAAAGCTGCCGGAGATTGCAGCTGCTGCAGAATACTCATGGTTTTAAAAACTCCTTGCGGGGTGCGCAAACAGGATAAGTCGATGCCAAGCCGCGGGATGGTCGAGGGCAAAACAGTTTCTGGCATCCCTTTTTACAGCTCAGCATGAGACGACAGCAGAATTTCCCTTTAACGGCATGGTAACAGACCTGATCACGGTCGTATCAACTCCCGGTTAAAAAGAGCGATCCACGATGTAATGGGCGATCTGGCGCAGCGGGTCGGCATCCGGACCGAAACCAGACAGGCTGGCCAGGGCAACATCACGCAATTCGACGGCTCGCCCGCGGGCCTCACTGAGACCGAGCAGGGCGGGATAGGTCGCCTTGCCCCGCGCTTCATCACTGCCGACGTCCTTGCCGAGCAGAGCCTGATCGCCGACCACATCAAGAATATCGTCCGCCACCTGAAAGGCCAGACCTGCAGCGCCGGCGTAACGGGTCAAAGCCTCAAAGGCCACCTCGCCGCCGCCACCGATAAGGCAGCCTGCCTGTACCGAAGCCAGAATCAGAGCGCCGGTTTTATGAGTGTGAATATACTCGAGGGTCGGCAGGTCGATCTCCTTGCCTTCCGAGTCCATGTCCACCACCTGTCCGCCGACCATGCCGCGGGACCCGGCGCAGCGAGCTATTATGTGCAAGGCCCGGCAACTGCTCTTGGCGATTTCGGGTTTATCGGCGGCCATGCCGCCGAGCAGGATAAAAGCTTCGGTAAGGAGGGCGTCTCCGGCCAAAATGGCCAGGGCCTCACCATAAACCTTGTGACAGGTCTCCCGGCCGCGGCGAAAATCGTCGTCATCCATGGCTGGCAGGTCGTCATGAATCAACGAGTAGGTATGGATCATTTCCAAGGCGCAGGCGACCGGCATGACTGTCTTAAGGTCGCCACCTACCGCGTCGCAGGCCGCCAAAGCCAGAATCGGCCGCAACCGTTTTCCGCCGGCAAACATGGAATAACGCATCGCCTGATGCAGTCGCACCGGCAGCGTATCCGCGGCAGGCAGGTACCGGTCAAGGGCGGCGTCGATCAGTTGTTGTCGGTCCTTGAGATAGCGAGCCAGTTCCATGGTGATCTCCAGAGGATATTATGAAAAATCATTCTTCAAACGAATCCAGTTCAAATGTTCCATCAGGCTTTTTCAGCAGCAGTTCCACCCGAGTTTCTACCTCCTGCAGAAGCTTTTGACAGCGGGCGGCACTGGCCACTCCTTTTTCAAAAGCCTTCAGGGCATCCTCCAGAGACAGATCGGCATTTTCCAGCCGGTCGACCACCTGTTCCAGCGTCTGCAGCGCTGTTTCAAAATTTTCTGTTCTGGTCATCAGTTGTCCATTCCTTCAGGGAGCCTGTTTTTACCAGTTTGAAGTTTCCTGTTGCAACGCCTTGCCGAACCCTGCCATGACAAGAGCCGCAATTGGACCTCATGGGTTGTCAAGTAAATTATCGATATCCCCGGACCTGTTCGTCAAGGAACTTATTTGTCGGGCGGCGGTTCCTTCTCGGTGACCATCGCTCGCGCTGCGCCTCGATAGAATTGCAATCGCAGGAACGAGCCAGGCCGCAGCCGGTCTCCGTCACGAACGGTCTGTCCGCTGTCCGCCTCGGTAACGATAGCGTATCCCCGGCTCAGAGTCGCCAGAGGCGACAGGGTGTCGAGGCGTCCGCAGGACGCTTTCAGCCGCGCCGAGGCCTCGCGAATCCGTGTGAGCAGAGCCCTTCGGGCGCGTTCAAGTAGCTCCCGAACCAGTTTTTGCCGTGCCGTTACGGAAGGAAAGCCTCCAGGCAGGCGTCTTTTGAGCCCCGCAACCCGTTCCTTCAACAGCTCCAGCCGACCACCCATCTGACGGTTGAGACGCTGCAGCAGTTGGTCTACATGAGCCTCCAGTTCCCGTTGCTCTTTAACCACCAGTTCCGCCGCAGCGCTGGGTGTCGGGGCCCGCAGGTCGGCAACCTCATCTGCAATAGTCACATCGGTTTCATGACCGACGGCGGAAATGACCGGAATGGCCGAAGCAAAAATGGCCCGCGCCACGGCCTCGTCGTTAAAAGCCTCAAGATCCTCCCGGGAGCCTCCACCTCTCCCGACAATCAACACATCGGCCCGACCGTGCCGGTTCAGGTCGGCTACAGCTTCGGCGATGCGCAAAGCAGCGCCTTCACCCTGCACCGGCACCGAACGAAGCACCACTCGCAGACCGCCGGCGCGCCTTTTTAGCACGTTCAGAATATCCTGTACAGCAGCACCGGTGGCCGAAGTCACCACTCCGATGGTGGCGGGAAATGCGGGCAGCGGACGCTTGCGACCTGCTTCGAACAGGCCTTCCTGACGCAATCGTTCACGCAACTGTTCCAGGGCAAGCTGCTGACTGCCCAGCCCGCAGGGCATCAGGCTCTCCACCACCAACTGTAATTCGCCCCGCTGGGCGTAAAGAGACATGTGACCGCGGGCAAGCACGTCCATCCCCTGTTGCGGCGTAAAGTCCAGCGCACGATTGTGCATGCGGAACATGACGGCCCGCAACTGATGGCTGTCGTCCTTGAGGGAGAAATAGTAGTGCCCGGAAGCTGGAGCGGAAAATTGACCAATCTCGCCGGTAACGGTTACCTTGATAAAATTATCTTCCACCAGATCCTTCAGCAGGCGGATCAGGCGGGTTACGCTCAGAACCTCATCAAATGGCATGGTCGATGGTATCCTGGCTGAGATGGGCCGACGGTTTTGTCTCTTAAGGAGACCGGCACGACCGGAGAATTATTGACAGGGCCGGTGTCTTGCTTCTATAAGGGTAAAGCCCGTCAACCGACCCAAGGACGACAGTCTATGCGAAAACCCTATGTGGTGACCATATCCAGCGAAAAAGGCGGGGTTGGCAAGACTACCCTGGCCATCAATCTGGCCGTGTATCTCAAGGCCCTCAATGAAGACCTGCCTCTGACTCTGTTCAGTTTTGACAACCATTTCTCTGTGGAGCGCCTGTTCCGTATTGGCAAGCAGGGCGACAGGGGAGACGTCAGCGGTCTTTTTACCGGCCGGCTTCCGGAAGAACTGCTGGAGCTGGGCGAATACGGTGTGCAATTCATCCCTTCCTGCCGGCGACTCGATGAACTTCCCGAAGTCAGGGAGGCCGCAGCGGACCGGGTGGCCCGCAGCCTGGCCGCAAGCCATCTGGGAGGTATCGTGATTATCGACACCCGCCCTACCCTGGATATCCTGACCCGCAACGCCCTGTGCGCGGCCGACCTGGTACTGATTCCGGTAAAGGACACCCCCTCCCTGGAAAATTGTCGCAATCTCTACGACTTCTGCCAGAGCCAGGGGATCCCTAAGAAAGCCCTGCGCCTGCTGCCCTGTCTGATCGATTCCCGCATTCGATTTAAAGGGCCTTTCGCCGACGCTTATCAACTGCTCAAGGCCTACGCCATCAATCGCGGCTACCGCTGCATGGAAGGATTCATCTCCAAAAGTCCCAAGGTCGAATCCCTCAATACCAATCCCGAAGGGCGCATCTACCCGATCCTTACCCACGGCCGGGGAACCAATGTACACCGCCAGTTTGCCCACCTGGCCCGCCAGATCATGCTGGCTGCCAAAGGCTGCGAAACCTATCGGGTGGACAGTATCCGTCAGCAGCAGCTTCGGCAGAGGGACAAAGAGCACGCCCTGCGCCAGCGGCTGGAGAATCTGCTGCCAAACTGCCTTGTCTGCGACCGTTTACTGGAGGTTCCGCCCGATGGAGAGCGAGACTTCTTCTACGGAGAAACGGCCGACGGTCGAATTTGCGGTTATCTGGAGGAGAACTGCTTCACCGATCTGGTTTTCCGGCATTTTTACCAGACCCGGAGGCAAGTCGACAATGACAACCCGCTGCGTGAATTGTTCCGGGAGTCCTCCGAGCGTTCCTATTTTGTGCTGCGGCTCAATCAGGAGGAAACAGACGGCTCCGGGTTACAGTTCTGTTTTTATCGCTTTGACGAACAGGGTCTGGAAATCTCCCGAAAAAGCTTCGAACTGAAAACTTTTGAGAACCGTTTTCTCAGTAGAGAAAAAACCCGCCTGTTTCGCTTGATGGAAAGGGCCGGCCTGCTGGATAATCCTTCCACCAAGGACTTTCTGCTGATTCGCCGAATGCGGGGGCTGATCGCCGGTGAAGCGCTGCCGGAATCCCATTACGCTGCTTTTCGTCAAGTGATGAACGAGGTGGCCGCTCGCCTGCCAAAGAACCTTCCACCATCATCCGCCCTTGCCGATCTCTCCGGAACCGCCGCCGTACACCAGCCGTGATACGGGAACCACGTCGATCCCCTGTTCCCTGAGAAGACGGGACTCGCGGCGCAGTGCCTCCAGGGTTTCGGGATAAGGATGGCCGATTCCGATGGCCGAACCCTTGCGTCGTGCCACGGCAACCAGTTGGTGAATCTGTCGGGAAATGGCCTCAACGTCCCTCACGTTGTCCAGAAACACATCCCGGGAGGCTACCGGTATCCCGGCTCGACGGGCCTCGGCGACGGCCACCGAAGCTTCACTAGTGCGGCTGTCGACAAAAAACAGCTGCCGTTCCCGCAAGGTCTCCATAACCGCCGCCATGGACGCATTCTGTTCCGTCAGGCGCGATCCCATATGGTTGTTGCCGCCGACGACATAGGGCAGGCCATCCAGCCAGCTTCTAACTTGGCGCTTGACCGCTTCAGGATCTGTCGACTGTAACAGGGCTTCGGGACCCGGATCTATGGCAGGATACCCATGAGGCTCCATGGGGATGTGCAGAATCGCCTCCACGCCGTGCTGGCGGGCGAGACGGGCGACGGCAACGGCCTTGGGTGCATAGGGCAGAATCGAGAAGGTAACCGCCAGATCCATCTCCACCAGGGTGCGCGCCGACGCAAGATCGAACCCGAGATCGTCGACCACAATCGCCACCTGCGGCCGAGCCGGACCGGGTTTGACCTTTTGCGCCGGCGTGAACTCCAGTCGGTGGAGCAACCCACTTTCGGAAACAATCTCGACAACGGTGTAGGGTTGAATCACGATAAGTCGCAAGTCGCCCGGCAACGTGTTGAGACGCTTTTCCAGTTCGGTGAAATGGTTTTCGTTCGGTGCAGAGGCCGCCACCACATAGCGTACCCGATCCGGCTCGGTGAAGACATGCAGGGCCTCAAAGGAAATACCGGCCCGCCACAACATGGTTTCCAGTTCAAGGCGCACATTAGCGGTGATCTGCGAAGGCTTTAAAGGAAGCGGCTTTGGGCCCGAATGCAGGGTCTGACGAAGTTGTCCGAGCACGACCAGGCACAAAACCAGAAAACCGGTAAGAAAAAGACCGGCCAGCAACATTTTGATGCCCTGACCGCCGGTCTTTGTCATGTTTTTTTTCGGCCGACCCTTGCGCGGTTTGGAATTTTTCGTATTCTGCACCATAACCACTCACAAAATTACGGGGGGATCAAGCAATCCCCCCGAAAATCACCCCACACGGCCCCGGGAACTCAGACCGCCGAACATTGCAGACCTTTCAGGAGGTGCCAACCCTTAAGTAGATCGAGGGCTCTCATCAAGGGGTAATCCTGCCGAAGCGCCTCGTCAAGATCAAAGTCCTGCTCCGATAGTGCCGAAGGTTCCGACGCTCCTTCAAAATCCATATGATTGGTCAGGTCTTTCTCCTTAACCAGCGACTCCTCCTCAGCTTCGCTATATTCCATTGGCTTGACCACAATGTCCGGGACAATACCTTTGGCCTGAATAGAGGTGCCGTTGGGAGTGTAATAGCGTGCCGTGGTCAGCCGCAAGCCGGTATCATCGGACATGGGGATAATGGTCTGTATCGACCCCTTGCCGAAACTCCGGGTTCCCAGAATGACCGCCCGCCCATGATCCTGCAGGGCGCCGGCGACAATTTCCGCGGCGCTGGCACTTCCGCCGTTGATCAAAACCACCATGGGGTAGTCCGGTTCCGTGCGTGGTGCTCGAGCGGAAAACTGCATCTGGCTGCCCTCTTCCCGTCCATCGGTATAGACGATCAGGCCGCTTTTGAGGAAAGTATCCGCCACCTTGACCGCCTGTTCCAGAAGACCCCCGGGGTTGTTGCGCAGATCGAGCACCAGACCTTCGAGATTTCGCCGGTTCTCTTTTCTAAGGCTCGACAGGGCTTTCATCAGATCGTCATAGGTTCGTTCCTGAAACTGGGCGATGCGTACGTAGCCGATATTTTCGGCAAGCAACTGGGCCTTGATGCTCCGGACCTGAATGATTTCCCGAATGATTTCAAATTCAAGAGGCTGTGCCAGGGACTCCCGCAGAATCGTGATGCGCACCCTGGTACCTTTGGGTCCCCGCATCAATTGGACCGCCTCCATGATGGTCATGTCCTTGGTCAACCGGTCTTCAATTTTTACAATCATGTCACCGGCCCGCAATCCAGCGCGATCGGCGGGTGTGCCCTCGATGGGAGACACGACGGTCAGGACTCCGTCACGAATTGTGATCTCAATTCCCAGCCCCCCAAACTCGCCGCTGGTGTCGATTTTAAGCTCGGCATACATTTCAGGAGGCAGAAAGGCGGAGTGAGGGTCCAGTGACAACAGCATTCCGTTTATGGCGCCCTGAATCAGCTCTTTCATGTTTACTTCTTCCACATAACTGCGGCGAACAATAGACAGTACATCGGTAAAAAGCTGCAGACTCTGATAGCCGGTAGTCTCCTGAGCGGTTGCAGGACGATCAGCTCGCGCGGTCAGCATCCAGCCTGCCAGCAGCAGCATAAGGAACAGAGTTGTCGATTTTAGCTTATTGGGCATTGCAGGAACTCCTGTGTGTAGACAAGGAACATCCGTAAGCAAAAAAGTCCGACCTGGCCCCTTCGAACTGTTGCAGCAGTCAGTGAAGCCCGGAGAAGGTCTTTAGAAAACTGCGCCTAAGAGCGGGGTTCCAGCCACTCCAGAGGGTTGAGGGGAGTTCCGCGATAACGCACTTCAAAATACACGCTGTCAGCATCTTCATAGCCCGGATGGGCGATCAGTTCACCTTTTTCAACCAGGTCTCCCACTTTTTTGCGCAGACTGCTGGCCTGAGCGTAAAGCGTGTAGTAGTGATCACCGTGATCGATAATAATCATTTTGCCGTAGCCGCGAAAGGCGTTGGCGTAGATAACTTTTCCTCTCCACGCTGCATGTATCGACTGGTTGCCCGCCACCAAGATTTCAATTCCCTGGCTGTCGTACAGGGTGCCGAGATCCGCAAGGCGACCGGAGCCGAAAGGGATTTTGACCCGGCCTCTGACAGGCCAGCCAAGCCGTCCCTTCTGACGAGCAAAACTGCCCGCCGGCTGAGTATACGTGTGGGTCGGGGCGGATTCAAGTTTTTTGACCAGCGCCGCAAGCCGCTCCCTTTTCTCCTGCAGACCGGCCAATTCAGTGACCAGAGAACCCTCCCGCTCCTGTAACTGGGTGAGCAGGCGGCTCTTCAGCCTGCGTCCTTCCTGCAACGTGTCGCGACTGGCCTGAAGTTGCTGCATCTGCCCTTGCTGCTGCGTTTTAAGCTCATCCAATTCGGCCAGTTTTCTGTCCAGCAGTTGCCGGTCTTGGCGAAATCCGTCAAGCAGTCGCCGATCGTGCTCGACCACGCGCTTGAAAAGGTGGTAGTCCTCAGCGATAGACGCAGGTGAGCGGTTGCTGAACAGAATTCGCAGCAGGCGCATTTCCTCGCCTCGGTACATGGCCGCAAGGCGTCTGGCAACCAGTTCCTTTCTGTTCCGGGTCTGCTTCTGCAGGGCGGCGACGTCCTTTTCGGTGGTAGAGATTTCCCCAAGGGTAGACCTCAGGTCACTATCCAGACGCCCCTCCCGAGCCCGCAAGCGGGTCAACTGACCCTGCAAGCCTTTGAGGTCCTTTTCCACTGCGCCCCGCTCCTGCCGCTCCTGTTCCAGGTTGGCAGAAAGGGTTTGGATCTGTTCTTGAATCCGCCTGAGTTCCTGTCGACTGGCTTCAAGATCGTCTGCCGCGGCTGGAATGGCCCAAAAGCAGAGCATTCCCAGCAGGGCCAACTGGAAAAAACGATTAAAGGGGATATTAAAGGGCATAAGATATCCCTTCTAGATGCGAACAAATTTGCGCAGCGACAGCACACTGCCGACAAGTCCCAGCAGAATTCCGGTGCCGATCAACAGCAACTGCTGTTGCCAGTCAAGAAAAACGATTTGGTCGCCACCGGTGACGGACAATAGCGCCACCAGCCCCTGACGGAGGAAAAACTGAAACAAAGCCAGTGATCCACCCAGGGCCAGAAAGGCCCCCAGCGCCCCCTGCAGAGCCCCTTCAAGGAGAAAAGGAACTTTTATGAACCAGGGTGTCGCGCCCACCAGGGCCATGATCTCGAGTTCGTCGCGGCGGGCGTAAAGAGTCAGTTTGATGGTATTGGCGACGATAAAGAGCGCCGCAAAAAGCAGGAAAAATCCCAGCACCACAGCCCCGAAACGCAACAGTTCCAGAAAGGCCTCAAACCGTTCCAGCCAATCCTGACCGTAATTGAATTCCGCCAGCTCGGGATTCTGCCGAAGCCGCCCTACCACCGTTTCCGCCGATTCACGGTTGCGGTATTGTTCGCGCAGCGAAATTTCCAGCGAAGCGGGAAGAATCTCCGCACCGAACCCCTCTAAAAGGTCCGAATCGGAGCCAAGACGGCTTTTGAACCGCCGCAACGCTTCCTGCTGGTTCACATAACGCACCGCCGCCACCTCGGGCATCGCTTCGATGCCGTCGCGCCATTGCTTGAGGCGGGCCGGCGAAGGCTCTCGCTCCAGGTACGCAACAATTTGAATCTCTTCGCTCCAGTGCGCCGCCAGAGATTGTATGTTGATGACGATGAGGGAAAAAAAAGCCAGAATGGTCAAAGCCACCGCCACCGTGCCGACAGCGGCGCTGCATAGTACCGGACTCTGCCGAATATTACGGAAAACCCGGCGAAACAGATAGATCAACTGATCGAGCACGTTACCTCCCGATTCTTCCGCGGCAGAGCCGTTTCCATCCTGACAGCGCGGTCCTCGACAAATGGCTGCTACGGTGCGGAATCATTGACCAGTTGGCCGTTTTCCAAAGCAATGACGCGACGGGGGAAGCGCCGAATCATCTCCTGATCGTGAGTGGCCAGCAGAACCGTAGTACCTCGGGCATTTGCTTTTTTGAACAGTTCAATAATTTCCAGGGTCACTTCCAGGTCGAGGTTGCCGGTAGGTTCGTCGGCCAGCAGGATCAGCGGATCGACGACCAGAGCCCGGGCGATGGCCACCCGTTGCTGCTCTCCTCCGGACAGTTGCAGGGGGTACTTTTGCAGTTTTCCGTGCAGGCCGACGTGTTTCAGTGCCTGATAGACCTTGTTGCTGATTTCAAAACGTTTTTTACCCTGAACCTCCAGCGGGAACGCCACGTTCTCAAAAAGCGTGCGATTATCAAGAAGTTTGAAATCCTGGAAGACAATGCCCGTATGCCGACGCAGTTGCGGAATGTGAGAACTGCCCATGCGGGTAATATTCTTTCCATTCACCAGAATCTGTCCCCGGCTTGGTTTTTCGGCACAGTAAAGCAGCTTCAGGAGCGTGGATTTGCCGGCCCCGGACGGACCGGTGATGTACACAAAGTCTCCCTTGGCAATCTTGAAATTCAGATTGTGCAGGGCGGATGCAGCGTCTTTTTGGTAATTCTTGCAGACGTTGTAAAGGTGAATCATGACCGGTAACCTTTTTCGCTGGCGTCGCAAAAAGTCCACCCAACAACGTATGAGCGACTTTCCACGACCCTGACCTGACGCGTGCGCCTCCACGAAATGAAAAATAATTTGCTTCGCAGGTTGGAATGGGATTTCAGTCCTCAGGGTTCTTTTCCCGAATACTGGTTACCGCCTTATACCATAAATCCAAAACCCGGGGAACTACCCACGCACCAAGGCAAGCGGAAACAGCCTGACCGCATAAAAAAACACCCGGCAAAAAGGCCGGGTGGTGGATGATTTTGGCGGCCCCGGCGCGATTCGAACGCACGACCTACCGCTTAGGAGGCGGTTGCTCTATCCAGCTGAGCTACGGGGCCAGAGGTGTTTTTATAGCGCATGCCGAAGGGCATGACAAGGCCT
>PWVL01000076.1 GCA_003561875.1 Desulfuromonadales bacterium | reverse complement strand
ACGGTGGAGAACGTGCAGGATCTGGTGGAAAAGATCCTCATCGAAAAAGGCCATGCCAAGACCGCCAAGGCGTACATCCTGTATCGCAAGCAGCACGAGACCCTGCGCCAGACCAAGGAGTTCATCCGGCAGTCGACGGAAGCCGTCGATTCCTACCTCACCCAGGAAGACTGGCGTGTCAACGAGAACGCCAACATGGGCTACTCCCTGCAGGGTCTGAACAATCACATCGCCGCCAATATCACCAGCAACTACTGGTTGAACAAGATCTATCCCGCTGCCATTGCCGATGCCCACCGGGCCGGCGACTTCCATATTCACGATCTTGGCACCCTGGCCGTCTACTGCTGCGGCTGGGACCTGAAGGATCTGCTGCTGAAAGGCTTTACCGGCGCCTACGGCAAGATCGAGAGCGGCCCTCCCCGGCATTTTCGCACTGCTCTGGGGCAGGTGGTCAATTTCTTCTATACCTTGCAGGGTGAGGCGGCCGGTGCACAGGCCTTTGCCAATTTCGACACCCTGCTGGCCCCCTTCATCCGCTACGACAAGCTCACCTACAAAGAGGTCAAGCAGTCGGTGCAGGAATTCATCTTCAACATGAACGTGCCGACCCGGGTCGGTTTTCAGACCCCCTTCACCAACATCACCCTCGACATGACGCCGCCCCGCAACATGGCGGAAGAAGCGGTGGTGTGCGGCGGGCGCCTGATGGAGGATTGCTACGGCGATTTTCAGGAGGAGATGGATCTTTTCAACCGCGCTTTCTGCGAAGTCATGATGGCCGGGGATCATTCGGGACGGATTTTTTCCTTTCCCATTCCCACTTACAATATTACGGAGGGGTTTGACTGGGACAGCCTGCGTTTTCAGCCCATTTGGGAGATGACCGCTAAATACGGCATTCCCTATTTCAGCAACTTCATCAACTCGGATATGGACCCCGAGGATGCCCGTTCCATGTGCTGCCGCCTGCGTCTCGACAACCGCGAGCTGCGCCGTCGGGGCGGCGGCCTGTTCGGCTCCAACCCCCTGACCGGCTCCATCGGCGTAGTCACCCTCAATCTGCCCCGGGCCGCTTATCTTGCCACGGCCAAAGGGGATTTCTTTACCCGGTTGTCCGATCTCATGCGTCTGGCCCACGAGTCCCTGGAGATCAAGCGCAAACAGCTCGAACGGTTGACCGAAGAAGGCTTGTATCCCTACAGCCGCTTCTACCTGGGGGGGATTCGCGAGCGCATGGGCACGTACTGGGCCAATCATTTTTCCACCATCGGCCTGATCGGCATGAACGAGGCCAGCCTCAACCTGCTTGGCGTCGGCATCGATACGGAAGAGGGCAAGGCCCTGGCCGTCGAAACCCTGAACTTCATGCGCTTGCAGCTGGAAGCCTATCAGGAAGAGACCAGCCATCTCTACAACCTTGAAGCCACCCCGGCCGAAGGCACCAGCTACCGGCTTGCCAGCCGTGATCGCAAGAAATTTGCCGACATTATCACCGGTGGCAGTGAAAACCCATTTTACACTAATTCGACCCAACTGCCAGTGGGCAGCACCGACGATATCTTCGAAGCCCTCAGCCATCAGGATTCCCTGCAGACCCTCTACACCGGCGGCACCGTGTTCCACGGTTTTCTCGGTGAGCGCCTCGAGGACTGGCGAGGCGCCCGGTTGCTGGTGCGGCGGATCGCGGAGAATTTCCATTTGCCCTATTTCACCATCAGCCCGACCTTTACCATCTGTCCGGTGCACGGCTACCTGTCCGGCGAACACTTTTCCTGCCCCTGCCAGCAGGGGGAAGCGGCCTGAGCGGATTGAAGGCGGTTACATCGAAATTCTGACCCCAAGGAGGCTCAACCATGGCGACCAAGTGCAAAGGAAAAACCGAAGTTTACTCCCGTGTTTGCGGTTTTTTCCGTCCCGTTCAGCAGTGGAACAAGGGCAAACAGGAAGAATTCAAGGAACGCTGCGAATTCTCCGTCGATCAGCGCCACCTGGAGGAATAGGCGGCAATGGCGGTCAAGGGCTTCCAGGGCACCAGCCTGCTTGATTATCCCGGGCACATCGCCTCGCTGGTTTTTTTTGGTGGCTGCAACCTCACCTGTTTCTACTGCCACAATCCGGCTCTGGTGCTGAACCCGGATCAATTGCCCGACTATCCTCTGCCGGCTCTGGTGGCGGAGCTGGAGCGCCGCTGCAGATTTATCGATGGCGTGGTCATTTCCGGCGGCGAACCGACTCTTGATCCCCTTTTGCCGCTGCTACTGCGGCAGATCAAGGCAATGGGGCTGCAGGTGAAACTCGATACCAACGGCCTCAATGCCGAGGTACTGACCGAACTGGTTTGGGAAGGCCTGGTCGATCTGGTGGCCTTTGACCTCAAGACCGCCCCCGAGCGCTACAACGAGCTGCATACAGGCCCGGTGGACACCACCGGCCTGATGGCAAACCTGGCATTGCTCATGGAAGGCCGGGTTGAGTGTGAATTTCGCACCACCTGCGTGCCCGGCCTGGTGAACGAAGATGAAATCCACACCCTGGGAGCCCTGATCCAGGGAGCTCCCCGCTGGACCTTGCAGCAGTATGTGCCCCAAAACGCCCTGGCCGAAGCATCCCGTGAACAACAGCCCTACAGCAGAGAAGACCTGGAAGCCCTGGCCCTGGTGGCCGGGACCTATGTGGATGAGGTCGGCATTCGCGGCCTCTGAAACAGGTTGAAAGAGCACACTTTAAGGCCGCGGTAGGTTCCGCGGCCTATTTTTGTTTGGCATGTGTTTAAAGGCATATTGCATGACCCTTAAAAATTTTCCCAGTAACCTCTCAGCATGCCCAGAAAGTTGATGCGTTAGGGGAGCGCCTGTCTCCTGCCCGATTTTTCAGAGCACAAACGGAAAAATGAGCGGGATCAGCATGAGACTTAGCAGCAGAACGACGACGGTGAACGGTACACCCATGCGCAGGAAGTCGAAGAAATTGTATTCACCCGGCCCCAGAACCAATGTGTTTACGGGTGACGATACGGGAGTCATAAAGGCGGCGGACGCCGCCAGGGCCACGGCCATGGCGAAGGGATAGGGCGACAGGCCCAACTCGCCGGCGACGGCCAACGCAACGGGTGCGATCAGGACCGCTGTGGCCGTGTTGGAAATGAACAGCCCGCATATTGCCGTGAGCACGAAAATGGCAGCCAGCATCGTGGTCGGCCCGGAGGCTCCCAACGCTCTGAGAAGCACGTCGGCCATCATGTCCACGCCGCCGGTATTTTGCAGCGCCAGGGAAAAAGGCAGCATGCCGACAATCAGAATCAGGGTCTGCCACTGGATGGAGCGGTAGGCATCGTACATATCCACGCATTGAAACAGCCCCAGTAGCAGGCAGCCGATAAGCGCCGCCTGTACGTTGGGCACGATCCCCGTAACCATCATGGCCACCATGACAATGAGTACGCCGATGGCGATGGGAGCCCGGCGCGGTGCGGCGATGACGTCTTCCACTTCGGCGGGCATATTCAGCACCACCAGATCCTGGAAGTCGACCTGATGCCGTTCGATTGCCCGCCACGGACCGGCGACCAGCAGGGTATCCCCGACGCGAAGCGACTCCTCAAGAATGTTGCCGGCGATGGGTGCCTGTCCGCGCTTCAGCCCGACGACGTTCAAGTCGTGCTTTGAGCGAAAGGACGCGGACAGAACCGTTTCGCCGATGAGCTTGGAATCCGCCGTGATCATCAGTTCGGCCATGCCGATGGCCTGGGATTTATCCGTAAAGAAGTTCCCGGAAAGGGGCAGCTTCTCGAGATTGAACCGCGCGCAAAGCCTTTCGATCACTTGCGTATTGTTCTGCAAATCCATGAACAGGGCGTCCCCGTCCTGCAACTCGGTATGCGCCGTCGGCTCGACAATGAAAGTTGAGAAAAGCTTTTGACGTTCGATGGCAATGATGTTCACCCCCGAGGCCGCCCGTAGATCGAGCTGGTCAAGGCGTTTACCCACCCAGGGCGACCGGGGAGTAAGGCGCAGGCGATACTCGCGCTCGGCGAGGCCGTAGGTATCGATCCACTCGGCCAGTCGGGGCCGTGCCGATGCGGTTTGGACCGCTTTGTCTTTGCCGGCCAGCCATCGCCGCGCGAACAGCATATAGGCGATGGCGCAAAGAAGAATGGGAATTCCGAAGGGCGTAAAGGCAAAGAAATGAAATCCGGCGTAGCCTCCCCGTACAAGTTGGCTGTTGACGACCAGATTCGGAGCCGTGGCGATGAGCGTCATCATGCCGCTGATCAGAGCCGCCATGCTCAGCGGCATCATCAACCGACCCGCGGCGATGCCGGCGTTGCGGGCGATGCGCAGGACTGCCGGGATGAAAATGGCTACGACACCGGTTGAACTCATGAACGAGCCGACGCCGGCCACGATGGCCATGAGCAGCGCCACCAGTCGGGTTTCGCTGCTCCCGGCCTTTTTGACCAAAAAATCACCCAGGCGTTGCGCCACGCCGGTACGCACCAGCCCTTCGCCGATGACGAAGAGCGCGGCGATCAGCACAATGTTGGGATCACTGAATCCGGCGAGGGCGTCGGACATGGTGATAACGCCGGTCAGGGGCAGCACCGTCATCATGATCAGGGCCACGGCATCCATACGCGGGCGGTTCATGGCAAACATGACAATGGTGGCTGCCAAGAGCAGAAGGACGAAGGCCAGTTCGGTATTCATGGATTTACCCCTGATAGCGGATCTGTTTAAATTTGAAAACACTCTTCTCAGAAAAGACTTTAAAAAAATCCACTATGGGCGGACGGTTTTAGGCCCGAGGAGGGCGTGTCTGGAAAAGGCCTTGGAGGGATTTTTCAAAATTCCGGTTTTGATACTAGCACAGAAGGGAAGATCGCGGAACAAACTCATTCGGACAACGTTTTATCTCATCGCTGATAAAACCAGCGTGCCGGTGATGTTTTGACTGGAAATTTCGAAGTACCGTCATCAACTGAACAGGTCGATTTTCTGGACTTTTCCGGCCAGAACCGTTGGCGGCCCCGCCACGATATGATTGAACAGGTCTGAGGAAAAGGCCATGCGAACCAGAGCCAGAAGGCCCTTAGAACCTCAGGGTTCTACGGGCCTTCTGGCAGGAGAAAGGGTGTATATGGACTTCCTGGTTCACGCTTGCGTACAGCGCGCCCGCGTCGCTATCTCGGCCAACACCCCTGTGACGGGTTTCACCCCGTTCCATCAAATCATCTTAAACCTTCCTAAATTTTTAACCCTGCGTGACTGCCTGAACGGCTCCAAGAGACGTCTCGGTAGCTGAAAATGTCAGTCAAAGGAAATATATGCAATTGTCGTTTCTCCGCTATGAACGGTCAGTTCAACGGTCTCGGTTGCCTTGCCGTAAGTCGATGCGACCAGCAGATAATTACCTGCCGGCAATTCAAGCTCAAAGGAACCTCCTTCGGCAATGTTGATCGACAAGACGGTAATGGTTGCGGTATCCAAAGCTTCTTCGCAGAGGAGTTCCTGCCGAAAATCAAGAGTGGCGGATTGGTATTCTTCGGCACCGTTGATTGTCAATTCGACGGATACTATCCCGGGCCCTTCATCAAGACCGGGAAGGCTGAAATCAACTATGGACACACTCTGCATGGAAACATTTGCAACCCTGCAAACGGGCAGGTAACCGGCCTTCCGGGCCACCAGATTATACTCTCCGGGCCCCAGAAACAGTACGTATTCGCCGTTTTCGACAGTCAGGGTTCCGGTTGCAATAATTGTTT
>PWVL01000203.1 GCA_003561875.1 Desulfuromonadales bacterium | reverse complement strand
CTGTCGAGCCAAGGCATCCAGTTCTTCCTTCCCCAATCCTTTGAGCAGCACGCGAATCTGTCCCCGGTGGCAGTTGCAGCGAAAAGTCACGGGAATTTTTTCCATTGTGCCCAAGGGCACCTCGGCAAACAGATGCCGCAGAATTTGCTCGGGGGCCTGCCCCTCGCGAAGCAGGGTGGTCAGGGGGGGCAACGCCATAAGGCGCCGTTCCAGCAGTTCGAGCAGGGCGTCCTGCCCGCCGGGTAAGGCCTGCACCAGAAGGCCGCCGGCCGCTGCCACCCTGCCGTCCGGGTCAAGATAGACGCCCAGAGCCACGGACGAGGGAACCTGTTCCGAGGTGGTCAGATAATAGGCCAGATCTTCGGCGATTTCACTGCTGTAGAGCTGCACCATGCCGCGATAGGGCTCCTTGAGGCCAAGGTCCTTGCTGACGTGGAGAAAGCCGGCGCGGCCCACGGCAGCCGGCACATCAAAGCCGTCGGCCGTCGGCGCAATACCGGAAACAGGAACCTGCACCGAGCCCCGAACATGGCCGGAAGCGTCGGTTTCGGCATGCAGCTTGCGGAGCGGGCCGTTGCCT
This sequence comes from Desulfuromonadales bacterium, assembly GCA_003561875.1. Lineage (GTDB taxonomy): Bacteria > Desulfobacterota > Desulfuromonadia > Desulfuromonadales > Syntrophotaleaceae > SLLR01. The sequence continues at coordinate 5,227 of PWVL01000203.1, read as the reverse complement.
TCGATCATCAGGGCCAGTTTCTGATCGCCCTTGAGCAGGCTGCCCATGACGGTGGCGCCGCTGACCAGGCGCCCGAGAGCCACGGTTGCGGTGGGATCGGTGCCCTGCAGCTGACGGAGGGATTCGACCAGTTCGGTCGTCACCGCGGCGGCGGCCCGCAAGGTGCCATCGAGAGTGGCGAAGCGCAGCAGGTGATCGTTCATGGCTTATTCCTTGCGACGGTTGAAAGGGCGGGGGTAAAGAGGCCCTTGTCCTGGTGTGGAAATGGGGCTATGATCTTGGCGGTCTGGGCTGCCGGCGATGCACGGACGGCCGTATGCTACCTGAACGGGTCGTCTCTGGCAAGATCCATCCCGCCCTGCGGCCCCGCTAACCATCCTTCCGGAGGAGAACATGAAAATCATTCTGCCAGTGGCGGGCAAAGGCACCCGCTTGCGTCCCCATACCCACACGCGCGCCAAGTCACTGGTCCAGGTGGCGGGCAGGACCGTGCTGGAGCACATCATCGAGCGGGTGCTGACGGTTGATGCCGAGGAGCTGATCTTCATCACCGACGAAAACGGCTCGCAGATCGAGCGTTTTATGGAGCAGCATTTTCCCGAACTCAATTGCAGTTACATCGTGCAGAAAGAACGGCTCGGACCGGCTCACGCGGTGGCGCTGGCAGCGCCCAGGATCAATCCCGGGGACGATTTGCTGGTGGTTTTCAACGATACGATCTTCGTCACGGATCTGGCCAAAATCCCTCAGCTCTGCGCCGACTGCGACGGTCTGATCTATTCCCGGGAAGTGGAGGATTACCAGCGCTTCGGGGTCAACGTGGTGGAACAGGGCTACATTGTGGACATGGTCGAAAAACCGGACCGGCCGGTTTCCCGCCTGGCTCAGGTGGGGCTCTACTACCTCAAGGACGGTCGGCGCTTCATGGCGTACCTGGAACAGACCATTGCGGCCGGAGATACCGTCAAGGGCGAGTTCTACCTGCCGCCGGTGTTTATGCGGATGATTCAGGACGGCCACCGTTTCTGCGCTCCGGAAATCAGCGCCTGGCTCGACTGCGGCAAGTCGGAAACATTGCTGGCAACCAACCGCTATTTACTGGCCGAAGCGGGCAACGGCTGTGCCGGTACGGTGGAAAATACGGTGATCATACAGCCCGTCTGGATTGCTGCCGAGGCTACCGTGCGAAATTCGATTATCGGGCCCAATGTGTCGATTGCGGCGGGAAGCTGTATCGAGGGCAGCATCATTCGGGACTCCATAATCAACGCCGACTGCCGGGTGCAGGGCATGACCCTGACCGAAAGCATTCTCGGCAATTCGGTTCAGTTGCTCGGCAGCCTGCGGCGCATGAATATCGGCGACGATTCGCTCGTCGAACTGGAATAATGCCAAACCCTTTAAAATCAATGGACAGATGACACTGGTACAGCTTCTTCCTTATGTTCTGCCTCCGGTTCTGGGCGCGGTCATCGGTTATGTGACCAACTATATTGCCATTCGCATGTTGTTCAGGCCTTTGAAGCCTTGGCATGTGTTCGGCCTTCGTGTTCCCCTGACGCCGGGCATTATCCCCTCCAAGCGCGAGGAACTGGCCCGCTCCATGGGCGGCGTGGTGGGATCCCATCTGCTGACCTCGCGGGATGTGGGCCGGGCTCTGGAAAAAGAGGTTTTCCGCCGCGAATTGCAGCAGGCGGTGAACGACAAGCTGGGTTCGTTTCTGGATCGGGATCTGGGACCGCTGGCCTCTCTGGTTCCGGCGAAGTTTCAGGAACGGTTCCGCGAGTTGGTCGAAACCCTGCGCTGGAAGGCCCTCAAGGCGCTTTTTGACTATCTGCAGGGGGAGGAATTCGGTCGCAGCCTGCGGGATTTTCTGGAGCGCCGCAGCGACGAGTTTCTGCAGCGCAGCCCGGCCAGCGTCCTGACGGGCCCCAAACGCATGTTGCTGATGGGGCACCTGGAGCGCAAAGTGACCGGCGTGCTGGGCTCGGAAGGAACCGCCCGGACCATAGAGCGCCTGGTGGATGAACAGCTGGACAAGCTCCTGGGCAGCGATCAACCCCTGCGCGAACTGCTGCCGGAACCTCTGGTCGAAGCCTTGCTGACCCAGGTCGAAAGAGAGATTCCGGCGCTGCTCGACCACTTTGGCGGGATGCTCTACGATCCCGAGTTCCGGGCCCGCCTGGTAGAGCGGGCCAGTGAAGCCCTGGGCGGTTTTATTTCCGGCCTGGGCCCTTTGGCCAATCTGGTTTCGAATTTCATCAACAGAGACAAGATTGAAGAAAAGCTGCCTGGTTTTCTGGATCAGGCCGGAGATGAGATCTCCCGCTGGCTGCGCGAGGACAAGACCCAGCAGCAGATAGCCGGTTTGTTGCGGGCGCGGTTGGGGGCGCTGCTGGAACGGTCACTGGCGTCCTTTGTCGAACCGCTGCCCTACGAAAAGGTTGTCACGGCCCGGCGCTTTATTCAGAAGCAGGTGGTGGAATGGGTGCAGAGTCCCGCCGCCGGCCGGACCCTGCGGGGGATCCTGGACAGGGGGTTCGACGCCGTCAAGGACCGCTCTTTCAACGCCATGCTGGTTGCGGCGCTGCCGGCCGGCAGCGTTCCCCGCATTCGGGAAAACCTGGCCACCAGACTGCTGGACTCGGTGACCAGCCCGGCGGCCCGGGACGCCGTTGACCGGCTGCTGGCGGTGCGGGTTGAGCAGTGGATTTTTCATCAACCCCTCGGTTGTCTTTCGGCCCGGCTCTCGGCCGATGTGCGTAGCGAGCTGCAGGAGGGGCTGTTTGTCCACCTCAGCGAATTGTTGAAGAAAGAGGTACCGCAACTGGTGGATACCCTGAATGTGCAACGGGTGGTCGAAGAGAAGATCAACACCCTCGACGTGCTGACCGTCGAGCGCCTGTTGCTGGACATCATGGAAGATCATTTCAAATACATCAATCTGTTCGGTGCGCTGCTTGGTGCCCTCATCGGTCTGGTCAACCTGTTGGTGCTGGGATTGACCTGAGGCGAATTGTCGGAACTTTCCTGTGTAAGGCAAAAAAGACGCTGCGGTTGAAACCGCGGCGTCTTTTTTGTTTGTGCGCCAGGCATGGCGCTGTTCTGGTGATTCCAGTCCGCCCGCTTTCATAAGGCGGCGAAAGCCCGGCTGGCCGCCTCAATGGTCCGGTCCAGGTCCTCCCGGCTGTGGGCGGCGCTGACAAAACCGGCTTCAAACTGTGAAGGGGCAAGGTGCACCCCGCAGCTCAGCATGTCGCGAAAGAACCGGCCGAAAGCCTCCGTGTCGCTGCGGGAGGCGTCGGCAAAGGAGTGAACCGGGCCGATCTGGAAGTAGGCGCAAAACATGGAGCCCACGCGCTGCAGGCAGACGGGCTGAGAGCTCTTTGCCGCTGCGGAGCGCAGGCCTTTTTCCAGATAGGCGCTGTTTTCCTCAAGGTGATGGTAAAAATCCGCTTCCCGCAACAGCTTGAGAGTGGCCAAGCCGGCGTTCATGGCCAGCGGATTGCCGGACAGGGTGCCCGCCTGGTAGATCGGGCCCTCCGGAGCCAGTTTCTCCATGATCTCCCGTTTGCCGCCAAAAGCACCCACCGGCAGGCCGCCGCCGATGATCTTGCCCAGACAGGTCAGATCGCCGCGTATGCCGTAGAGTTCCTGGGCGCCGCCGTAGGCCAGGCGAAAGCCGGTCATGACCTCGTCGACGATCAACAGGATTCCGTGCTGGTCGCAAAGCCTGCGCAGCCCTTCCAGAAAGCCGGGACGCGGAGCGACGCAACCCATATTGCCGGCCACCGGTTCCAGAATGATCGCGGCCAGATTCTCGCAATAGCTGCTGACCAGGGATTCCACCTCCTCCAGGTCGTTGAATGAAGCGGTCAGAGTATGCCGGGCCAGGTCGTTGGGGACGCCGGGAGAGTTGGGCACTCCCAGGGTCGCGGCACCACTGCCGGCTTTCACCAGCAGGCTGTCGGCATGGCCGTGATAGCAGCCTTCGAATTTCAGAATCTTGTCGCGCCCCGTATAGCCACGGGCCAGGCGGATGGCGCTCATGGTGGCTTCGGTCCCGGAAGACACCATGCGCACCTGTTGCATATTGGGATAGGCCTCCCGCACCTGTTCTGCCAGCTCGATTTCCACAGCCGTGGGAGCGCCGAAGGAGGCGCCGTCGGCAGCGGCCCGGCATACCGCTTCAACCACTTGAGGATGGGCGTGGCCCAGGATCATCGGTCCCCAGGAACCCACATAGTCAATGTAGGCGTTGCCGTCTACATCATAAAGAGTGCTGCCGGAGGCCCGTTGAACAAACAGCGGCTCTCCGCCTACCGATTTAAAGGCGCGCACCGGACTGTTGACGCCGCCGGGGATGACCTGTCTGGCACGGGTAAACAAGGCCTGTGATTGCGAGTGGATCATGAGCAGGAGTCTCTCCTTGACAGTAAAGAATAGAAAATCAAAACGGTACAGCCGGATTGCGCCGGCTTCCGTCTCCTAACCGCGCATCAAAAGCGGATCATCAGGCCGACCCAAGAAGGGCTTTCGCCTTTCTCAATGCCTGAACCCGCTATGGACTGAGTATATGTCCGTACGTCGGCCGGCAAAGTCGTCAGTTGTGCAGATTGTATTTCTTGATCTTGCGGTGCAGGGTGTTGCGGGCGATGCCCAGAGCGCGGGCCGTTTCGGTGATGTTCCAACGATGCTGCACCAAAGTTTTCTTGATGGACGCCGCCTCGGACTCTTTGAGGCTGTCAAATCCGGGCAGGGCGATGCCCTTTTTACGCATGACCGAGCAGAGGCTTTCTTCCAAGCCGCGCAGGGAGTGAAGCAGTTGGGTCAGTTCGCCGCCGTTAAGTTTTTCCAGCACCTCCGGTTTACCGTAATGTTCCCAGAATTTTTCCACAGTCGAGGTTTCCTCGTCGATGTCAGGGAAAGGAGGACGATGACCTGTGTCGCGCAGCACGGACACCGGACGAGGTCGGCTGACGGTGAGTTTTCCGGTGAAATGTTTGGGCAGAATGCGTCCGCCTTCGCATAAGGCCACGGCCTGGCGGATAGTATTGGCCAGTTCGCGAATGTTGCCGGGCCAATCGTAGGAGCACAACAGTTCGTTGATTTCCGGGGCCAGGGTCAGCTTGGGATTGAGCTGGCGGACAAAGTGTTCCGCCAACATGGGGATGTCTTCCTGGCGGGCACGCAGGGGGGGAACCTCCAGTTTGACCACGTTGAGACG
>PWVL01000156.1 GCA_003561875.1 Desulfuromonadales bacterium | reverse complement strand
GGATTGAGAAACTGGGTGTTGTAATAGATCAGCGAGCCGACCCCGAACAGTCCCCCCGGAATAAAATTGTGCGGCGTACCGATGGCTTTGAGAGCGACAGCCTGTATCAGGGTGCCCACCGTGATCAGACCGCAGTTCCAGAAAAGGCTGTAGGCAAACTTCCTTTTTTCGGGCATTCCTCCGTACCTTTCCTCCTGGGCCGTCCTTTCCCGACGGAACGATTGATCTCCGCACCCGAAAAGAGTAGGCTCTGCCCATAGCAACCGTGACCGGGATTGGGAGCCGGCCGTTTTTCAGCAAGCTTCCAGGACCATATTCTGTCAAGAACTTATTCAAGGGGTCAAGATGAACAACGCCGGCAGGGGAAAAAAAGCGGCGGGGAGCGGGGAAGTGGTCGCTGCAATGCGGCGGGAACAACAGGCCCGTCAGGCCGGATACCGGGAACAGGCCATAAAACTGTTTCCACCGGTATGCGGACGTTGCACCCGGGAATTTGAAGGCAGGAAATTAAGGGAGTTGACAGTGCATCATATTGACCACAACCACGACAACAATCCCGCGGACGGCAGCAACTGGGAACTGTTGTGCCTCTACTGCCACGACCACGAACACAGCAGGGGAGTGCAGCAGGACCGCGACAAGGAAAGCCCCTCCACGGCGGCAGGGCGGCCTTCCCTGAGGCACTCCCCTTTCGCTGCCCTGGCAGAACTCACCGGGGACTCGAACTAACCCCGCCGGCAAAGGCCTTTCAGAGCATGGCAAATTCCCTTTTACATAAGGTCGGCACCTGGAACCAGCGGCAATGTGCCAAACTGTTTGCCGGCTTTCTGCTGTGGAGCGCCTTCGTGCTGATTCTCTGGGCTGCCGGCCGGCTCTTTGAGGAAACCGGCCACTGGTGGTCGGGCGGCTTTATTGCCCTGCAGCTTTTTGGCGCCGCGCAACTGCTGCTTCCGGCGCTGCGGCTGCAGCCCGCAAAACGCTCCCGCTTGTTTTATCTGATCTGGGCGCTGGCCTTATTGCTGGGCATCTGGATGCTACACCGCCCCTTTCGCGTTCCTGTCTGGCAGCCGGCGCTGGCCAGCCTTCAGTCAGCCTTTCTGCTGGCAACTGCCACCCTTGTCGGCGCCACTATGGGGCGTTACCTGCAGCGCCTTTGGGAGGTCATCCCGGTCTGCCTGGTCATGGGCATGGCCGATTTTGCCAGTTGGTTCGGCGGCCCCACCGCCGGTTTCAGCGAGGAAATCCAAACCTACTACCTGGCCCCGGAGGGTCCCGTCCCCCTTGTCGACATGCTGCTGGTCAAGCTGGCGTTCCCCGGCCCCGCGGGAATGGCCCCGGTGTTCGGCATCTCGGACTGGATCATGGCGGCATTTTTTGCCGTGGTCGCCCACCGTTACGCCATCAACGATAATCTCCTCGGCGCTTCCGGTCGCGCCGGCCGCTACCTGCCCGTTTCCGTCGGCGCGCTGTTTGCCGCCATCCTGCTGGCCCAGGCCAGCGGTCACTTCGTCCCCGCCCTGCCGTTTATGGCACTGGCCGTTTTGTGCTGGTTCGGAATGGCTTTTCTAAGACGGCACAAATCCCGCAATGGAAAGCCTTAGCAGAATAAGGAGGGGGAACGGTTTTGACTTACGAAGGGAGCTCCGATAGAGGCCCTGGCCACAAATCGGCGAACATTAAAAAACTCAAACCGTACCACGGCCCGCCCCGACTCCGGCTTACTTCTCTCGCAGGTGCTTGCCCGCCGAATGAATGCCGAGGGAGTAGCGATGAGGCCCCGGTACGCCGGAGGAAATCATCGCGACTTTGTCACCGGGTCGAATGTGTGCGTCCAGTGGGTAGGCGGTATTGTTGACAAAAACGCCCTCGATTTTGTTCAGCGGCAGATCCAGTTCATGGGCCAGATCATAGCCGCTACAGCCCTCGGGAGGGATATAAATCATTTCGTAGGGCTTCAGCCCGCGATTGCGGCGAAAGGTGTGCAGTGAACCGAACATGCGGATTTTGGTGTTGGGTGCATTGCTCATGGCAGACTTCTCCTAGCGGCTTAAGACATGCGGAACCCCCCTGCGGGGCCCTTTTCAATGGCAGCGCCGAAAAAACCGGGCGCCCCGCGGCTCACATCACCAGGGCCGAATAATCCGACCGTGCTCCTGAGGGTCTCCAAGAGGGCTTGCAGGACGGCGTTGCCGTTCAATCGCTGGTAACGGAATTTTAAGGCCGGCGGTCCCTCTACTGAGCATAGGAAGATCATCAATTCATGTCAAATGAATAGAACTGAACCCTGATATCGTCTTTAGAGATATTCGCCTCGGGAGCGATCACTATGGATCTGGGATCTTTACGTATTTTTCTGGCGATTGCCGAGGAAGGGAGTGTTTCACGCGCCGCGGAACGCCTGCACTATGTGCAATCCAACGTCACCACCCGTTTGCGGCGACTGGAAGAAAATCTAGGCACCCCGTTGTTTGCCCGTACCGGGCGCGGCATGGTACCGACCGCCGCAGGCCGCAGTCTGCAGGGTTACGCGCGACAGATTCTGCGGATTGTGGAAGAAGCCCGACTGGCGGTGAGCGGCGCCATTCCACCTCAGGGCCCCCTGAGCTTCGGAGCCATCGATACGTTAGCGGCGGTTCACCTGCCGCAGCTTTTGAGCCGTTACCATCGCCGTTATCCCAAAGTGGACATCACTCTGCAGACCGGGGCCAGTCAGGAGTTGATCCGCCAGGTGCTGAATTACGAACTGGAAGGAGCCTTTGTGGGTGGTCCGGTAACCAACGGCGAACTCCTGCAACAGGCCGTGTACGAAGAGGAGATGGTGCTGATCACGGCACCGGACGAACCTCTGCCCGGTGCCGACAATTTTGACACCATCCTGGTGTTCCGACCCGGTTGTTCCTGCCGCAACCACCTGGAGCAATGGCTGCGGGAAAGGGGCCTGACCCCGGTGCGGACCGTAGAGTTCGGCACTCTGGATGCGATCCTCGGCTGTGTCGGAGCCGCCATGGGCATCAGCATGCTGCCCCGCTCTTTTGTGGAGCGGGGGCCCTTTGCATCGCTGGTAAGGATTCACCCTGTTGCCGAGCCTTTCTCCCGGGTACCGACCCTGTTTATTCGCCGCCGGGACATGGCCGCTTCCCCGGCCCTCAGCGCCCTGCTGGAACTGTTTCCCAAGACCTAGCGGACCGGCAACGCAGGATAAAACCTCCTCGAAAGAAGCACAGAAGCATATGCCGCAGGACTATCGCCGCAGGTGTCTGGCCAAAATCCATATCGCCAAAAAGGAACTGGGCCTGACCGACGAGGAATACCGTGACCTGATCACATCCACGATACCGGGCCGCGCATCGGCGGCCGATCTGGAAGAGGCGGAGTTGCGCCAAGTGCTCGACCGCCTGCAGGCCCTTGGCTGGCGTCCACGCCTGCCCCGTTCCGGCGATCGCCCGCTCCCCGCTACGGTATGGAAAGCTCGCAGCCTGTGGTTGCGCCTTTACGAACTGGGCGAGGTACGCAACCCCCGCTGGACCGCTCTGGCTCGTTTTGCCAAGCGCATGACCGGTATCACCGACCTGCGGCAGCTGAACGGCCGACAGGCGGCAATAGTCATCGAAGCCCTCAAAGGGTGGCTGGAGCGAACCGAAGGCCGATCCCGCTAGATACTCCCTCTACTGAAGACTCAATAGCCCCTGCAGCACCCTCGGCAAAAGCCCTAATCCAATTCCTTGCCGATAGAAAAAGCCTGCCCCAGATAACTTCCGGCACCGTGATAGGTGCGAATCACCGGGGTAAAAATCATCGGCCGTACCTTCTCGATATGGGGAATCCCGTCTGCCGATAACACCGCCGGATCGGCCTTGACATCGGCAATCTCGCCGATGAACTGGGTATGTCCGCCAACCTCAACGGTCTGCTGCAGACGGCATTCGAGGATCAGCGGAAATTCCTCCACATAGGGGGCATCCACCAACTCGCTGCGGACCGCCGTCAGGCCGGCGGCGTCAAATTTATTGCCGTCCCGCCCCGAAGCGATGCCACAAAAGTCAGCCTGACGGGCATAGGCTTCAGTAGCGACGTTGACGGTAAAGGCACCACGGCGCAGGATGCTGTCGTGGCTGTAGGTGGCCGGACGCAGGGAAATGGCAACACAGGGCGGCTTCGAGCAGCAGATGCCGCCCCAGGCAATGGTGGCCAGGTTGGGCCGGCCGCCATCGTCATAGGAACCGATCAGCCACACCGGCGACGGCTGGGCGAGGGTCTGAATGCCAAGGGAAATTTTTTTCAAGGGATTCCTCCGGGTTACGGGTTGTCTGCGGCGCCCTGGCGGGCCATCGCTTCATCGAGGGGCAGTCCGCCGACGCCGATGTTTTCCCGGGGCAGTTCGTCGATGAAAACCACAAACTTGGCCGCCGGAATTCCGGTTGCCGCGGCCGCAGCCTCGGTAAGCCGGGCGATAAGTTGCTGTTTGACGTCCTCGGACTGGGGAGAGATGACAAGGCTAATGACGGGCATGACGATCCTCCAGGGTCTTTACGGGTTGGTGAAAAAACCGCGACGTTTTCGGCACGGTCTCGGCAATGGCGCGTCAGCATCGCTCGGCCAGCAGCACCGCACGCAAGGGAGCCGGGTGCCCTTCCACGGTTTTGCGGGAATCCTGCTGATCCAGAAAGTCGCTCAGGGACTCGCTGCGGATCCATTCGGTGCGGCGCTGCTCCTCGGTTCCGGTCCAGGTTTGGTCGATGCAGCGAATCCGCTCAAAGCCGGCCCGCTCCAGCCATCCCCGCAGGCAGGCAACGGTGGGTAGAAAAAAAACATTGTGCATCTTGGCATAACGCCGGGGAGGGCAGAAAGCCCATTCCCCGTCGCCTTCGACAATCAGAGTCTCCAGAATCAGCTCGCCGCCCCGGCGCAACAGCCCGGCCAACTGCTTGAGGGCGTCGAGGGGCGCCCGCTGATGGGACAGCACACCCATGTAAAAAATACTGTCGAAACAGTTGGGCATTTCCGGCAGCTCTTCCAGCTTAAGGGGCCAGCACTGCACCCGGGGGGCGGCAATCAACTGCTGCAGCAGCAGGTACTGGCAATAAAAGGGTGCATAGGGCTCCAGGCCGAGAGCCAGCCGGGGTTCGTGGGCGGCCATGCGCAGCAGATAATAGCCGCTGCTGCTGCCCACATCCAGCACCCGGCGCCCGACCAGCGGTGCGATACGGTCCCTGATCCGGTTCCATTTAAAATCCGAGCGCCATTCGCTGTCGATCTCGATCCCGAACAGGTTGAAGGGTCCCTTGCGCCAGTGGCGGAATTCCATAAGGATATCCAGCAGCTCCGCCCGCTGCTTGGCGGTGAGATCGGTCTTGCTGCCGATCCGGATGCAGTCGGCGTCCAGGTCCACGTCGGGTTCAGCCACCTGCGGGAGCCGCTCGAGAAGGGGCAGCAGGCGACGCGCGTTACCGTCCACCTGGGTAAGAAACCGCTCCTTTTCGTCCAGCAGGGTTTCCAGAGCAGCCAGCCACGGCGGCGCTCCCCAAGCCTTTAGCGATTCCTTCAACCCCAGCATCAGGGAGCCTCCTTGCGTGCCAGCAGGGAGGCAAAATTGAACCACTTGAACCACAGATCGCAGCTCCGGAAACCTGCCCGCGCCAGACGCTGCTGGTGGGCGTCGATGGTTTCCGGAATCAGGACGTTTTCAAGGGCTTCGCGCTTCTGGCTGATCTCCAGTTCCGAATAGCCCCGTTCCCTTTTAAAACGATAATAAAACTCCTGTTGCAGGTTTTCCAGGGCAGGGTCGGCTTGCCGAACCTTTTCCGTGAGCAGCAGAACCCCTCCGGGAAGCAGTCCCCGGCAGACCCTGGCAAGCAGGGCGTCCCGATCGGCAAGGGGCAGAAACTGTAGAGTCAGGGTGATCACCACCACCGAGGCGTCGTGCAGCGGCTGTTCGCGAACATCGCCGCAAACCAGTTCCATGGCCTCCCCATAGGCGCCCTCTGGCAGCCGCTCCCGATATCGGTCGAGCATCGGCCGGGAACTGTCCACTGCCACCATGCGGAAGGGGGCACCGGCCATCTCCCGGCACAGGGCCAAACCCAGATTGCCCGTCGAGCAGCCCAGGTCGTAGATCCTGCTGTCGGGCTGGTAAAAATAACGGCACAGTTGGGCCAGTCTTTCGATCAGTTCCCGGTAACCAGGAACCGAACGACCGATCATATCGTCAAAAACCGCGGCAACCCGTTCGTTGAATTCAAAGGGTGAAGGACCCTGAGAGTCGGCGTAGATATCGTCTTTTCTCACGGTTTGACCTTTGTTGAATAAATACTCGCCCCGCAGATGAAGCCCCGATTATAGCAGAACCCGCGGCCATCGGCAGCCCTTTTACCGGTCATCGAAGCGATGTTCCAGGAGCATGGTAGAATGCTGGGATAGACCACGCGGGACCGTGCACTCCGTACGCCCCGTTCAACCACCGGCGATCAAGGAGGCGATCATGAAAAGACTTATTACAGGACTAATGCTCGGCGGCCTGCTGCTTCTAACCTCAGCCCTTCCGGCTCTGGCGAGCCAGCACAGGCACACCGACCCCCCCGGCAACCCGAATCCACCGGGCCGCAATGCCGTCCCGGGCCTGGAGCGGGCGGCCGAACGGCGCGCCGAGCAGGCAGGGGATCACGGCATGGAGGCCTTGGAAAAGCAGCGAGGGCACTGGGAAGAAAAGGGCGCCAAAGAGGCCGACAAGGCGCGGGAGAGGATGCCGCACAAGGACAAAATGAAGCCGGGTGGCGAAGAGGTTCTTCCGGAAGACCTTGAGGAAACCTATCCGGCCAAGGAAAACCTGCGGGACAAAGACGCCATGCACCATCAACAGAAGGGAAAAGTGGAGCAGAGGATGCGGGAGCGGGAAGCTGTCGTTGAGGAAACAGCAGAAACGTTACCGGAAAGAGCCCGAAGGAAGCGCTGGTACTGGCCTTTTGGCGACGCCGAATAAGATCCGTCAGAGAAAAAACGTGATGACGGGGATGAGCGCAACCGCTCGTCCCCCGTTTTATTTTCTCCGACCGGTTGCGGATTAGAGATAGGGGGAAAAAAGCTTGGCGAATCCGTCTCGCAGACGGCTTGCCCGGCTCCAATTCTGAACGTCCTGCACCGCGACCTGCCGGGAGACGCCGCAGACAGAGTCGAAATGATCGGCAAGACCGCCAGCCAGACCGACATCGAAAATTTCCAGATTGAACTCGAAATTAAGCCGCAGACTGCGGGGGTCCAGGTTGGCGGAACCGACCAGGGCGTACAGGTCATCCACCAGCAGCAGCTTGCTGTGGGCGAAGGGCGGCGGCTGATAATAGATGCGACAGCCGTGTTCCAGAAGCTCGCTGAAATAGGCCCTTGAAGCCCAGGCCACGTAAGGCAGGTTGTTCTTCACCGGCAGCACGATGTCGACCGCCACACCCCGCAGAGCCGCGGCGTTAAGGGCTGCAAGCAGGGCCCGGTCGGGAATGAAATAGGGGGTCATGACTCGTAGCCGGCTGCGGGCGCAGCCGATGGCGCCAAGCACGATCCAGCGCAATTTTTCAAAGTCTTCGTTGGGACCGGCGCTGATCCCCCGGCAAAAAACGGTTCCCCCGGTCAACGGCGGTGGATAACTGCAGGACGAAGGGGCTTCTCCGGAAGCAAAGTGCCAGTCCCCCATGAAAGCTTCGAGCATCTGTCCCACCACCGGCCCCTCGACGGCAAAATGAATGTCCTGGGCCTGCCGCCGCCCCTGAACGGAGACCAGATGGCGGGCGCCGATGTTCATGCCGCCGGTGAAACCCCGCTGTCCGTCGACGATCAGTAGCTTGCGATGATTACGCAGGTTGAAGTGCAGACCACGACCGGTCATCTCCGGGGGCAAAAAGCGGGCGTAGGAGACTTTGCTACCCCGAAACAGTTTCCGGGCCACGGGCAACGAGTAACGCTCGCCAATACCGTCTACCAGCACCCGCACATCCAGTCCCCGCTCCGCTGCCCCTCTCAGGGCGGCGGCAAACTTGCGTCCAACATCATCCGCATCGAAGATGTAGCTGCTCAGGCAGATGGTATGACAGGCCCCAGCAACGGCCTCGAGCATGGCGGGAAAGGCCTGCTCTCCGTTCACCAGCGGCAGCACCCGATTACCGGGCAGCAAAGGACGCCGGGTGACCGCGTCGGACAAGGAAACCAGAGCTCCGTATCCCTCTTCGCCAAAAGCAATGCCGGCGCCCTGAAGCAGCGACCAGGAACAAAACCGTGCTTCGGCCGCTCCGGAACTTGGCAGGCGCACCCGCCAGTCCCGTGCACGCGTATGAATCCGGTTGATACCCAGCAGCCAGTAACCGAGAGCACCGATACCGGGAAGCAGACAGCAGATCACCAGCCAGCCAAAAGCCGACCGAGGGTCGCGCTTGTTCAGCAGCACATGCCCGGCCGCAACCAGTGAAAGAAGCCCCAGAATCGAAACAACCAGAATCGCCAGCAACGGTTCACCTCTCTAGGGTGAAGGGGAAAACGGCTTCAGCGGCGCAGATTGGCGGCACAACGGGGACAGGTCAGCATGCTGGTGGAGGGAACCTTGTGACCACAGCTCGGACAATTGAACCAGTAACGGCAGAATTTGCACTGCTGCTCGGCGAGACCCTGCTTTTTCCTGCATTTGGGGCACAGGCGGTACATTTTCTTATGAGCGGTATAATCGGCAAACAGCAGCCCGCATGAAGGACAGGACTCGGTATCCCGGCGGACGACGGACACACCACAACCGGGCATGGGACAGATAAATACGGTTTTGCAGGCGCTGCACCAGTATCTGCCTTTTTTCTGTTCCTTGCAGACCGGACATTTTTCCATGACGTCACCCAACTCCTGCTGAATAAATTCGGCCGCAGGGAAACTCCCCCCTGCGGCCTTGATTGACCTTTAGCGGTCCCCCACATCGGTGCCGCGCTCCCGGCCCGACCTTCCGCGCTCGGTATTTTGGAATGATTTTACTGTAAATCTGGACAGTTACAATGGCATGTCCAGCCCATTCTAGCCTTTCTGGGGGTAAAGTCAACCACTCCATGGGCGCCGGGCCGAATTATCGTACCTTGCAGGCCTTTTCCACGTTCTCGGTTTTGCCGATGAGAATCAGCAGATCGCTGTCCTTGATGACATGGGTAGGCAAGGGCAGGGCAATAAATTCGCCGGTCAGTACATCCTTGATGCCGATGACCGTCACCCCGAATTGCCCGCGCAAATCGAGTTGAATGAGGTTTTTGCCGATAAAGTGCTTCGGCGGTGCCACTTCGGTAATGGAATAGTCCTCCGCCACCGGAATAAACTCGAGAATATTGAAACTGGTCAGACCGTGGGCGATCTTGATGGCCGTGTCCTTCTCGGGGAAGATGATGTCTGTGGCACCGACCTTTTCCAGAATGCGGCCGTGATCCTCATTCACCGCTTTGACGAGAATGCGCCGTACATTCATTTCCTTCAGGTGCAGTACTACAAGAGTCGAAAGATCCGATCTTTCGCCGGTGGAAATAATCACCGCGTCCATCTCACCGATGCCCTGGCTCTTGAGAAACTCCTTGTTGGTGGCGTCGCCGACAATCGCGTAGGAGGCATGGTTCTTGATGCGCTGGATCTTATCCCGGTCCATATCAATGGCAATCACCTCGTGACCGTCCTGATACAGGGTCTTGGCCACGTGAAAACCGAAGTTTCCCAGACCGACAACGCAAAATCGTTTCATAACGTCCCTCTCCCCGGCCGGTTCAGGCACCGGCCTTCTGGTCAACCGATCATGATATTTTCTTCGGCGTACTCCACGGCATCCTCCCGAGAACGGCGCAGCATGGTAAAGGCCACCGTGAGCAAACCGACCCTGCCGACAAACATGAGCAATATAATGATTCCCTTGCCCATGGGCTGCAGTTTTTCCGTGGCTCCCAGGGACAGACCCACCGTCGCAAAGGCCGAAACGGCCTCAAAAACATACTCCAGAAAGGCGCCGCGACTGGTATCGGCGGACTGCCCCGTCAACTGCACCGCCAGCAGCGCAAAAACCGCAAGGGCCAGAAACAGCAGCGCGGTCATGACCAGCGTCAGGACCTTGGAAGCAGCCGCTTCCGGCAGAGTGCGCCGGAACACGTTGGTGTGGGGGTTGCCCCTGAGGCGACTGGAAAGCACCGCCAGGAAGAGGGCCAGGCTGGTGGTTTTGATGCCGCCTCCGCAGGAACCGGGCGAGGCGCCGACAAACATCAGAAACATGATCAGAAACAGGGTCGGCACCCCCATGAGCGTCAGATCCATGGTGTTGAAGCCGGCGGTGCGGGCGGTTACCGAGTGAAATAGAGCCGTCCACAGGCTTTCTCCGGGTGCCAGCGCGGTCAAGGCGGCCGGCCCCTCGAGCAGCCCGATGAGCAGGGCTCCGCCTGCAATGAGAGTCAGGCTGGTAAGAATAACCAGTCGCGAGTGCAGAGACAGCCTGCGCCGAATGCGCCGCGACCGCCGCCGAATCAGGTCACCGACCTCCTTCATGACCAGAAAGCCGATCCCCCCCAGAACAATCAGGGACAGGATGACGGCATTGACCAGGCCGTTATCCCGATAACCCACCAGGCTGTCGGAAAACAGTGAAAAGCCGGCATTGCAAAAAGCTGACACGGCGTGAAAAAGCGAAAAGTAAAGCCCCTTGGCCCAGCCCATTTCGGGCACAAAGACGAAGGCCAGCAAGGCCGTGCCCAGCCCCTCGATGAGCAGGGTCAGCAGGACAATCGACCGAACCAGGGCCCCCACCGACTCGACGGGACTGTGCAGCAGGGTTTCCTGCAGCAGACAGCGGTCGCGGATTCCCAATCCGCGGCCCAGATAAAAAAACAGATAAACGGAAAAGGTGGTGATGCCCAATCCGCCGATCTGCATCAGCAACAGCACCACCAACTGGCCGAAGAGGGTCAGCCGGGTAGCCGTATCCACCACGATCAGACCGGTGACGCACTGGGCCGAGGTGGCGGTGAAAAGCGCATCCAGCAGCGACAGAGGCTCGCCATGCGCGGCCAGGGGCAGGGCCAGGGCTACGGTGCCGAGCAGGATTGCCGCCCCGTAATAGAGCATCAATGCCTGGCCCGGCAGCAGATTTGAAAACCGCCTGGAAGAAGAGGGCATAAACGAAACCCCTTGCGCCGGAATCCGTTCGCAGGGCCTTGACGAACCCGCAAGGATTCCGAAAAAAGGTTTACAGATCGAGATAGGGGCGCAGATAGCGCCCGGTATAGGAGGCCGTATTGCGGGCCACCTCTTCGGGAGTCCCTGTAGCAACGATCCGGCCGCCGCGGATGCCGCCTTCGGGGCCAAGGTCGATGACATAATCGGCGGTCTTGATCACGTCCAGATTGTGCTCAATGATAACCACCGTATTGCCTGTCTCCACCAGTCGCTGCAATACGTCGAGGAGTTTCTGAATGTCGGCGAAATGCAGCCCGGTGGTCGGCTCGTCGAGAATGTAGATGGTGCGCCCGGTGGCCCGTTTGCCCAGTTCCTTGGCCAGCTTGACCCGCTGAGCCTCGCCCCCGGAGAGGGTGGTGGCGCTCTGGCCGAGCTTGATATAGCCGAGCCCGACGTCCTGCAGCATTTGCAGTCTGCCACGAATCCGGGGAATATTCTCGAAAAATTTCTGCGCCTGGCTGACCGTCATGTCCAGAACCTCGGCGATATTCTGCCCCTTGTAGCGAATTTCCAGGGTCTCCCGGTTGTAGCGGGCGCCTTTGCAGACCTCGCACTGTACATACACATCGGGCAGAAAGTGCATCTCGATCTTGAGAATCCCTTCTCCCTGGCAGGCCTCGCAGCGCCCCCCCTTGACGTTGAAGGAGAACCGTCCCGCCCTGTAGCCGCGCAGACGCGCTTCCGGCAACTGAGTGAACTGGTCGCGAATATCGGTGAACAAACCCGTGTAGGTGGCAGGATTGGAGCGGGGCGTGCGGCCGATAGGCGACTGGTCGATATCCACCACCTTGTCCAGCTGTTCGATGCCGGCAATGGCATCGACCCTGCCGGCCCTGTCCCGGGAGCGATACAGCCGTTGGGACAGGGCCTTGTACAGCGTATCGATAATCAGGGTCGATTTGCCCGAACCGGAAACCCCGGTCACGCAGGTCATGATACCCAGGGGCAGATCCACATCCACCTGCTGCAGATTGTTTTCCCGTGCGCCCCGAATCTGCAGCAGGCGTTTGCTGCGGCGGCGCTCGGCGGGCACCGGAATGCTCAGATCTCCCGACAGATAGCGGCCGGTCAGGGATGCGGGATCGGCCAGAATCTCCCCGGGAGTGCCCTGGGACACCACCCGGCCGCCGTGGCCCCCGGCCCCCGGCCCCATGTCGATGACCTGATCCGCCTCCAGAATGGTTTCCTCGTCGTGCTCCACCACCAGCACCGTGTTGCCCAGATCCCGCAGCCGCTTGAGGGTTTCCAACAGTCGCCGGTTGTCTCGCTGATGGAGTCCGATGGAAGGCTCGTCGAGGATGTAGAGCACCCCCACCAGAGACGAACCGACCTGGGTGGCCAGCCGAATGCGTTGACCCTCGCCCCCGGAGAGGGTGCCTGAGGCCCGGTCAAGACTCAGATAGTCGAGGCCCACGTAACTGAGAAAGGAAAGACGTTCGCGAATTTCCTTGAGAATCCGGCGGCCGATTTCCTCTTCCTTGGTCGTCAGCTCCAGCGCCGCAAAGAATGCTTCCGCCTCCAGAACGGACAGGGCGCAGAGTTCCTGGATGTTTTTGTCCCCGACCCGCACGAACAGGGATTGCTCTCGCAGCCGGGCGCCCTTGCAGGTGGGGCAGGGCATGACATTCATGAACCGGCCGAGATTTTCCCGCACCCGGTCCGAATCGGTCTCGTGATAGCGCCGCTCGAGGTTGGGGATCACCCCCTCGAAGACCTTGTCGTAGAAGTGCCGTCGCCCGCCCTGATCGAAAAAAAACCGCACCTCTTCCTTGCCCGACCCGTAGAGCAGTGTGTGTCGCAGGGTTTCGGGCAGTTCTCGAAAAGGGGTGTTGATATCGAACTGGTAATGATCCGCCAGCGCCTCGAGAAGCTGGTGATAATAAAACCCGGTGCGCGTCTCCCAGGGGGCGATGGCTCCTTCTCGCAGGGCGAGATCGGGATTGGGGACCACCGCTTCGGGGTCGAAATACAGCCGGGTGCCGAGGCCCGCGCAATCGGGACAAGCGCCGTGGGGGTTATTGAACGAGAACATGCGCGGGGTGATCTCCGGATAGGAGATACCGCACTCGGCACAGGCATGCTGCTCGGAAAACAGCTGACTCTCGCCCTCCGGCACCTCCACCCGCACCACTCCGCCGGCCAGCTTCAGGCAGGTCTCCAGGGAGTCGGCCAGCCGGTCCTCGATACCTTCCTTGACCACCAGCCGGTCGACCACCACCTCCAGGGTGTGCTGCCTGTTCTTGTCCAGGGCAATCTCGTCGCCCAATTCGTACAGGGTGCCGTCGATGCGAATCCGGACAAAACCGTCGGCCTGCAACTGGCGGAGTTCCTTGCGGTACTCCCCCTTGCGGCCGCGCACGATGGGGGCCAGCAGCAGCAGCCGGGTCTTCTCCGGAAGGGTCATAATGCGATCGACCATCTGCTGTACGGTCCAGGAGGCGATCTGCTTGCCGCAGCGATGGCAGTGAATGCGCCCGACCCGGGCAAACAGAAGCCGCAGATAGTCGTAGATCTCGGTCACCGTGCCCACCGTCGAGCGGGGATTTTTGGATGTGGTTTTCTGTTCGATGGAGATGGCCGGCGACAAGCCTTCGATGCTCTCTACGTCGGGCTTGTCCATCTGCTCCAGAAACTGCCGGGCATAGGCCGACAGGCTCTCCACGTAGCGCCGCTGGCCCTCGGCGTAGAGGGTGTCAAAGGCGAGACTGCTTTTGCCCGACCCGGAGACACCGGTAATCACCACCAGCTTGTTGCGGGGGATCTCCAGATCGATATGCTGCAGGTTGTGTTCACTGGCACCTTTGATGACGATCTTGTCTGCCATGCTCTCCATGCCCCGAGGTTGCATAAAAAAGGGTAGAAACGAAAACACCGCTCTCTACAGGCGGCAACGGAACACTTTAACATGGCGTGCTGAAGCTTGGCAACGCGAGGCGCCAAATCCGGATCTGCCCCGGAAAAAAATCCCGTCTTCCGGACTGCCGCGGAGCGGGGCGGAGCAATCCGGGAGACGGGCCGATGAAAAAGGTTGACGCGAAAAACATTGAAAGCCATAAACAAGAGGGTCATCCTATGCCGACCATTCGTGGTGCAGGTTGAAAAACATTCGACTCTGGACACGACTGATGTCTGGCAACCTCGCATATAGCCTGAAGAACGGAATAAGGCGATGAAAAGCCTGCAATCAGGCCCTCCCTTTTGCGGGTGGTACATCAGGGAACGGGCTGATTTCATTTTATCCGTTTTCGCAACGGACTCAAACAAGGGGAAGCCATGAGTGCAACCAAGATTTTCTGCAAGAACCGATGGATTCCGGTAGCGGCATGCGTCGTTATTCAGTTTTGCCTGGGAACGGCCTATATCTGGTCGGTTTTCCAGACCGGCATCGCCAACACCCTGTTCGGCGGCAACAACGCGGCCGCCGCCCTGACCTTTTCCCTGCTTCTTGGGGTCCTCACCTTCGGCAGCACCATCGGCGGTCGAATGCAGGACAAAACCTCGCCGCGGCCGGTTATCATGATCGGCGGGGTCATTCTGGGCCTGGGGTTCATCCTGTCCTCCTTTGCCACACCCGCGGCGCCGTGGCTGCTGTGGCTCACCTACGGAGTTTTGGGCGGCTTCGGCATGGGCATGATCTACTCCACCCTCATCGCCTGTTGCCAGAAATGGTTCCCGGACAAGCGAGGTCTGATCACCGGCATCATCGTCTCGGCCCTGGGTTTCGGCGGGGTTATTTTCACGCCCATTGCCCGCGCGCTGATCGTCCATTTCGGCGAGCGCGGTGAGTTGCAGACCTTTTTCTGGCTGGGGGTCATCTTCCTGGTGGTGACGCTGCTGGGGGCACTGTTCGTGGATAATCCGCCGGCCGGATTCAAGCCGGAGGGGTGGAGCGGACCGGTGGCCAATCGCCGCAACATGGTACATCACCAGGATTTCAAACCCAGTCAGATGGTGATAACCCGGCAGTTCTACCTGGTGACTCTGACCTTGCTGCTGGCCTGCATGTCGGGGCTGATGATGATCGGTTTTGCTGCACCCATTGCCGTAGCCAAGGGACTGACGATGGAGGTCGCCGCCATCGGGGTCATGATTATCGCCGTTTTCAATTCCATCGGGCGGGTTTTCTGGGGCTACGTCTCGGACAAACTGGGCCGAAAATCCACCATCCTGATTCTGCTGGCGACCACGGCTGTCAGCAGTCTGTTCGTCAGCGCCGTACCCGGCCTGATGATCTTGGTACTCATCGGCATCATGGGCTTTGCCTACGGCGGCTTCCTGGGGATATTTCCGGCCTTGACCGCGGATTTTTGGGGACCGAGAAACATGGGGGTGAACTACGGTATCGTGCTGCTCGGCTTCGGCATCGGGGCCGTCGCCTCGTCGTACATTGCCGGTTATTTCAGGAATCTGGCTAATATCGTCGAAGTAATCGACGGCGCCACCCGGGTGGTGGGGACGGATCTGACAAAAATGCAGCCGGCCTTCGTCATCGCTTCCCTCGCCGCCGTACTCGGCATCGTGTTCATGTTGCTGCTCAAGCCGCCGGCGCTGCAGGAAGTCGAAGAGGAATGACGCACGGTCCGGATGGCCCATGTTCCGGCCTGCGGGCCGCAGTGGAGGGAAAAGAACCCGCGCCACGCTACCGAGGCGTCAGGATCCGACGCTCTGACGAGCGACCATGGCGGCGGCCATGCGCAACGCCGCGCTGAGGCTTTCACTGCCGGCCCGGCCGGTGCCGGCAAGATCGTAAGCGGTGCCGTGATCAACGGAAGTGCGGACAATGGGCAGGCCGAGGGTAACATTGACGCCGTCATCAAAATGCAGCAGCTTGAGGGGGATCAGCCCCTGGTCGTGGTACATGCAGATGACCGCATCGTAGTCTCCCCGAGCAGCGAAGTGAAACAGGGCGTCGGCGCTGTGCGGGCCGCTGGCGTCGATGCCCTGCCGACGGGCCGACGCGATGGCCGGAGCGATGACACGCTGTTCCTCGTCCCCGAACTGGCCTCCTTCGCCGGCGTGGGGATTGAGGGCCAGCACCGCCAGGCGGGGAGACCGCAGACCGAAGTCCCGGCGCAGGGCGGCGTCGCTGATCTTTATGGTGGCCAGAATCCCCTCGCCGGTTAGCGCCGACGGCACCGCTGCAAGGGCCAGGTGGGCAGTGACCAGACAGACCCGCAACCGGTCTCCGGCAAGCATCATCACCACCCGTTTCACCCCGCAACGCTCGGCCAGCAGTTCTGTATGTCCGGGAGCGGCAACCCCGGCGGCTCGCAGGGCCTGCTTGTTGACGGGAGCGGTCACCATACCCGCCGCCTGTCCTGAAAGGCAGCGGTCACAGGCCCATTCGATGTACTCCCGCATGGCCCTGCCGCAGGCAGCATTCGGGGCGCCGTAATGCAATTCGGCGGCAGGCAGACTTGAACGGTTCTGCAGCAGCAACCGTCGTTCTCCGTAGCGCAACACCATGTTGGCAAGGCCTGCAGTGTCCTTCTCAGGGGTTTCCCGCCGCAGTTCGGCGCCGTAAATAACCGCCGCCCGTTGCAGCACGGCCTGATCTCCGACTACCACCAGCGGTCGGCTGCCGGCGTCGAGCCGGTCCTTGAGCCAGGCTTTCAGAATGATTTCCGGCCCAACCCCGGTGGGATCCCCCATGGTCAGCAACAACGGTCCGGGCATCTTGTTTCCTTCCGACGTATGGACAACGACGGCCGCCTTCTCTGGCCGGTGGGACCCTCCGCCTGTGAAAAAGCCCGCCGGAAAACCGGCGGGCCGCGGAATTCAGCTCGATCCGTGATCAGATGCGCATCTCGATATGGGATTGCTGCTTGAGGTTGGTCAGCCAGTTGTCCAGAGCCACCTCGCGCTTTTGCTCAATGAGCAGTCGACTGATCTGCTCCCGCACCTCTTCGAATTCGGGCACCCGCCCCGGATTGCGCTCGTCCAGTCGCAGAATGTGCAGACCCTGGGGGGTATCGATGACCTCGCTGTAGTGACCAACCTGCAACCCCGCCACGACGGTGGCGAAGGGTTCGCTTAAATCTCCCTGGCCGAAGCGTCCCAGCGAACCGCCTTCGGCGCCCCGTTCCTGACGATAGTGCTCCAGCACCCGATCAAAGGCTTCTCCGGCCCGCAGACGATCCAGAGCCTCACGGCTCAAGGCCTTTAAGGCCGCACGCTGGCTGGCAGAGGCGCCGGAAGGGACCGCGAAGCTGAGGCGGCTCAGGCGCAGATAGGATGCTTCCCGAAAGGATTCGAAATTGTCCTGAAAATACCGGCGCATTTCGTGGTTGGAAACCTCCACCTGATCGCGGATCTCCCGGCTTACCAGCCGGAATTCCAGCAACTGACGGTGCAGCTGCTGCCGATAGGTCTCCATGCTCAGTCCCTGGGCCTCAAGGGCCTCGACCAGCTGCTCCCGGGTAATGTTGTTCTGCCGCTGTACATCCTCGATGGCCGTGTCCACATCGTCCGGGCTGATTTTGATGCCAAGCTCCTCGATACGCTGGTCCATCAGCCGTTCCCGAACCATCTCCTCCAGAAACGCCTGACGGACCTGAATGTCCTGAAGATTTTCCGAATCGCGGCCAAATTCCGCTTGCATCCGCTGGTCGAGTTCAAAAGTCGTGATAATGTCGTCGTTGACCACGGCGGCCACGCGACTGACCACCTCGGCCCGCAGGGGCAAGGCGATGAGCAGCAGGCAGCAGGTTAAACCGGTAAGAGTCCTTTTCATATCAGGCCATATCCTCGCTTGGGTTTGATGTTCCGTTTATAACAGGTTCCACTCCACCGAAATGGCAGCCTCGCGCCGCAGTCCCCGCAGCCAGTCACGGTAGGCCTGCTCCTCAAGGTCGGCCTGCAGCAGGGCGATAATTTCTTCGCGAACCTCGTCCAGGGCCAACCGCCGGGCCGGGCGGCGCTCTTCAACCAGAAATAGGTGGTAGCCGTATTCGCTTTTCACCAGGTCGCTCACCCGCCCTGCCGGAAGGTCGAAAATCACCGCGTCAAAGGCGTCGGGCAGCTGTCCGCGGCCGACAAATCCCAGGTCGCCGCCCTCGGCGGCGTCGGGAGAGCTGGAGTGGAGACGGGCCGCCTCGGCAAACGCAAGGCCCTGGCGCAATTGGCCGAGAACCCGCAGGCCTTCCGCCTCGCCGGTCACGGTGATCTGCCGCACCCGCACTTCCGGCGGTCGGTCGAAGAGATCGGCGTGCTGCCGATAATAAGCGACCACGGCGTCTTCCGCAACCCGCTCCCTACTTTGTGCCAGGAAGGTGACGGCCTTTTCGATGCGGCTGTTTTCCAACAGATTTCGGCGCCACTGCTCCGCCGTCAACCCCTGCTCCTCCAGAACTGAGGCAAAAACCTCTTTGGGATAATCGCCGAGGTTCTCGGCAACAATCTGCTCTTCAAGCTCCGGGCTCAAAACGATGTCGGCCCGGTCGGCCGCCGAGAGAATCAGTTCCCGGTCAATCTTCTGGGCCAGAAATGCGCGCCTGAGTTCCTCACGGCTTTCCCGCGAGACCATCCCCCGAACATTGAGGTAGCGCTGAAATTCAGCCTCGAACTCGGCCTGCGAAATCCGCCGGTCGTTGATCTGCAGCAGCACCGGAGAGGGTGGGTCCTCCTGCCGCCGACAAGCGCTGCCGAGCAGAGTGCTGCAGCCGATGAGAAATACCAGGGGTAGCCAACGGGACAAACCGGAACGATGCGTTTTCAAGGGGATGCTCTCTGACTCCGCGGAAAAGGATAACCTTCATGTCCTCCATGTAGCACAGCTAAAGAAAGCCTTGCAACGCTTTTCTGGCGGTCTCCGGCAGAGTCTCCGCAGGCAGCCGGCCGCAACGCAGGGAAAGCCGGTAATCAGGACCGAAGCTGAAGGGACTGCCCTCGGGGCGCACCAGAGCCAGGATCTGCTCCGGAGTCACCGGGGTGTCGGCTCGAAAGGCGAAGATCAGTTGCCGGCCGTCGTATTCGGCCTGTTCGATACGCAGCCCCTTGAGCAGCACCCGCAACTTCATCACCTCGAGCAGCAGCCGGGCCGGCTCCGGCAGAGCTCCGTAGCGATCCCGCAGTTCGTCGGCGACCCGGTACAGCTCCCCTTCTTCGACGGCGGCGGCAAGCCGCTTGTAGAAAACCAGGCGCTGGTTGGGATCGGGAAGAAATTTTTCCGGCAGAAAGGCCGACAGGCCGAGGCGGATTTCGGGATCGACCCGATCCTCTTTGGCCCGGCCCTGCAGTTCCTGAACCGTCTCCTCCAAGAGCTCGTTGTACATTTCAAAGCCGATGGCAGCGATCTGCCCCGACTGGCGACCGCCGAGCAAGTCCCCGGCGCCGCGCAGCTCCAGGTCGTGACTGGCGATACGGAAACCGGCGCCGAGTTCGGTGAGTTCCTGCAGCACCCGCAACCGCTCCCGAGCCTCGCGGGTCAAAGCGCCTTCCCCGGGAATCAGCAGATAGGCATAGGCACGCCGGTCGGAGCGGCCGACCCGGCCGCGCAATTGGTAGAGCTGGGAGAGCCCGAAGCAGTCAGCGCGATTGACAATGATGGTGTTGGCGCGAGGAATATCGAGGCCGTTTTCGATGATGGTGCTGCACACCAGTACGTTGCTGCGCCCCTCGATGAAATCGAGCATCACCCCCTCGAGGGCTTTTTCCGGCATCTGTCCGTGACCGACGGCGATCCGGG
>PWVL01000110.1 GCA_003561875.1 Desulfuromonadales bacterium | reverse complement strand
TTGACCGTTGATTTTCCCGGTGAGTATACGGTGCAGTTTTCTGCTTTTCCTTATCTGCCAAAGGAGATTATCTTTGTTGCAACGGCTTGATTTAAGAAGCAGTGTTGAGCAGCAACGGGAACTGGAACTGGCTGCCAAGAAGCAGGAAGTGGCCATGGATTCCCGGTTGCAGTTTCTGTTGGAAGCGGACCTGCAAAAGATCAATGAATGGGTGGACACGCAGGTTAAGGATATTCGAGATGTTCAGGCAGTGCTCAAGCTGATCTTGCAGGTGATTACTGTAGCGACTCGGCGGGAGTTCGTGGTGAAAGAAAAAGACGATGTGCTTGATCCCATATCAAGGGAACGCTGATCTTGTGGACAGAAGGCTGATATTGTGGGAAAATTCAGCAGAATAAAAGAACGGTGACAAAGGGAACCATAATGGAGAGCCCGGCGCCCGGTCCTAAAACCTTTTCAGGTTTGGCCGGGCGTTTTTGCGTTTTCGGCTGAAAGTCTTTGCCATGCTCGAACCCATGGATATTCGCAAGTGCTGGGAACGCATTCTTCCCGGGCTGTTGGCGGTTAAAGACAAGTGCCAGCCGGAATGGAAGCCCGAGGACGTTTATCATGCGTGCCGCAACGGAGATGCCAGGGCATTTGTCGCACCGGATTGCTTCGCCATTCTGAAGAAGCAGGTGAATGAATTTACCGGAGAAAAAGAGCTCTTTGTCTGGATCGCCCATGGAGAAGGGTTTGTTCAGGATAAAGGTATGAAAGAGATCAGGTCGATAGCTCGCGGTATGGGAGCAGTGCGAATCGAAATGCACTCGCCGCGTAAAGGATTTGAAAGAACGGGCTGGACGCCGGTCGCAACCGTTTACCAAATGGAGGTTGACCCGTGAGCAAGACAAAAAAAGTCAGGGCGTCGTGGGGCGAACAGGAGATGGCCCGCATCGCTACCGAAGACTGGAACTTGTACAAAAAACAATTCATGCCGCGCATTGATTCCATGTTGGATCAAGCCAAGGACCCGGAGCGCGGCAAGGCTCTGGCATTGCGTCAGTCCGCTCAGGCTGTCCATGATGCGTTTGAAGGCAGTCGGTCAGACGCCGCAGAGGCTATGCGCCAAGCGGGTATCAACCCGGGCAGCGCACAGTTTAAGGAAGGGTTGCGGCGGTTTGATACGGCCAAAGCCTCGACTATGGGCGCCTCGCAAGCACAAACGCAGCAGGCCCATGAGTCGGAACATGCAACCGGCATTCAAGACCTGATCGCTACCGGGCGCGGCATTCATTCAGGAGCGCAAAGAGGTCTTGCCATGGCTGGAACCCTGCAAAATCAACAGGCCATTGCCCAGCAGCAGGCTCGACAGGCATCGCAGGCAGCATGGAGCGATGCAGCCGGTACGGTGGCTGGCATGGGTGTCGGTGCTTATGGACAGAAGAAGGGCTGGTTTAACCCACGAGACGCGGCAGGTGCGATATGAGTTTTGGCGGCAGCGTAAAGACGGACAATACGGCAACGGACGCCCATGCACGGATTTCTCGGGAGCAATTCAATATCTGGCAAGACAAGTTTGCGCCACTGATTGACGAGGCGTTTGTCTGGCTGGACGATCCCGGCATGATGGATCGCAACATTGCGCAAGCGAAAGAGGCGGTCAATCAGGCACATGACGCCGGGCGGGGAGCGACAGCACGGTCAATGGAGAGATATGGTGTGTCTGCCAGACCACAGGAACAGGCCGCCATGGACCGTGAAGCGTCCCTGGACAGGGCTTTGGACCTAACTCGCACCAGTAACGACGTGCGGGCGGTTACGGACGCTCGGCGGGATGCCGTGGAGCGAGGGCTGTTTGGTATCGGCCAGGGTGTGGCAGGCTCTGCACAGTCCGGATGGGGCAATGTTGCTTCAATGGAGGCGACGCGCAACGCGGCAAATCAGCAGAACGCAGCGGCGACGGCTTCATCCAACATTTCGGCACTCGGAACCGTGGCCGGGCTGGGCCTGACCGCAGCTATAGCGCTTTAACATAAGGAGCAGAACAATGGCGATTGATCCCGGAGCATTTTCAAATAGCTTGTTGCGAGGTTTGCAGGTTGGGCAAGGGATGGTGATGAACGCTCAAGATCAGCGTCGTCAGGCGATGTTCGACAAGCATTATAAGGAAGACCGCAAGTGGGACATAGCGCATCGAGACAAGATGGCTGAGCGGAACGACCTTGCGTGGGAGCGGCAGCAGAAGGAGTGGTCGAGAGAAGACAACTGGCGCGAGGCTATGCAAGACCTCGCATTTATAGAAAAGTCTATTGAAGCAGGCAATGTCAATACGCCGGAGTTTTATGCCGCCCTCAACCGCTTTTATAGCGACCAGGTGAATCAGGGCGGCCCGGAAGGAGCGACCAAGGAATGGGTTGGCGCGGTCATGACTCCCAAAGGGTTTATTCCTCGATTTAAGGTCACAATGCCAGACGGCAGCAGCTATATCAGACCGATGACCGGGCCGAATCGGGATGAGCACGACACGGACGTAACCGTGATTCCCGTGCGGGATTTTTTCAATGATATGGGCAACCGCAAGATGTTCCTGGAAAAACTGAACGCCCGACATGCCTCCCTGAATCCCGAGGCGTACTTCCAGGGCAGGGCAGGGCTGGCGAAGGAAGAGCGCGAGAGGGAGTTTTTGCGGCAACAGCAGCAAGAACTGTTTCAGCATCAAACAAACTTGCAGAGGGAAAAAGACCGTGCAGCACTGGCAAGGGCGGCAGGTGCTCAGAGACATACGCAAGTTCTTCTGAAAACCGGAATCACAACGACGCTTGAAGAGCTTCGTAAATCCTGGTTGGCAGATCATGCCAATACGGACCCTTTAGGCAACTTCCTGGGCGCTAAAGAAGGCTCGAAACCTTTTACAGAATGGGTGAATGAGCAGGCCGTTGAGCCGTTCTTCCATGGGGAAGAAACGCCGACCGCTCCGGTGGAAGAACCTCCCGGGCCGAAAGGCGGGCTGGTTCGAGGGATAGTCCGGGCTGCACGCGACGCCGCTACGCAAACAGCCCGTGGACTGCCGGGAGTCGCAAGAGAGTGGGCCGAACGCGCCGCTCTCGGTGCCCATGACATCGGTGAAGAGATTGGGCGAACTGTCAGACCGCCGGAACCGCAAGGTGGGTTGCTTATGGAAAGAAGCCAACAAACCAGGAAATCGCAGAACCAGACGCCCGTACCGCAGGGCACCAAGCTGGACCGGTCGAATCCGGAGCATGAGGTCATCGCCAGGGAATACTTGAGAAAAGCAAACGGCGATCCGAAAAAAGCGGCGGAGTTGGCAAAAAAAGACGGATATAAACTTTAATTGCGGAGAACGCGCACATGGCCAATATATTTGAAGAACTTGCACAGGAATCCGCAGAATCCAAACCGTCGCGCGTCGAACGGGCAAGGAATATTGCCGAAAAAGGGCTGGGCTATATTCCGGCCTACCGCGCACAGCAGGAGGTAACGGAAGTCGTGCGTGACGCTCTACGCAAGCCGAAAGAAGATCCCGGGAACATCTTTGAGCAGATTGCCGCCCAAGAGCATTTCGACAGCAACCGGGTAGCCCATTCTGTCGGCCAGGGCCTGTTCGACGCCGCAGCAGCAGGACAAAAGCCTGTAGAGCTCAACGAAAAAGAGCAGCAGACGTACAACGCTTTGGAGATGATTGCAACGGAAGCCGGCCGGCGCAAGATGCCTCTTGACGACAACACGGTCATGAGTCTGCTTGGCGATCCGAATTTCCGCCAGAAGTTTCAAGCTACAGGAGTGAACCCGCAAGACCTGTTTTCCGGCGGCAGAAGACCTCTTGGCTCCAAGCCCAAAGCGTCTTTGGCTGAACGCGGTCAAGACTGGCTGATTGACGCCGCCAAAGCCCTTATGGGCGTCCCTGAATTGCTTGTTGGTACTGGCAATATCGCGATGGCCATTAATCCTCTCTTTATGGCGTATCGCACGGCATATGGCGAAAACCTCCCTTTATTGCCTGGCGATATTCTTGAACGGATGACTCCAATACAGTTCGGGCAGGCACGCGAAGCCTTAGAGGGACAGTATTCCGACGCAAGGCAGTGGGAAGAAGAGAGAATAAGCCAGGCCATGGATCAGGGCTTTTTCCGTGGTCTTAAAGAGTTGGCAACAAGTCCCAGGGATATTGCCGCTCCGACTCTCGGCAGCATTACAGAAACCATTCCGTCAAGCCTGATGATGGGCAAAGCCCTTTCCACGCAGTCAATGCGGCTGGTTCCTCATGCGGAAAAGGCTCTTAGGCATGTTGCGCCAAAGCTCGCTCCGAAGCTTTCCAAGGTCCTGCCCTATATTGCGTCGGGTTCCGGTATCGCGACCACAACGGCAGGCAGTCAGGCCGAAGGTGTTCGTTATCAGCAGGGCGGCGGACTGTCGCCACAACAGGCGGCTCTTGCCTTGCTGTCCGGTGCTGTGACCGGCGCTTCGGCTTCTGTCAGTACGGCAATCAGTGACAAATTGGGCATTGCGCATCCCTTCTCGCGTCATTTCCTCAAGGGCGGAGCGACGACCAAGACGCAGAAAACCGTCATGCGCAAAATTGTCGAGAACACCATTACGCAGGCCATTGAAGAGGCACCACAGTCGTCGTCTGAGGCGTGGATTCGTAACCTGATGCTGGGACTGCCGTGGCATGAAGGCGTCGCAGAGGCGACGGCCAGGGGTATGATCTCTTCCGGTGGCCTTGGTGCGGGAATGCAGTCTATAACGTCCACGACGCACAACCGGGCAAGGACGCGCGCGGCGCCGGTGGTGCGGGCAATGGAACTCAACATCCAGACCATTGGGA
This sequence comes from Desulfuromonadales bacterium, assembly GCA_003561875.1. Lineage (GTDB taxonomy): Bacteria > Desulfobacterota > Desulfuromonadia > Desulfuromonadales > Syntrophotaleaceae > SLLR01. The sequence continues at coordinate 1,013 of PWVL01000110.1, read as the reverse complement.
ACAATGCCAAGATCCGCGATATGTTCTTTGCCGAAATGGATCAGCAGTACCCGAATTGGCGCAACGTCCTGAACGACTTTGGTTCCCGTCATTATTTTGACGATAAAGGGAACTTCGATACCGCCAGCCTGGACCCGACTTTTGATTTTTTGGCCGCAGAAGGAGATGTCGAGCCTGTTTCGAGTGAAGGCGACTTTGAATTTTCTCCCGGAGAAGACTTCACCTTCGAGCCCAGCCCGATTACCGACGAAGCGCACATGCTTCCCGCACCGGCAATAGAAGTTGGCCCGGATGGAACAGCGGTTACGCCGTCTCAGAAGCAGGCGATTATCGAACGTGGCCTGAATGTTGGTAGCATGACGGAAGAACAGATCGCAGCATCTCAGCAGCGCCTTTCCGCCGACCCGAACCGCGTCTCCAATCTGAATGTCATTGCCCGGCGCGGACTGGATACGTCCCACACCGTCCCGCATAACATTCCCGCAGCCGTTCAGCCGACACCGGAAGACCCGGCAACTCTTGCCGCTCAGATGCAGGCGCTTAAAGACGGACGCAAAGGTGCTGTCTTGATAACTCCCGGCGAGAGCATGCCGGCCGTTATTCCGCCAGGGTTCAAGGCCGCTCAAATCGACGAAGGCACCTTGATCTATAAGGACGACAGGGCGCTTGAATTGGCCCGCTTCGGACGTCTTGGCGAAGCTTTGGATTACGGGATTGCGCAAAAACCGGAAGGATCTGAAACGGTCATTACCGCACGGGACAAAGACGGCACCGTGATTCAGGACGTGTTGACCGACGGAAGCCCTGAAGTGGTGCAGGCCGCTGAAAAAGTCGCAGGCGAAGAGGGCACGGTAGAAGCACGCACGGCTCAGGAAGCTCTTGTCGAAAGAGAGACAGGCAAAGCTCCGCTTTATATCGCACCTCTGTCAGAAAAAGCATTTCTGGTCAAAGGCGATACCAAAGCCCATAAAGACAAGCTCAAGGCACTCAAAGGATTGTGGAACCGCAAGCAC
>PWVL01000131.1 GCA_003561875.1 Desulfuromonadales bacterium | reverse complement strand
CGCCGGCAGGATCTGTTGTTCGAGGGCGATCTGGCGCACGGTGCGGCCGCTGCGATAGGCCTCCTTGGCGATCTGTGCCGCCCGGTCGTAGCCGATGGCCGGCACCAGGGCAGTACACATCGCCAGGCTTTCCTCGACCAGGGACGCGCAGCGTTGCCGGTCGGCGTCAAGGCCCTTGACGCAGCCGTGGTCAAACTGTCGTGCGGCACCGGCCAGCAGGGCGATGGAGCCGAGCAGGTTGTGGATCATGACCGGCATCATCACATTGAGTTCGAAATTTCCCGACAGGCCGCCGAGGGTGATGGCGGCGTCGTTGCCCACCACCTGGGCACAGACCTGCATGAGGCTTTCGCAGAGCACCGGATTGACCTTGCCGGGCATGATGGAGCTGCCGGGCTGTACCGGCGGCAGCCGGAGTTCACCGAGCCCGCAGCGGGGGCCGCTGCCGAGAAAGCGAATGTCGTTGGCGATCTTGTAGAGAGCGCAGGCGGTCCGCTTGAGGGCGCCGCTCATGGCCACCGCCGCGTCCCGGGCGGCCTGGGCTTCAAAATGGTTGATGGCCTCGCGAAACGGCCGGCCACCGAGGGTGCTCAGGGCGGCGATGACCTGTTCGGCGAACTGCGGATGCGTATTCAGGCCGCTGCCAACCGCGGTGCCGCCCAGGGGCAATTCCAGCAGACCGTCTTTGGCCGCTTCAAGCCCGTGCAGTGCCAGGGCCAGTTGCCGGGCGTAGCCGGAAAACACCTGCCCCAGGCGAACCGGCGTGGCGTCCTGCAGGTGGGTTCGGCCGATCTTTATGATGTCGTCGAAGTCCCGGGCTTTTTCCTCCAGGGACTGCTGCAGGCCGGAGAGGGCGGGAAGCAGATCCCGGCGCAGTTCCAGAACCGCCGCCAGGTGCATGGCGCTGGGAATGACATCATTACTCGACTGACCGAGGTTGACGTGGTCGTTGGGGTGGACGGCATTGGAGCCGATCTGTCGGCCCAGAATCTGAGCAGCGCGGTTGGCAATCACCTCGTTGGCGTTCATGTTGGTACTGGTGCCGGAGCCGGTCTGGTAGATATCCAGCACGAAATGCTCGTCGAGTTCACCGTTAATGACCTCGGCGGCGGCGGCCATGATGGCCGTCATTCGCTCCTCGTCAAGAAGCCCCAGGGCACCGTCGACCCGGGCCGCCTGCTGCTTGATCATTCCCAGGGCGTGAATGAAGGGTCGGGAAAAACGCAGCCCGGAAATGGGAAAATTGGCCAGCGCCCGAGCGGTCTGGGCACCGTACAGGGCGTCGGCGGGAACCGGCATTTCGCCCATGGAATCGGCTTCGATACGCATCTTCATGTCGGGAGTCTTTCTCGGTCACTGTTGGATAAGGAGGGATCGACGAGGGTAAAAGCACCGTTATTATGGGCAGAAAAAACAACGAATCATAGCCAATTCAAGCCTCCCTGTCAACGGCCACCCCGCGGGCCCGGGCCGGTGTCGGAGGGCGCCAACCAAGGAAAAATCCATGAAGGGACTGGCCAATTTCTTTTTTGAAGTGGGTATGCTCAAACGCACGCCGCGCAGCGGTTTTCAGTTTCTCGGCTCCGGAGTCGAGTCGGTGGCCGAACATTCCTACCGTGCCGCTATTATCGGTTTTACCCTGGCCCGCCTCGACGGACAGGTCGATGTAGGCAAGGTCCTGCAGCTGTGCCTGTTTCACGACATTTCCGAAGCCCGGACCGGCGACCTCAATTACGTCAACAAAAAATACGTCCGGGCCGATGAACAGCGGGCCGTGGAGGACCTGGCCGCAACCCTGCCCTTTGGCGACGAGTACCGGTCGCTGATCGACGAATATCGCTGCCGGCAGAGTCGCGAGGCGCAGCTGGCCCATGACGCGGATCAGCTGGAAATGATCCTGGCCCTCAAGGAATACAAGGATCTGGGAAACCGCTATGCCGACGAATGGTATCCCTTTGCCCTTCGGCGGCTCACCACCGATACCGCCCGACGCCTGGCCGAATCCATCTGGTGCACCGATTCGAGCCGCTGGTGGTTCGACGACGACGAAGACTGGTGGATCAACGGTCGGCGCTGAGCTTGTTGCGGGTTGACTGGGTTGGTCATAAGTGTTAGAAGTGATCCCCGAAAAACGCGGCCCAACGGGGCCGAATGGGAGATTCCTGCCATGTTCGACGTCAAATATCTGCGCGATAATTCGGACGAGGTCCGGCAACGTCTGGCGACCCGCGGGGACGAGGTTGACCTGGCCCCATTTATGGAGCTGGACGGCCAACGCCGGTCGTTGCTCGGTGAAGCCGAAGCGCTCAAGGCGGAACGCAACCGGGTTTCGGCGCTGATCGGAAAGACTAAGGACAAAAGCCAGGTGCAGAACGAGATTCTGCGCATGCAGAACGTCTCCAAGAGAATCAGGGACCTCGACGAAGAATTGAAAGAGGTTGAAAGCTCCCTGCAGGGGTTGTTGATGCTGCTGCCCAATCTTCCCCATGCGGAATGCCCCGTGGGCCGTGGCGAAGAGGACAACCTGGTGCTGTGCAGCTGGGGCGAACCCCCGGTCTTCGACTTCGAGCCCAAGCCCCACTGGGTGCTGGGCGAAGAGCTCGGCGTGCTCGATTTCGAGCGGGCGGGAAAACTCGCCGGAGCGCGCTTTTCCCTGTTGCGCGGGGGCGGTGCCCGATTGGAGCGGGCGCTCATCAACTTCATGCTGGACCTGCACACGGAACGCCACAATTATGTTGAAATTCTGCCCCCCTTCATGGTAAACAGGGACACCATGACGGGGACCGGACAGCTCCCCAAATTTGAAGACGATCTTTTTCATCTGGACGATCCGGACTTCTTTCTGATTCCCACGGCGGAAGTGCCGGTAACCAATATCCACCGGGACGAAATTCTCGCGGCGGCGGATCTGCCCGTCTGCTATGCGGCTTATACGCCCTGCTTTCGCAAGGAAGCCGGCTCTCATGGCCGTGATACCCGCGGTCTGATTCGCCAGCACCAGTTCAACAAGGTGGAATTGGTCAAGTTTGTGTTGCCTGAGGAGTCGGACCGGGAATTGGCCAGGCTTCTCGATGACGCCGAAGAGGTTCTGCGCCGGCTGGGACTGGCCTACCGGGTGGTGGATTTGTGTACCGCCGACATCGGTTTTTCCGCCGCGCGTACCTTCGATATCGAAGTCTGGCTGCCCGGCCAGCAGGCCTACCGGGAAATCTCTTCCTGTTCCAATTTCTGGGATTTTCAGGCCCGCCGCGCCGCCATCCGCTTTCGGCGGGGCGCTGGGAGCAAACCCGAGTTTGTCCACACCCTGAACGGTTCCGGCCTTGCCGTGGGGCGTACTCTGCTGGCTATCCTGGAAAACTACCAGCAGGCGGACGGTTCGGTGACCATACCCGAAGCGCTGCGGCCCTACATGGGCGGTCTGGAGGTTCTGGTTCCGCACGGTTGAGCGACTAACGGAGGAGTGGCCGAGTGGTTTAAGGCGGCGGTCTTGAAAACCGTTGAGCGAAAGCTCCGTGGGTTCGAATCCTACCTCCTCCGCCAGTTGATGGAACAATGGTCCCGCAGGATTCGAAGCGCAACGAGCGCTGACTTAATGTCAGAAAAGCGGGCAGGGATGCCCGCGTCAGCGAGTGAAGGGGAGCCTACGCCGGAGCCGACGTGATGTTGGCGACAGAGTGGGCGAATCCTACCTCCTCCGCCAGTTTGATAACGCTAGGGTCCGGATTGCAGATCGACAGAACATAAACAGATAAAATGAGTACGGAGAGGTGGCCGAGTCGGCTGAAGGCGCTCGCCTGCTAAGCGAGTGTACGGGGTGAACCCGTACCGAGGGTTCGAATCCCTCCCTCTCCGCCAGTTTAAATCGAGTAGCGAAGCTTCTGGGATTCGAAGCGGAGCGAGCGCTGACTTGATGTCAGAAGAGCGGGCAGGGATGCCCGCGGCAGCGAGCGCAGGGGAGCCTACGCCGGAGCCGACGTGATGTCGGTGACAAAGTGGGCGAATCCCTCCCTCTCCGCCAGTTTTCGTTTAAAAAACAATTGACAAGGGAACGGAAATCGCCTAACCTCCTGCTTCCCAACACGCGCCGGTAGCTCAGCTGGATAGAGCGTCTGACTACGGATCAGAAGGTCGGGAGTTCGAATCTTCCCCGGCGCGCCAGTAAAATCAAGGAGTTACAGCTTTTTTTGCTGCGGCTCCTTTTTGTTTTTTTTGGGACGTTCTTGCTTTAGTGCATGTTTTTTTTGGGACGTTCTTGCTTTAGTGCATTAGGGATATTGCATTCATTCGTGCTTGCTGATGTGTTCGCTCCATGCCAAGACAACCCCGCCTCGACATCCCCGGCTTGCTTCAGCATGTCATTGTTCGCGGAACTGAGCGCCCGGCGATCTTTTTCGGAGACAATGACCGCCTGCGTGTTGTCGCGCTTCTCGACCAGTTTCCGGTCACAACAGAGAGCGACTGCTTGGCCTGGGCGCTGATTCCGAACTATTTTCATTTGCTCTTGCGCTGCAACCGGGTCGAGCTGTCCCGCTTCATGCGGCGTCTGCTGACCGGCCATGCCGTCTATTTCAAACTTTCCGCCATAACCGCTCCGGGCACTCGTTTCAGAACCGCTACAAGTCCATGATCTGCGAGGAAGATTCCTATTTCCTGGAATTGATCCGCTATATCCATCTCAACCCGTTGCGTGCCGGACTTGTTTCCACTCTCGAAGAATTGTCCCGGTACCCACGGTGCGGCCATTCAGTCATTCTCGGGCACCGAATTTTATCCGGTCAATCCGTGGATGCCGTTTTGACAAGCTTTGGCCGGCGCAAAGCTCGCCAACGATACCAATAGTTCATTGCCATTGGTCTGGAGACGGAAGAGCAGCCCCACCTGATCGAAAAAAGTCAGAAACCGAGTGGAATGCGCAGTGAATTGGAGCAGGATTCCATCCGTCTGGATAGAGCGAATTCTCGGTAGCGAGGAATTTGCCCAAACCCTTCGAGGTCACGAGATTTTCAGGGAGGGCCCCGCAAGAGCGCAAATCGTTGTCCGCATGGCACAAAGGCATCGCGGATTTTTTCGCTGTAGGATTTTTTCGAACTGGTACCCGTCCGTCTCATTCAACGCGGTGGCTAGAGTGATCAATCGTCGGCCCGGGCTTTATATTGCCTTGTGGCCGTAGTCAAACTTCGGTATCCGGGGGTGAAGGCAGGGGAGGTGTTGGGAATCGGCGCGTCTTCGGTAAGTCGGGCCATTCGGCGAGGGGAGGAGTTGCGTCGATCTCGTAAAGATCTGCAAGGGTGGTGGGATGGACTAACGCACTAAAGCAAGAACGTCCCTGTCCTGTCTGACGACTGCTAATGTTGAAAAAGACCTTTCGTGGTCCTTTTCGCCGGCGCAGGCCGTCTGCTATAGGGCGATGAAGGAGCTGATCACGCTTTCATGCTGCTGACCGTCTTTGTCGACGGCCGTCACCTGCCAGTAATAGGTGACGCCTGATTGCAGTTCTTCGGTGACGTAATAGTTATCGGTCAAACCGGCCACAACAACGGTGTCGTCGTCCTGCGCCGTGTCCTCGGATTGTTTTCTTCCACGGCCACGGGAGGAGCCCCTGCCTCTGGGGGGAACAGAGTCGGCTTCTTCGGACTTGAGCTTTTTGCTGGTTCCGTAGGATATGGTGTAGGTCATGTTTTTGCCACTGGGGGCGGCGGTCCAGATTAGGGTCGCCGGAGTGGTCGTCGAGTCGCCCTGCTCCGGAAAGATGGGAGCGGGGATCCATTCGCTGGCCACCATGTTGGAATAGTCGCTTTCATTGCCTTCGTTGTCGTAGGCGGTGGCCCAGAAGTAGTAGACCTGGCCTTCCGGAAATTGGGTGAGGGT
>PWVL01000020.1 GCA_003561875.1 Desulfuromonadales bacterium | reverse complement strand
ATCGCCACCACCACCAACCCTATCAACAGCTCCGACACCCCTGGGAAGGCCGCCACAGATCCACCGCCCCCACCACGAAGAACTGGGCGCCAATAACCAGCAGGGCGAGGGACAGCAGGGTGACGATGAGGTTGGGGTCGAACCACCCAGGGTCCTCGGTGCGCAGGATCTCGTCGGCAATCTCCGATGAGATGAGATGGATGATAAGTAATCCCTTTTGGCCGCCCTGGCAAAAAAAACGGGGCATCAACGACAGCCCCGTGCAATTTGCCACTCAAACCGACAATTATCGTAAATAGCGGTTGCCGGCCGGCTTGTCAACGAAAAAATCTGGCGCAAAACCGGCCTGATTCCGAAAAACACCCACATTTTGCGCCGGTGACCGGCGAAAGAGCATGCACCGCCATATCCGCCTGCCTTTTCACAAAAAAGCAGACCCGAACCCGCCCGAACGTCCGCCCCCCGAACGTCCAAAAATCTAACGGCCCGTACTGCCAAAGCGGATCTGTAATAATTGTATCTGTTTTGCATCCGAACCTTCAGGGTGCCTCGCATTATCAGGCCAGCCCCGGCAAAGGAGGCGAAGGCATGATCGACGGGCGGAGTTTCTGGATCAGCCGTCACCGCCTGATGCAGGAGAAAGGCCTTGAAAAAGCGAAAATTCAACGACTGGCCCTGGGGCTGGAGGAAGCCGGTCATACCGTTGATGGTCGATGATCTTTCCAAATTGCCCAGGCTGATCCGACACTCCCGGCGAATCCCAGGCATTATTCGACAGAACATCGGATTATCTCTGGGCATCAAACTGCTTTTTCTCGATCTTACTCTGACGGGGCTTTCAAGCCCGTAAATGAACATCGCCGCCAATACCGGCTTGACTCTATTGGTGGTATTCAACAGTCTGACTGCTGCGGTCGCGTCAAGGTGAATTACTCTGCCCAGCCGGTCCACGTTATAGTCTTCACCGGACTATTTTTCAGCTCCCAACGCAATTCTATTCTGAAAACATGCAGGCGCTTTTTGTCCACCTTCTCTTTGCGCATATCCTTTTGCGAATGTTACACAGCGCTACGTGAACGGATTCATGGTAGTCGACGACAGTTGTCTGGAGGTTCTTGATTCTGCACAAACAGGTGGTGAATCGTATTCAGCTATTTTAAAACGCTAAAAAATTCAGGCTCTAGTTTGACATTTGATTCCTGCTGTTCTAGGTTCCTAAGATGCATGACGATGAAGCGGGATGTGCTTTTATGATCTTGTAAGTCTATTTTAAGGAGGGAAATTTTTCTGTGTTAAAAAAAGGAGGTATCACTGTGAAAAGATTTGGCGGGAGTTTTTTGTTTTTCTTCATTTTTTTTCTTACTGCAATGCCGGCGATCTCTGCAGATGTCGATGAGTCATCCCGGATGGCAATAGAAGATCTTAAAAAAAGAATCGAGATGCTGGAACGTTCGCTTTTCGAAACCAAAAACGAATTGCGGACACTCTCTGAATCGCAGGCCAAGCCTGCCCCGGTGGTTTCCGAGCCGGAAGGGCTCGAACAAGCTGCTTTGACAGCGAAGAAGAAGGACGACGCCAGTGAACAAGGGATTCGATTTGGCGGCGCCGTCCGAGTGCAGTACAACGTGAGGGATTGGGACGACGACAATAAGGATCGTTCCGGTGACTTTGGGTTTGACACCTTCCGCTTGAACCTGGATGGAGAAATCAACAACATTCTCTTGTCTGCCGAATACCGTTTCTATCCTCAGGATGACTGGCACGCTCCTCATCACGCCTGGATTGGGTATAATTTCACTAATGAACTACAGGGCCAGCTCGGTATCCATCAGGTGCCCTTTGGCCTTCAACCTTTTGCCAGCCACAATTTCTGGTTCAGCGGCGCCTATTATGTCGGCCTGGAGGACGACTACGATCTCGGGGTCAAATTTCTTTACAAGCCCGGTCCCTGGGATCTGGCCCTGGCTTTTTACAAGAATGAAGAGCTGGGCAATGCCGGGGACGCCGGTCGTTACTCCGTCGATGTCATCAAAAATGCCGACGGCGGCTTCGCCGGCGCCCAGGCCGCCGGAAACCAGGAGTCGAACCAGGTCAATCTCCGTGCGGCCTATAATCTGGACCACGGAGACTTCGGCAACACCGAACTGGGGCTCTCCGGCCAGTGGGGTCAACTCTACAACAATATAACCAAGCGCAATGGCGACCACTGGGCCGCTGCCGCCCACCTGAACGGCGATTACGGCCGCTGGAACCTGCAACTGATGTATGCCACCTATGAATACAATCCAAAAAATCCTGACTTTGTCATTAAAAATGAAGGCACAGAAAATGAGGAGGTCATATTTTTTGATGATGACATCATCACCATGGGGGCCTACAGCTTTTCCTGGGGCGTACCAGCTCGAGCGGATATCGGCATCGGCAACCTGGCCTATACCCTGCCCGTCAACTGGGGTCCTGTCGACAGCCTGACTTTTTATTCCGACAACACGGTGATCAAGCCTCGCAAAAGTCGTTTTAACACCATCTGGCAAAACGTGGTCGGCTGCATGATAGCAGCTGGGCCTTTTATTACCTACGTCGATCTGATTTCCGGTGAAAACATGATTTTCATGGGTGGCAACATGGTTGGTAGCGAAGGTGACACGGGACGCCGCAATACCCGCCTCAATATCAATTTTGGTTATTATTTCTGATTGTCATGGGGGGTGTGCAGGAGGGTTGCTGATGACCGTCCTGCACAACCCGGTGCAGAACAATCCTCAGGAGGCTTTTTCTTCAGCCTTCGCCGGACTGCAATGAGATCCGACCCGCAAGCCATAACAGAACGGATGAATTTATGGAGACAAATCAAGGGAAAAGTTCTGCCAAAATCCAGGTGGAAAATGTTTACAAAATTTTTGGTCAAAACGCCCGTCGGGGGGTGGAAATGCTGCAAAATGGTAAGAGCAAAGATGCCATTCTGGAAGAGGCGCGCCTTGCCGTCGGTGTTAACAACGCCACCTTCGAGGTCATGGAGGGAGAGCTTCTGGTCATCATGGGGCTTTCGGGCAGCGGCAAATCCACCCTGCTGCGATGTATTAATCGTTTGATCGAACCCACTGCCGGCAGGATTCTGGTTGACGGCGTTGATGTCACTGCTCTTTCCGACGAAGCCTTGCGTCAGCTGCGCATGAAGAAGTTCGGTATGGTTTTCCAGCGTTTTGCGCTGCTGCCCCATCGAACCATTCTGCAGAATGCCGAGTTCGGTCTGGAAATTCAGAAAAAACCGGCCGTGGAGCGGTCGGAAAAAGCTCGGACGGCCTTGAAGCTGGTAGGACTGGAAGGCTGGGAAGGTTCCTATCCCGAGCAACTCTCCGGCGGTATGCAGCAGCGGGTGGGTTTGGCAAGAGCGCTGGCCGTCGATCCCGACATTCTTTTCATGGACGAGGCTTTCAGTGCTCTCGATCCGCTGATCCGCCGGGAGATGCAGGACGAACTGCTGTCCCTGCAGAGCCGTGTAAACAAAACAATTCTGTTTATTACACACGATCTGGATGAGGCGCTCAAAATCGGTGATCGTATCATCATCATGAAGGACGGCGCCATCGTGCAGATCGGCACCCCTGAGGAGATTCTTACTTCGCCGGCCACCCGCTACGTTGAGAAGTTCGTCGAGGATGTCAACCTGGCCAAAGTCCTGACTGCCGGCACCGTCATGCACAAGGCATCCACCGTCACCTACCCCAAAGACGGTCCCAAGACGGCTCTGCATAAAATGAAGGAAGTAGGCATATCAGGAATTCTGGTTGTAGATCGAGATCGTAATTTGCTGGGGCGGGTTTCTGCAGAAGACGCGTTGCGCCTCTCCAAAACCGGCGAACAAAGTCTGGAGAGTATCATCACCAAAGATATTTCAACGGTGCCGCCGGAGACTCCCATCAACGAAATCTTTGCGGAACAGGTTTTCCCGGTGGCGGTGACCGATGCAGACAATCGTCTCATGGGTATCATTATCAGAGGGGCTCTGCTCGCCGCACTTGCAGAAGGAGGAATTTCCTCATGAATGAAGTGATCCCGAAAATTCCTGTTGGCAGAACCATTGAACGGGGCATTGATTACCTTACTCTGGAATTCTCCTTCATCACCCGGGCGATCTCCAATTTTCTGGAAACCGGCATTGACGCTCTGGTGGCGGGGCTGATGTTTTTTCCACCCTGGGTACTGATTCCGGTTTTTGCTGGTTTGTCCTTATGGGTTGCCGGTCGCCGGGCAGGCGTTCTGACCCTGTTGGGATTTGCCCTGATCTGGAATCTTGGGCTATGGGGTCCGACCATGTCCACTCTGGCACTGGTCGTAATCGCAACCCTGATTGCGGTTCTAGTAGGTGTACCGCTGGGAGTTCTGGCCGCCCTGTTCCCGCGCATGAAGCGTGCCACAATGCCGGTTCTCGACTTCATGCAGACCATGCCGGCCTTCGTTTATCTGATTCCGGCTATTCCTTTTTTCGGGCTCGGTCCGGTTTCAGCAATTTTTTCCACGGTCATTTTCGCCATGCCACCGGCCATTCGCCTGACCTGCCTGGGTATTCAACAAATACCCCGTGAACTTGTTGAAGCAGCGGACAGTTTTGGTGCCAATCGCCGGCAGAAACTTTTCAAATTGCAGGTTCCTCTGGCCATGCCGACGATCATGGCCGGCATCAACCAGACGATCATGCTTTCTCTCTCCATGGTGGTGATTGCCGCCATGATCGGTGCCCGGGGTCTGGGTGCTGAAGTCTGGAGAGCCATTCAGCGCTTTGAACCTGGCAACGGTTTTGAAGCGGGACTGGGCGTGGTCATACTGGCTATGGCCCTGGACCGCGTGACTCAAAAAATCGGTGCGCGGGATAAGGACAGCATCTGAGCATCGATAACCCCAAAAGGAGGTCTCGAATGAACAAGACGTGTTTCATGTTTGCTGCGCTATTATTGGCCCTTGCTTTGGTAACCGGCGGATGTCAGAGGCGGGACAGAGCGGAACAGAAGAAAGTCGATCTCATTTATGTCGAATGGTCATCGGAAGTGGCCAGCACCAGCGTGATTCAGGCTGTACTTCAGGAAAAAATGGGCTATGAGGCCAGCATGATTCCCGTCAGCGCCGCTGCCATGTGGCAGGGCATTGCCACCGGCGACGCCGACGCCATGGTGGCCGCCTGGCTGCCCACCACCCACGGCCATTACCTTGAAAGACTCGAAGATCGGGTTGTCGATCTTGGCCCCAACCTCGTAGGCACCCGCATCGGCCTGGTGGTGCCCTCTTACGTATCCATCGATTCCATCGCCGAACTCAATGACCACGCCGACAAGTTCAATGGACGCATCATCGGGATTGACCCCGGAGCAGGTATCATGTCCACCACGGAAACGGCCATGGAAGAATACGGACTTGACGCCATGGAACTGATGGTCGGTAGCGGAGCCACCATGACCGCCGCCCTTGCCGACGCCATACGCCACGAACAATGGCTGGTCATTACCGGCTGGTCTCCCCACTGGAAATTCGCCCGCTGGGAACTCAAGTACCTTGAAGACCCGAAGAACATCTACGGCGGCGCCGAAGCCATCCACACCATTGTTCGCAAAGGCCTCAAGGAGGACATGCCCGAGGTTTATCACCTGCTCGACAACTTCCACTGGTCATTGGAAGATATGCAGCAGGTGATGATATGGAACAGCGAAGAAGGTGCCAGTCCTTATGAAAATGCCAAGCGCTGGATCGAAGAAAATGACGACAAGGTCCGGGCCTGGCTGCGCTGAGCCCCGGTTTTGATTCAAGAACGGATGTTTACCCGCAGGATATGATTACCAACAGAGTGTTTTGCCTCAGCCGGAAATGGAGAGTTGCCCCTGTTGAGTTAGTGAGTTGAAGATCACCCCAGATGCTGGCGCTT
>PWVL01000008.1 GCA_003561875.1 Desulfuromonadales bacterium | reverse complement strand
TTGCGCCCGGTAGGCGATGACACCGCCCCCGGCATTGGTATTGACTTCGATGAGGCGGGGACCTTCGGCGGTAAGATGAAAATCGTAGCCCATCATCACTCCGGCGTGTCCGGGGTCGAAACGGGCCGCCGCCGGCAGTTGCGGCAGCACCCGCCGGCGGTAGGCGGGCAGTTCGCTAAGGGCGTGCAGGGCCCGCATCAGGCGGATCATCTCCCCCAGGGCCGGGCGCGGCAGATCGACAGGGGTCGGGCTGATGATCTCGGCGTAGGTGTTCATGGACAGGTATCCTTACGGCGGCTGGTCAGGAAAGGGCCTTGACCATGCGTTCCAGAGCAGCATCAAGACGGGAGCGGGGACAGCCGAAATTGAGCCGCACAAAACCGGGGGTCCCGAAATCGGCCCCGTCGGAGAGGCCGACGCCGGCCTGCTCGAAAAAGGCCGCAGGGTCAGTCACCGGCAGGCGGCGGGCGTCGATCCAGGCCAGATAGGTGGCCTCTACCGGGGCCATTTCCAGACCCTCCATGGCCGCCACCGCCTCGGTCACGCGGCGCCGGTTTTCCCGCAGATAGGTCAGCAGATCGGTGAGCCATGGACCCGAGTCCCGATAGGCGGCCAGGGCTCCGGCATAACCGAACAGGGTCACGTGCGGCACGATGCCCTCCATCACCCGGCGAAAGCGGCGGCGCAGGGTGGGGTCGGGGATGATCGCAAAGGAACAGCCGAGGCCCGGCAGGTTGTAGGTCTTGCTCGGCGCCATCAGGGTGATGGTGCGGGAGGCGATGGCGTCGCCCAGGCCGGCCAGGGGCAGGTGCCGGCAGGCGGGGTCGAGGACCAGGTCACAGTGAATCTCATCGGAACAGACCAGCAACTCGTGGCGCAGGCAGAATTCGGCGATTTGTTCCAGCTCCTCGCGGGTAAAGACCCGACCGGTGGGATTCTGCGGATTGCATAGCAGCAACAGTCGGCAGTCGGCGGTGACGGCCGCCTTCAGAGCGTCCATGTCCAGTTGCCAACGTCCTTCGCTCAGAGCCAGTGGAGCCTTGATCAGCCGCCGCCCGGAGAGACCGGGCGCGGTGAGAAAGGGAGGATAGACCGGAATCTGGCTGAGCACCGCCGAACCGGCTTCCCCCACCGCCCGGCAGGCCACGTTAATTCCGGTAACCAGGCCCGGCAACCACACCAGCCAGTCGGATTTGATGGGCCACCGGAAGTCCCGCCACAGGGAATCGGTGATCACCGCTACCAACTCCGGAGGGGGCAGGGTATAACCATAGATGCCGTGCTCCACCCGCTGTCGAAGCGCTTGCATCACCGCCGGCGGTGCGGCGAAATCCATGTCCGCCACCCAAAGGGGCAGCACATCCCTACCGGCGTATTTTTGCCATTTGAGGGACTGGCTTTCCTCACGGTCAATGAGCCGGTCAAAGTCGTAATGCATGGTCGGATCAGCTCTGTCCATAGGTGGAAAATTTGTCCATAACCCGGCTCATTTCCTGACGGTCAAGCAGCACCGGCTCGCCGATGGAACAGGCCTGATAGTAGATGCGCGCCACCAGTTCGATTTCCTCGGCGGTGGCAAAGGCCCGGCCCAGAGTGGTGCCCACAGCGACCAGGCCGTGATTGGCCAGCAGCACCGCGTTGTGGTCGCCGATGGCGGCGGTGATGTTGGCGGCCAGTTGCTCGGTTCCGAAGGTGGCATAGGGGGCCAGAGGCACCTTGTGGCCGGAAAAGCCAATAAGATAGTGCACCGGAGGCAGTTCCCAGTTGAGACAGGCGATGGTGGTGGCATACACCGAATGGGTGTGCACCACCGCAGTGATCTCGGGTCGCTGCCGGTACAGAGCCAGATGAAAACCGAGTTCGCTGGATGGCTTACAGTCACCCTCCACCGGTTGACCCTCCAGATCAACCACCACGACCTGTTCCGCAGACAGATCGAAATAATCCACACCGCTGGGGGTGATGGCCAACAGCCCCTGCTTTCGGTCGCAGACACTCAGATTGCCGCCGGCACCGGTGGTCAGGCTGGCGGTGAGCATCTTACGGCCGAAATCGACGATGGCCCGCCGCTCTTTGTCGAGTCGCATGATCAAATCTCCTCTCTTGCCGGTCTCGCAGGCACTGCGGGGATCACGGAGCAAAAGCCGCAGCGAAACCGGGGAAAGCTACCCTGATGTGCTGACCAGTGACACGGCGTAGGTACCGAGGAAGCGGCCCCGCTCCTCTCCACCCTGCTGAATATGCACCGTCAGGGGCAACCGCCCCTTGCCGGAAACCGCCAGTTGTTTCCAGAAGTCCTTCACCTGCTCTGTGTCGGACAACCGGCACAACGCCTGAAAATCTCCGTCCACCGGCTGCCGATAGTCCATCTCGCTGCGACAAACCGCCACCGAGGCCGCTCCCAGACGCTCTTCCACCTGCAGGGTGATCAGCGCCCAGCCGGCCAAGGCGGCGAGGCTGGCCAGGCTGCCGGCAAAGGCGGTGCCCTTGTCGTTGCGATTGGCCGCCAGCGGGGCCTCCATGCGCAACCCCTCGCCGTCCCAGGCGACAATCCGCAGCCCCATATGGGCGGTGACGGGGATCTGTTCGGCGATACGCCGATTGAGTGATTCGGCAAGGGGCAGCATGGTTGCTCCGCTCGGCAGGGAAAAAAACGGGCAGGAAACTCCTGCCCGGTATGCGTCAGAAAAGGTCGGACGGCACAGCGTGCACCGGCAAACGGTCAACGGATGTCGGCATGGTAGCTCTGCAGGCTGCGCACCTCGACGCCACATTCCCCTTTGGCCGCAATCCCCTTGGCGGCGGCAATGGCGGCAGCGGTGGTGGTCATGTAGGGCACCTTGTAGCGAATCGCGGTTTTGCGAATGTAGGAGTCGTCGTGGGCGCTGAGCTTGCCGCTGGGCGTGTTCAATACCAGTTGAATCTCGCCGTTCTTGATGGCGTCGGTGATATTGGGTCGACCTTCATGTTCTTTGAGAATCGGCTCGGCCTCGACGCCCTGGCTGCGCAGGAACTCGCAAGTTCCTCCAGTGGCCCGCAGGGCAAAACCGAGATCGGCGAACCGGCGAGCGGCCTCCAGGCCTCCGGAGCGATCCCGTTCGGCCACGGTAATGAGCACCGTCCCTTTGAGGGGCAGGCGGGCTGAGGCAGCTTCCTGAGCCTTGAAGTAGGCGAGGCCGTAATTTTCCGCCAGCCCGAGAACCTCGCCGGTGGAACGCATCTCCGGGCCGAGCACCGGGTCGACCTCGGGGAACATGTTGAAGGGGAAGACCGCTTCCTTGACTCCGAAATGGGGCACCGGGCGACGCTGCAGATTGAAGTCGGCCAGCTTGCGTCCCAGCATGATCTCGGTGGCCAGATGCACCATGGAGATGTTGCAGACCTTGCTGACCAGAGGCACCGTGCGGCTGGCCCGGGGGTTGGCTTCGAGGATATAGACCCGGTCGTCGTGAATAGCGTACTGAATGTTCATCAACCCCACCACCTGCATCTCTACGGCAATCTTGCGGGTGTATTCCTCGATGGTGTCTATGTGGCGGCGGGAAATGCTGACCGGCGGAATAACACAGGCCGAGTCGCCGGAATGAATCCCGGCCAGTTCGATATGTTCCATGATCGCCGGCACGAAAGCGTCGGTACCGTCGGCGATGGCGTCGGCCTCGGCCTCGATGGCGTTGTCCAGGAACTGATCGATGAGGATCGGCCGGGCCGGGCTCACATCCACCGCTTTGTCCACATATTCCCGCAACATGGCTTCGTCGTGGACGATCTCCATGGCCCGGCCGCCGAGCACGTAGGATGGGCGCACGATGAGGGGATAGCCGATGCGGCGGGCGATGGACAGAGCCTCTTCGATGGTGCTGGCCATGCCCGATTCGGGCTGGGGAATGCCGAGCTTGGCCATGACCCGGTTGAACTGGTCCCGGTCCTCGGCCATGTCAATGGTTTCCGGGGAGGTGCCGATCACCTTCACCCCGGCCGCCTGCAGCTCGGCGGCAATGTTGAGAGGCGTCTGCCCGCCGAACTGCACGATCACCCCTTCGGGTTTCTCCTTCTCGTAGATGGCGAGCACGTCTTCCACGGTCAGTGGTTCAAAGTAAAGCTTGTTGGAGGTATCGTAGTCGGTGGAAACGGTTTCGGGGTTGCAGTTGACCATGATCGATTCGATCCCCGCGTCCCGCAGGGCGAAGGCCGCGTGGACACAGCAGTAATCGAACTCGATCCCCTGACCAATGCGGTTGGGACCGCCGCCGAGAACCATGATCTTGCAACCATCGCTGACCGGAACCCGGTCGGCGGCGTTATAGGTCGAAAAGTAATAGGCGGCATCTTCTACGCCGCTCACCGGCACCGGCTCCCAGGCTTCGACCATGCCCAGTTCGGTGCGGCGACGCCGAATGTCCGCTTCGGGAATTTCCAGGATCTTGGCCAGATATTTGTCGGCAAAGCCGTCTCTTTTGGCCGCGATCAGATCAGCATCCTGCGGCAGGCGACCTTTACCGGCGAGCAGTTTTTCCTCCAGCACAACCAGTTCCCGCATCTGCTCCAGAAACCAGGGTTTGATGGCGGTGAGGCGGTGCAGTGCGTCGATTTCCGCCCCCTTGCGCAGGGCCTCGTAGAGAATGAAATGCCGTTCGCTGGACGGCTCGGCGAGCAACTCGAGCAACTGGGGCAGACTGCGGCGGTTGAAGTCCTTGGCAAAACCGAGGCCGTAGCGGCCGTTCTCCAGGGAGCGAATGGCCTTGTGCAGGGCTTCCTTGTAATTCTTGCCGATGCTCATGACCTCGCCCACCGCCCGCATCTGGGTGCCGAGCTTGTCCTGAATCCCCTTGAATTTTTCCACCGCCCAGCGGGCGAACTTGACCACCACGTAGTCGCCGCCGGGCGTGTAGCGATCCAGGGTTCCGTCCCGCCAGTAAGGGATTTCGTCGAGGGTCAGACCTGCGGCGAGCAGGGCCGAAACCAGGGCGATGGGAAAACCCGTCGCCTTGGACGCCAGTGCCGAAGAGCGGGACGTGCGGGGATTGATCTCGATGACCACGATGCGCCCGGTGTCCGGATCGTGGGCGAACTGCACGTTGGTACCGCCGATTACCTCGATGGCTTCGACGATGGCGTAGGCATGGCGCTGCAGGCGCTGTTGCACGTCCTCGGCGATGGTGAGCATGGGCGCGGTACAGAAGGAGTCGCCGGTGTGCACCCCCATGGCGTCCACGTTCTCTATAAAGCAGACCGTCACCTTCTGGTTTTTTGCGTCCCGCACCACTTCGACTTCCAGCTCTTCCCACCCCAGCACCGATTCTTCCACCAGTACCTGACCGACCATGCTGGCCGCCAGACCGCGGCTGACCACGGTGCGCAGCTCTTCCAGATTGTAGACGATGCCTCCGCCGGTACCGCCCATGGTGTAGGCCGGACGCAGTACCACAGGCAAGCCCATGCGTTCGGCTATGGCCTCGGCCTCTTCAACACTGGTGGCGATCTCGCTGCGGGCCACCTCGATGCCGAGCCGGTCCATGGTCTCCTTGAAGGCCTTGCGGTCTTCGCCCCGCTCGATGGCGTCCACGTTGACTCCGATGAGCTGCACACCATACTCGTGCAGAATTCCATTCCGGGCCAGTTCGAGGGACAGGTTGAGGGCCGACTGGCCGCCCAGATTGGGCAGCAGGGCATCGGGACGTTCCTGGGCGATGATCTTGGTCAACACCGGTATATTGAGGGGTTCGATATAGGTTTTGTCCGCCATCACCGGATCAGTCATGATGGTGGCCGGGTTGGAATTGACCAGCACAATCTCGTAGCCCAGGCCTTTGAGCGCCTTGCAGGCCTGCGTACCGGAATAGTCGAACTCACAGGCCTGGCCGATAATGATCGGTCCGGAACCGATGATCATGATTTTGCGAATATCTTCTCTTCTGGGCATTGTTCTGTCCT
>PWVL01000210.1 GCA_003561875.1 Desulfuromonadales bacterium | reverse complement strand
GTTTTTTCCCGAACCCCTGACGGTACAATTCAAAAAGGCCCAGGAGATGCGTTACGGGGAAAACCCTCATCAGCGCGCAGCTTTCTTTGTCGAAGCAGGGGAACCGGAGGCCTCGATGGCTACCGCCCGCCAGCGGCAGGGCAAAGCGCTTTCCTACAACAATATCGCCGATACCGACGCGGCTCTGGAGTGTGTCAAGCAGTTCGACGAGGGGCCGGCCTGTGTTATTGTTAAACACGCCAACCCCTGTGGTGTGGCTCTCGGGGAAACCTTGCTTGAGGCTTACCAACGGGCCTTTGCCACCGACCCTGAGTCGGCCTTTGGCGGCATCATCGCCGTGAACCGTGAGCTGGATCGGGACACGGCGCAGTCCATTGTGGACCGTCAGTTTGTCGAAGTGATTGTTGCTCCGGTGGTCACGGAACAAGCAGCGGCGGTGATTGCGGCGAAAAAGAATGTACGACTGCTGGAATGCGGTTTCTGGCCTGCGGAACCGGGCATCCGGCAGGACTACAAACGGGTCCATGGCGGTCTGCTGGTGCAGGACGCGGATCTGCCCTTGTACAAGGATCTGCAGGTGGTGACCCGGCGAAAGCCGACGGAAACTGAAATGCGGGATCTGCTGTTTGCCTGGCGCGTCGCCAAGTACGTCAAGTCCAACGCTATCGTCTATGGCAAGAACGGCATGACCATCGGGATTGGTGCCGGCCAGATGAGCCGGGTCAATTCGGCGCGAATTGCTGTCATCAAGGCCGAACATGCCGGGCTTGCCGTCAAGGGGTCGGCCATGGCCTCGGACGCTTTCTTCCCTTTTCGAGACGGCATCGACAATGCCGCCGATGCCGGCGTGACGGCGGTTATTCAGCCGGGCGGTTCCATTCGCGACGAGGAGGTTATCGCGGCAGCGGACCACCACGGCATTGCCATGGTATTTACCGGAATGCGGCATTTCAGGCATTAAGCGGTTACGATTCCCGGCCCGAGGTGCCGAGTTCGACCTTCAGGGTCATTGGTGGTGCCTTCAGTGTTTGCAAGAAAGGATTCTGCAATGAAAGTTCTGGTCATCGGCGGCGGCGGGCGGGAGCACGCCCTGATCTGGAAAATCCGCCAGTCCCCCCTGGTAAAACAAATCTTTTGCGCGCCGGGTAACGCCGGTATCGCTCAGCAGGCAGAGTGTGTTGCCATTGCTGCGGACGATGTGGATAAACTGCTCGATTTCGCCCGCCAGCAGCAGATCGATCTGACCGTGGTGGGGCCTGAGCTGCCTCTGACCCTGGGCATCGTCGATCGCTTCCGTGAGGCGGGCCTGACCATTTTCGGGGCCGGGCAGAAGGCCGCCCTCATCGAAGGCAGCAAGAGTTTTTCCAAGGACCTGATGGCCAAGTACGGAGTGCCCACCGCGGCCTACGGGACCTTCACCGATGCGGCCCAGGCCATCGCTTTCATCCGCCGGCAGGGAGCTCCCATCGTGGTCAAGGCCGACGGGCTGGCCGCCGGCAAGGGGGTCATCATTCCCCGCAACGAGGAGGAAGCCGTGGCCGCGGTGGAAGACATTCTCTGCGGCGGCGCTTTCGGCGACGCCGGCAGTCGGGTGGTCATCGAGGAGTTTCTGGAAGGGGAGGAGGCCTCCTTTCTGGCTTTTACCGACGGCCGGCTGATTCTGCCCCTGGCTTCTTCTCAGGACCACAAGGCAGTTTACGACGGGGACAGCGGCCCCAATACCGGGGGTATGGGAGCCTATTCGCCGGCGCCGGTGGTTACCCCGGACATTCATGACAAGATCCTTGAGCAGGTACTCAAACCCACCATTGCCGGGATGGCCGCCGAAGGCCGCCCTTACAGCAGCATCCTGTATGCGGGGGTGATGATTCGGGACGGGGAGATCAAGGTTCTTGAATTCAATGCCCGCTTCGGCGATCCCGAGACCCAGCCGCTGCTGGCGCGCCTCAAGTCGGACATCGTGCCGGTGTTGCTGGCCTGTGCCCGGGGGGATCTGTCCGGCATCGAACTGGAATGGCACGACAAGGCGGCGGTCTGTGTGGTAATGGCGGCCGGAGGCTATCCCGGAACCTACCGGAAAGGCATCCCCATCGAAGGACTGGATGCCGCCGCAATGCTCGAAGATCTGATGGTTTTTCATGCCGGCACCGACGAAAAAGACGGCAGGGTGGTGACCGCCGGAGGGCGGGTGCTGGGGGTGACCGGATTGGGAACCACGGTGGCCGATGCCATCGACAAGGCTTACCGGGGCGTGGCGAAAATCCATTGGCCGGAAGTCCATTTTCGCAGGGATATCGGTCAAAAGGCGCTCAATCGTTGATGCGCGGGTGCTATGCGGGGTTTTTGCCGGCGACCGCTGGGTAACCGATATCCAGTCTTCCAAACAGTCTGAAAAAGGAGCGATCTGGCGATGAGTGACAAACCACTGGTCGGTATTCTGATGGGTAGCGACAACGACTACGAAATCATGGTTGAAGCGGCCCGGGCCCTGAAAGGGTTCGGTATTTCCTACGAAATGAAGGTCTCGAGCGCTCACCGGTCTCCCGAGCGCACCGCCGGTTATGCCCGCATGGCCCGTCAGCGGGGCATCAGGGCGCTGATCGTCGGCGCCGGCGCGGCGGCGCATCTGGCGGGCGTGATCGCCGCCGAAACCCCCCTTCCGGTGATCGGTGTGCCCATCGATTCGTCGGCTCTGCAGGGATTGGACGCTCTGCTTTCCACGGTGCAGATGCCTGCCGGCATTCCGGTGGCGACCATGGCCATCGGCAAGGCCGGTGCCCGCAACGCGGGAATTTTCGCAGTTCAACTGCTGGCCGCCGACGACGAGGCGCTGGCTTCCCGGTTGAGCGATTTCAAGGCCGATATGGCGAAAAAAGTGGGCGAAAAGTCCTCGACGGTCCAGGAACGCCTTGCTGCCGACGGTCTGTAACAAGACCACGAGACAAGGGACGGGCGTTGTGATCCGGTTCCTTTCAGGACGGAGTTCAGGGCCATGACCGAGGTTGACCCTGCCCGGGAAAAACAGCCATTGGGTCCGGGGGAGACCCTCGACGAACTGGGATCGGACGCACTGAAGATCATTCAGCAGCGGGACGGCTACCGCTTTTCCCTTGACCCGGTCCTGCTGTGCGCTTTTGCGAGGGTCGTTCCCGGCGACACCGTGGTGGATCTGGGCAGCGGCAGCGGCATTATGCCTCTGTTGCTGGCCCGGCGCACTTCGGCTTTACGGATCATCGGCGTAGAGCGGCAGCCGGAACTTGCAGAGCGCTCCCGGCGCAGCGTGGCCTGGAACGGTCTTGAAGGCAGGATCGACATTCGGCGGGCCGATCTGCGCGAAATTCGTCGGCTCCTAAAAGCGGAGAGTGCCCAGGTGGTGGTTTCCAATCCGCCCTACCGGCCGCTGGCCAGCGGCCGCATTTCCCCCAAATCGGAGAGGGCTCGAGCTCGCCACGAAATAGCTGGAGATCTGGGCGATTTTATCGCTGCCGCCGCCTACCTTCTCGGTACCGGAGGCCGGTTTTACCTGATCTATCTTGCCGAGCGTCTCGCCGAACTGCTCAGTCGATTGCGTCAGGCCGGACTGGAGCCTAAACGGCTGCGTTGTGTCCATTCCCGCCCTGAAGCCGAGGGCCGCCTGGTGCTGGTAGAAAGCCGAAGAGGGGGACAGTGCGGATTGGTTCTGGATCCGCCCCTGTATGTTCGGCAGGGGGCGGAATACAGTGCCGAAGTGTTGAGTTGCTACTGCGGACTGCCGATTTGCGGAACAAAGTCCGGCTGGGACGGCTGAGAGGTCAGTCTTCGGCGTACTCCCGACGGGCCTTGTTGACGCGCGCCTGGCGGCGAAAAAGCTCTGTCAGGCATTGGCGCAGTTGCGGATCGGCCAGTGACGCGACGGTGCGGGCAATCTGGTTCTCTTCATCGGCCGAGAGTTGAGCCTGCTGCCAGTTCAATCCCGGCGGTTCGGAAACGGCGGGGGTCGGATCCCGGCGGGGGCGGCCGTGGCGCAGGTAGATGTCGTGGATCAAATTTTCGCCGAGGGCGTTGTTAAGCCGTTGCAGAATGCGTGGCTTCATAAGCTGCAGTTGCTGCATCCACACTGGATGATCCACCCGGATCTCCAGCACCCTGTCCCGCAGCTTGCAGGGCCGGGCCCGGGCAGCGATCTGCGGTCCCACCACCCGGTCCCAGAGCTGCCAGGCCCGGTAGCGGCGAAGCTTTTCTTCCATGCCCCTTTGTTCGAGCAGGCTGTCGAGAACGCTGCCGATGCCGATGACCTGACGATGGCGATGGGACGGATCCATAAGGTTGCGACCTTTCCAGACGGTGGGTCAACTCGCTGTTTTCCGCAAGATTCCGCACGGGGCCGGGAGTGCTTTGCGAGCTACGGTGCCAGCCTTTCCGGCGGATTGGGCGGGAAGCCGTGCCGACTTGAAGCCGAGACTCTAGCGGTTTTTTATCCCTGCTGTCAATCGCCGGCACACCGTTTTCAGTCGTGGTTCGGTAAACCCCGCCGCCGTTTGTTTTTCCGGGCATCGGCTTTCGCTAAAACCCCTGAAATGGTAGCCCCGTAAAAGACGGTGAACAGGCTTTGGCGCGGCAGTCCAATCACCTGATTCCAGCGGGGTTTTCTCCTTGACAAAGCCGGAGTGCTTACATATAGTTCCCTTTTGCAATTTTGCGTGACCAGTGTTTTTTTCCTGGAGAATCATGTTCGATAATCTGTCGGAAAAACTTGATTCGGTCTTTAAAAAGCTGCGCGGTCGCGGAGTTCTCAGCGAAGACAACATCAAGCAGACCTTGCGCGAAGTTCGTCTGGCGCTGCTGGAGGCCGACGTCAATTTTCGCGTGGTCAAGGATTTTGTCGCCACGGTTCGGGAGCGGGCCCTGGGGCAGGAGGTTCTCAAGAGCCTCAATCCCGCCCAGCAGGTGATCAAGGTCGTCAGGGACGAACTCGGCCGGTTGATGGGCGAGGGTGAAGACAACCGACTCGATCTCGCGGCGCGACCGCCGGTGGCGATCATGCTCTGCGGCTTGCAGGGGTCGGGTAAGACCACCTCCTGCGCCAAGCTGGCGCTGCAGCTGCGACGCCAGAAACGATCCCCGCTGCTGGTGCCGGCCGATGTCTATCGACCTGCCGCCATCGATCAGCTCAAGACCCTGGGGCGGCAGCTGGAAATTCCAGTGTACGACAGCGACCCGGCGGACAATCCTGTGGCGATCTGTGAAGGGGCCCGTCGCTATGCCGAGCTGAACGGTTTTGACACCCTGATTCTCGATACCGCCGGACGATTGCATATCGACGATCAGTTGATGGAGGAACTGGTTCGGATTCGGGCCTCACTGCAGCCTCGGGAGATCCTCCTGGTGGCCGACGCCATGACCGGGCAGGATGCGGTCAATGTCGCCGAAAGTTTCAACGAACGGCTGGATATCAGCGGCGTAGTTCTGACCAAGCTCGACGGTGACGCCCGGGGCGGTGCCGCTTTGTCCATCCGGGCGGTGACCGGCAAACCGATCAAACTGGTCGGGATGGGGGAAAAGCTCGACGCTCTGGAAGTTTTTCATGCCGACCGCATGGCCCAGAGGATTCTCGGCATGGGGGATGTGCTGTCCCTGATCGAAAAGGCCGAGTCGGCCATGGAGCAGGAAGACACCCTGCGCCTGGAACAGCAGTTGCGCCGGGACGGTTTTACCCTCGAAACCTTTCGCGACCAGCTGCACACCATCAAGAAAATGGGCAGCCTGGAATCCCTTCTGAAAATGATTCCGGGAGCTGGCAAAGCCATGAAAAAAATGGGTGACATGCAGCTGCCCGACAAGGAAATGAAGAAAATCGAGGCGATCATCAATTCCATGACTCCTCGGGAGCGGCGTGATCAGCGAATTCTCAACGGATCGCGGCGTATGCGTATTGCGCGGGGAAGCGGCACTACGGTTCAGGATGTCAATCAGTTGATGAAGCGCTTTGGTGAAGCACAGAAAATGATGAAGAAGATGCAGAAAATGGGTCCTAAAGGAATGAAGAGCCTCATGGGGCGTGGAGGTATGCCCTTTTAAAGGCTTGTTTCCGGGGATTCCCTACCCATATCCCCATTGGCAAACACAACGGGCAACCGTTCGAAACATTCAGGAGGAACAGCGGATGGCAACAAAAATCAGACTGGCCCGCGGCGGCGCAAAAAAGAAACCTTTTTATCAGGTTGTGGTAGCTGACGAGCGGAATCCCCGTGACGGTCGTTTTATTGAGAATCTCGGCCAGTACGATCCGCGCCAGACCCCGGTCATGGTCCAAATTGACGAAGAACGGGTCATGGACTGGCTGAAAAAGGGTGCCCAGCCCACAGAAACGGTCCGGCGTCTGCTTCGCGACAAAGGCCTGTGGAGCAAGTTCAAGCAGGCTTAAGGGTTTTAAAGGCAGGTTTTGGGGCCGTGGTGGGAAGCTTCTTGAAAGAGGACTGCCCATGAAAGAGCTTATCGAGTTCATCGCCAGGTCGCTTGTGGAAAAACCGGATGCGGTTATCGTCACCATGGAAGACAACGGAGACGGCAGCATGCTCTTGCAGCTTGCCGCTGCACCGGAAGATATGGGACGAATTATCGGCAAGCAGGGACGTACCGCCAAAGCCATGCGAACGTTGCTGAATGCCAAAGCTACCCGGGAAGCGAAACGGGCCAGCTTGCAGATTCTGGAGTAATGATCAGACCGGTGAAGGAATTGCTGCGGGTCGGGGTGGTGGCGGGCAGCCACGGACTTCGGGGAGAGTTGAAGCTGCGCTCGGAAGACCCCGATTTTTCGGTTTTGCTTGAACACGACGAGTTGTATCTTCAGCAGTCCGATGGAGCGCCGGTCCCATGTCGCATTCGCCATCGCGGTTCCGTGCGCGGCAATCTGCTGGTCAAGCTGGATGGATTCGATGAGGTCGCCAGGGCCGATGATTACAGAGGGGCTGCGGTTCTCATCGACCCGGCGCGGCTCCCTGAACTATCTCCGGGCACCTATTACTGGCACCAGTTGCGGGGCCTTCGGGCTGTCGATCGTACCGAAGGGGACCTCGGGGTCCTCACCGAAATGTTCACTACAGCAGCCCACGATATCTATGTTGTCATGGGACCTTTCGGAGAGGTGCTGATTCCTGCGGTGGATCGGTTTCTGGTGCGAGTGGATCGGTCGGCCGGTGTCGTTTTTTTCGATCTGCCCGAAGGTCTGGTTGAAAAATCCAATGATCTTTGAGCTATTGACCCTGTTTCCCGCCCTCTGCGAATCGCCTTTTTCCGACAGTATTCTCGGAAAAGCGCAGGCCTCCGGGCGCATTCGTGTTGTTGCCCATAACCTGCGGGATTGGGCCGAAGGTCGGCATCAGGTGACGGACGACACGCCCTACGGCGGCGGCGACGGAATGGTGATGAAGCCGGAACCGATTGCCCGGGCTCTTGACGAACTGGTGTCTCGGGAGCCCCGTCCCCGGGCGCTGCTGATGACTCCCCAGGGGGTTCCCTTTCGCCAGCATCACGCCCGGGCATTGGCCGGTGAGCGGCGGCTTGTTTTTGTCTGCGGGCGCTACGAAGGTTTTGATGAGCGGGTACGCACTCTGGTGGATGACGAATTTTCCCTCGGGGATTTTGTTTTGACCGGCGGTGAACTGGCCGCCATGGTGATGATCGATGCCGTAGCACGATTGGTGCCCGGCGTGCTCGGCTGCCCGGCCAGTGCTCTCAAAGATTCCCACGCGGATGGACTTCTGGAGCATCCCCAGTACACTCGGCCCGCCGTTTTCCGAGGCATGCCGGTACCCGAGGTTCTGCTGTCCGGCAATCATGCCGCTATCGCCGAATGGCGCCGAAAACAACAGTTGCGCCGCACCCTGCAGCGGCGGCCTGATCTGCTGGACAAGGCGGAACTGAGTCCGCAGGATCGGCTCTGGCTCGAGGAGCTGCGCAGGGAATGTCGCGGCGAGAGTTCATGAAGCGGCGGTCCGTGGCCATTGCTCTGGTGCATCATCCGGTCCTGGATCGGCGGGGAGATCGGATTACCACGGCGGTTACCAATCTGGATATCCACGACCTGGCCCGCACTGCCCGCACCTACAGTGTCGACAGGGTTTACGTGGTAACCCCGGTGGCCGAACAACAGCAGCTGGTAGCGCGTATTCTGGATCACTGGCGCCACGGGTATGGCGCCGCTTATAACCCGAAGCGGGCCGAAGCTCTCAAACTGGTGACCGTGGTGGCTGACCTGCAGGAAGCTCTGGCCGACTGGCAGGAACGGAGTGGCCGGCAGCCCTGGCCCGTTCTTACCGGTGCTTCCACCACCGGCGGTATCAGCTTTCGGTGTTGTCGGGAGTTGCTCGGGGAAAAGGCTTTGCTACTGGTGCTCGGTACCGGCTGGGGCCTGGCCCCGGATCTTTTTGAACAGGAATGGACGGTGCTGGAGCCGATAGTCGGTGCCGGCGATCCTTACAATCATTTACCGGTGCGCTCGGCCGCCGCGATCATGCTCGATCGGCTGCTGGGAACGACGGATATCTAGTTTTCATCCGGAGTTTCCGGATGGACATTATCTAAACATGCAACCTGAAAACAACAGCTCGTTGCTGAGGAGGAAGATATGAACGTTATTGACCGCTTGGAAATGGAACAGATGAAAAAGAACATTCCGCCCTTCAAGGCCGGCGACACTCTGAAGGTGCAGGTAAAAATCGTTGAAGGCGACAAACAGCGCATTCAGGCTTTTCAGGGGGTCTGCATCAAGCGCGTTAATCGTGGCCTTGGTTCCACCTTTACGGTTCGCAAGGTATCCGGAGGAATGGGGGTCGAGCGTGTTTTCCCTCTCCATTCGCCGGTCATCGAAGGGATTGAGGTGATGATGGTCGGCCGTGTGCGTCGGGCCAAGCTTTATTACCTGCGCAAACTGCAGGGCAAGGCCGCACGGATTCGCGAACTCCGCCGGGCCTGATTCGCCAGCCACTGTCAAGGGCCCCGGTAATTCCGGGGCCCTTGCTGTTGGTACGGGGCAAACCGTCCCGGCAGCATCTTTTTCCGGCTTTTTGGAGAACTTGCGTGACTCTGGAGTTGTTTGCCGCAGCCTCGGAACACCCGCTGCTGTTCGAGAACAGCCTGTGGGCCCGGGGGTATGAACGGATAGCCGGAATTGACGAAGCGGGCCGCGGGCCCCTGGCCGGACCGGTGGTGGCTGCGGCGGTGGTGCTTCCCCCTGATTCCGATCTGCCGGGCCTGACCGACTCAAAGAAACTCAGCCCGAAGCGGCGTGAGGAGCTTTACGGCCGTATTCGGCAACAGGCTGTGGCCGTGGGGATCGGACTCGCCCCTGCGGAAGAGATCGATGCAATCAATATTCTTCAGGCCACCCTTCAGGCCATGGCGCGGGCCGTGGTACGACTTCACCCTCCTCCCGGCTACCTGCTCATCGACGGCATCACGCCGTTGCCCGGTTCTGTTCCGCAACGCACACTCAAAAAAGGCGACAGCCGCTCTCTTTCCATTTCCGCTGCCTCGGTCATTGCCAAGGTGGTTCGGGATCGCCTGATGGTGCATTACGATCGTTGTTTTCCCGGTTACGGCTTTGCCGACCACAAGGGTTATGGCTGTACCGCCCATCGCCGGGCGATAGCCGAACTCGGCCCCAGCCCCATTCACCGCAAGACATTTCGCGGCGTTCGCGAGTATCTTCCCGCCGTCAGCGGATAGTGGCCTGTTGAAAATCTGTCCCGGTCCGTGCAGCCGAAGTTCCCCCCCCCTCAACTGTTGCTCTCGGCGGAAGAAATTTTCTTCTGTGTTTTTTATCCGGCACTTATGTTGCAATTTCTTGTCCGTTTGTCGGCTTCCGGTTAGAATCGACGGTACCTTGTTGCGGGATGACCCCCGGGATGTTCCCACGGGTCTGTTTCGCAGGGCAAAAGGGAGCGAGGTGAAATCCCGTTGTTGCGCCTGACTGTTTCGCAAAAAATTGCCGCAGGCTACCTGCTGGTAGTGGTTTTCTGCTTTGCCGCGGCAGGTTACGCTCTTGCGGCCCTGAACTCGGTCACACGACGGGCGGAACGGCTTGTCGCTGTTGAGTTCAAGACATTCACCCTGGCCGGTGACCTTTCTCGCAGCATTCTGGCCCATGAACGTCTGGAAAGACAACTTATGGTGCTGCAGGACGCTACCGTGCTGGCCCTTCTCGAAAATCGCCGGCAGGAAATGGAAAGCTTCTGGGTTCCCTTGAGGCCCCATTTGGCGCAAACCGGTTTTCAGGAACTGGAGGAGGGTTTCGCCTCTTTTGAGGAGCTTCGCGCCGAATCCTTGAGGCTGCTTGAGGAGGAACAGTGGCAGGCCGCGGAAGCACATTCAGCGGTGCTGCTGTCGCCGCAGCGCAACCGACTCCTCGAAGATCTTGCCGGTTACCGTCAGGCTCGGGAACAGGGCATGGACGATACCATGCGCCAACTGGCGACCCAATTAAG
Source organism: Desulfuromonadales bacterium (assembly GCA_003561875.1). GTDB lineage: Bacteria > Desulfobacterota > Desulfuromonadia > Desulfuromonadales > Syntrophotaleaceae > SLLR01. The sequence continues at coordinate 42,617 of PWVL01000210.1, read as the reverse complement.
GCGAGGCTACCGTCTGACCCTGACTCTGGCCTTTGCCGGGATCGGTCTGGCGGTGCCGGTGGCAGCCGGGGTGATACTGAAAATTCACCGCGCCATGGAACAGTTGCGGCACGCTACCCGGGCTATCGCTGCGGGTGACTACGGATATCCTCTGGTTCTGGAAGGACACGACGAATTTGGTCACCTGGCCCGGCATTTTGCCGACATGGCCCTGAAATTGCGGGACCTTGAGCAACATCACCTCGACGCCAACCCATTGACCCGGCTTCCCGGTAACCTCGTTATTCGCAGCGAACTGGAACGACGCATCGCTTCCGGAAGCCCTTTTGCGCACGTCTATGTCGATCTTGATTATTTCAAAGCCTACAGCGATCGATACGGCTACACAGCCGGTAGCGAAGTGATTTTACGGGTGGGCGACCTGGTTCGCAGGATCGGGGCCGATCACGGCAATCCCGAGGATCTGATCGGCCATATCGGCGGCGACGACTATATTCTGCTGAGCACGCCGGAACGGGCAGAAAATCTGGCCCGGGAACTTATCAGGGCCTTTGACGCCATGGTGCCGGAGTTTTATACTGAAGAAGACCGCCGTCGTGGCTATTTCAGCGGCGAGGACCGCTATGGCGAAAAGCGTCGATTTCCCCTGTTGTCCATGTCCATAGCCGTTGTCTGTACCCGGAACCTGGCCAATCCGACGCCGGAGACCATCGGTAGGGAGTGCGCCAAAATGAAAGAGTACCTGAAAACCTTGCCTGGCAGTAATTTTCTGATTGATCGGCGGGAGTTGCGAAAATGACGCGACTTTGGCTTTGGTTGCTGGCAGTGGTGTTGCTGAACGGTTGCGCCGCCAGAGGGCTTTTCGAAAACAGGACTGGCGAAGACGAGCGCCTTTTTCTGCAGGGTATGCAGGCCTTTTCCGGCGGGGGCGAACGCCCCGCGGATTTTGCACAGCTGGCCGAGGCTTATCCGGAAAGCCCATGGAACGCCAAGGTCGGGGAACTCGAACAGCTGGCCGAGGAGAGCGCCCTTCGAGGGCGGAAAATTCTTCAACTGCAACGGGAAGTGACGGCACTGCAAAATCGGCAGCGAAGACAGCTGCAGCAGATCGACGCCCTTAAACAAGAGCTTACCGTCCTGGAAACCGAGCGGCAGAAGCTTCGGCAACTGCTCATCGATATGGAGCAACGGGCCTATTAACTGATCCGGGGGTGCGCCTCAGTTGGGTAATCGCAACGCCTTGAGGTCACGGCGCCGCCGAAAACGGCGCCGGTTTTTTCTCAGAATTGCCCATGCACCGAAGACTCGTCACCGGTACCCCGCGGCAGCCGGTGCCAGAGCAGGGGGTCGGCGGAATATTTCTGCACCTGCCGATATTTTTGCCCCCACGGGGTGTCGCACATGGTGGTGGGATGAAAACCCTCGAGAGCGCCGCAAAAATAGTGTAGATCGCCCCGTGCCAAGCGGCTCTCGAGTTCGGGACTCAGGTTCCGGTACAGCTCCCTACCCAGAAGCGGTATCATGGCCGTGGCCAACAGAACCTCGGGTCACGCGGCGCGAATGAAGCTCAGGCGGTTGTCCATATCGGTGGCGGTTGCGCCGGGCAATCCGAACATGGTATTGGCGAAGATACGTATTCCCGCTTCCCGCAGCAACGCTGGTCGTGCCTGGTCGGCCCGCAGGCAGCAGGCCCATTGCAGATGTTTATTCCAGCCGCGTCCCTGCATCGCATGGCAGATCCGCAGCAACCGCTCTCCCTCTGCGGCAAAGGCCCCGTCTACGAACAGTACCGTGACGAGAGAACAGCCGTGGAAGCCCCGTTTCAGCATCTTCACTACCTACTCCACCGAGTGGCGGCGCATTCCGGCGCCGGCGGTAAGCGCGACGGAACATTGGATGACTGCGGGCGTTGGGGCAGCAGCGGGAGGTGCGCAGATTGAGAGTCCGTAACCGCAGCCAACTGGTCAGCCAGCGTTGACGGCGGGTGATGTGCTCCATGAGAAACAGGTCCCAGGCGGTGGGTTCACCTGTCCGGTCATGTTCGTGCCAAGGCCGAGAATGGCCTTGTCGCTTATCTACGTTTCTCGTTTCAAGCAGAGCATGGTGTAAAGGGACATCGCCTCTTGGCGATCATGCCGGCAAGGATGGCCATAAGCTCTTTATTGTTCAACCCTTATTCGCTTCAAAGACGCTTGGAACGAGCCAAAAAGGTTCAGAGGGTTAGATTCGGGAAATTATTTGACACTGTTTTCCGCCGGAAGGTATAAGGTGCTATCGATTTTTTGCGCCGCCAGGGGAACAGCCCGGGGAAGATGGCTCCACCGACGAGGCCTTCCGGTCACGAGGTGGCATGAAGGCGGCCCTTGGGGAGGGACCGGTGACCGAACAGCGACAATCCCTGGGAAGCTGGGGTGAAGAGCAGGCGGCCCGTTTTCTGCGTCGCTGCGGAATGAAAATTCTGGTCCGCAACCTGCGTACGCCGGTGGGCGAAATCGACATCGTCGCCCGCAAGGGCGCTACCCTGGTTTTTGCCGAAGTCAAAACCCGCCGGGGTTGTGCTTACGGGACTCCCCAGGAGGCCGTCGGAGCCGTCAAGCAGAGGCAGATCGTGCGTGCCGCCAACTGGTATCTTAAGGATCGGGGTTGGCAGAACCTGCAGCCCCGTTTTGACGTGCTGGCCGTGCGTGTCCAGGGTGACCAGGCGCACATCGATCATATCGCCGATGCCTTCGGTGTAGCGGAAGGCTGACAGGAAGTGAGGGCGGCAACATGAAAACCGGTTTGTCCGATCACGGAATGGTGCGGATCGGGGTGGTGAGCCCCGAACATCGGGTAGCGGACATCGTCTTCAACTGCGAGCAGATTCGGCGAGCAGTCGATGAGACCACGGATTGCCGATTTTTTGTGCTGCCCGAACTCTGTGTCACCGCCTACAGTTGCGGCGATCTTTTTTTCCAGACGCTGCTTATTGAGGAGGCGCGGCGGGCGGTTATTGATCTGGCCCGTTTCAGCGCCGAAAAACAGCTGACCCTGGTGGTCGGGGTCCCGGTTGCCCGGGGGGGGAAGCTGTTCAACTGCGCGGCCTTTATCTCCTGCGGGAAAATTCTCGGGCTGGTGCCTAAAACCTTTCTTCCCAATACCCAGGAGTTTTATGAAGAGCGCTGGTTTTCCGCCGCCGCGGACCGCGACGACGACCATGTGGAATGGGACGGGCGCATCATCCCCTTCGGACCCGATCTGCTGTTTCGCGCGACGGGAATGCCCGAATGCGTGGTCGGAGTGGAAATCTGCGAAGACGGCTGGGTGGCCAATCCCCCCAGCGGCGCGATGGCGGTGGCCGGCGCAACTCTGCTGCTCAACTTGTCAGCCAGCCCGGAACTGCTGGGCAAGGAAGCTTATCGCCGTGACCTGGTCGCTTCCCAGTCCGCCCGCTGTCTCGCCGCCTATGTCTATGCTTCGGCCGGACCCGGGGAGTCGAGCACCGATCTGGTTTTTTCCGGGCACTCGCTGATTGCCGAGAACGGCATGGTGTTGGCCGAAACCGGGCGTTTTCGCTTTGAGAGTCAGATTGCCCTTGCCGATATCGATATCGAACGATTGATCAACGAACGGCGCCGCAACAGCAGTTTTGCCGCCTCCCGAGGGAGTGGAGCTTTTCGAATCATCGACTTTCCCCTGCCCGAAGTCCGGGTCGCCTCCTTGTGCCGGCCGATTCCGGCGACCCCCTTTGTGCCGTCGGCCCCCGAGGAGCGCGCCGAGCGGTGCCGGGAGATTTTCGAGATTCAGACCACCGGACTGGCCAAAAGGCTTCGCCACGTCCGTTGTGAACGGGCGGTGATCGGAATTTCCGGCGGTCTCGATTCAACCCTGGCGTTGTTGGTGACGGTCAAGGCCTTTGACAAACTGGGATACGACCGGACCGGAATCGAGGCGATAAACATGCCCGGTTTCGGTACCACCGGCCGCACTCGGGGAAACGCCGAACGTCTGGCGGAACTGCTGGGGGTCACGCTGCGGGTGATTTCTATCGACGCGGCAGTGCGCCAGCACTTTGCCGACCTCGGCCACGACGAGTCGCTTCACGACATCACCTACGAAAATGCCCAGGCCCGGGAGCGGACACAGTTACTGATGAATATCGCCAACCAGGTCGGCGGACTTCTCATCGGCACCGGCGATCTTTCCGAACTGGCCCTGGGCTGGTGCACCTACAACGGCGATCATATGTCCATGTACGGTGTCAACGGTGGCGTGCCCAAGACCCTGGTGCAGTATCTGGTGGCCTGGTGCGCCGAGGCGGAGTTCGCCCCCGAGGTCGGCCGTATCCTCCGCGATGTCTGTGCCACTCCCGTCTCCCCGGAACTGCTTCCGCCCCACGCCAACGGCGAAATCAAACAACGCACCGAAGACAAGGTCGGTCCCTATCTGCTGCACGATTTCTTTCTTTATCACTGCGTCCGCCTTCAGTACCGGCCGCGCAAGATCCTGTACCTGGCAAGTCAGGTGTTTGCCGACCGCTTTGACGAGCCGACCATTGCCCGCTGGCTGCAGGTCTTTTACCGGCGCTTCTTTTCCCAGCAGTTCAAGCGCTCCTGCATGCCCGACGGTCCCAAGGTCGGCAGCGTGGTGCTGTCGCCCCGCGGCGACTGGCGGATGCCGAGCGACGCCTGCGCCGCTCTGTGGCTGCGGGATCTTGAGAGCCTGACAGGTCATGAGTGAGTCAAGAGACAGCAGCGGCTGCGGCACTCTCTATCTGGTGGCGACGCCCATCGGTAATCTGGAGGATATCAGTCAGCGCGCCCTGCGTATTTTGCAGCAGGTCGATCTGGTCGCCGCCGAGGATACCCGCCACAGTCGCAAATTGTTCAACCATTATGGCATCGGCACCCCCCTGACCAGTTATTTCCAGCACAACGAGGCGGCCAAAGGTGAGCAGCTCGTTCAAGCTTTGCTGGGAGGCAAAAACGTGGCCTTGATTTCCGATGCCGGCACGCCGGCCATCTCCGATCCCGGGTGTCTGCTGGTGCAGCGTTGCCATGAGATCGGTATTCCGGTCAGCGCCATCCCCGGCCCCTCGGCTCTGATTGCGGCCCTGTCCATGGCAGGCTTGCCCACGAAGCGCTTCGCTTTTGAGGGGTTCCTGCCCGCCAGAACTCATGCCCGCCGTCAACTGCTGCGGTCCTTGCGGAACGAAATGCGTACCCTGGTCTTTTACGAGGCTCCCCACCGGTTGGCGGCGGCTCTGCAGGATGTTCGGATGGAGCTCGGCGAGGAGCGCCCGGTGGCTGTAGTGCGGGAACTGACCAAGGTTCACGAAGAATTGTTTCGCGGCAGTGCGGCCGAAGCCTGTGTTCATTTTGCCGGCAAGGTACGAGGCGAGATCGTGTTGCTCATCGGCCCGCCGGAAGCGACCGCGCCGGAGGAATCGGTCAGAGAGGCTCTGAAGCGCTGGCGGCAGGAGACGGATCTGCCCCTGAGCAAGATTGCTCGCAAGCTTGCCAGGGATTACGGGCTTTCAGGGAGCGACGTCTACCGAGAGGCGCTGGCCCTGCAGGATGAAGAGGAATGAGGAGGATGCCCCAAGTCCGAGGTGTTCTTTGTTTGATGGTTTTCGCCGCGTCATGTTTTTAACTTAGACCCTTACCTCGAAGGCCTGACAATTCTTGGAGCAGGGCTGTTTTTCGATCTTCATGTCCTTCACCTCGGCACCGGCCGGTCCAAGGCGCAAGCTGTCCAGTGCGGCTTCGACGGCTCCGGCGCTGCCTTCCAGTTCCGCCTCGACCGTTCCGTCGGCGCGATTGCGCACCCAGCCCGCGAGATTCAGCGCCCGTGCGGTGCACTGGGTGAAATAGCGAAACCCCACCCCCTGCACCCGGCCGCGCACCACCACTCTAACCCTGGTTCTGTCCATGGGTGTCGATCCTTTCCAGGAGCTGCTGAAACTCCGTTTCGGTGAGTACCGCGACCCCCAGTTGCCGAGCCCGTTCCAGTTTGCTGCCGGCCTCGGCACCGGCCACCAGATAGTCGGTCTTTCTGCTCACCGAGCCGGAGACGCGGCCTCCGAGCCGTTCAACTCGCTGCTGGGCTTCCTTGCGGGAAAACAGTTCCAGGGTTCCGGTAAAAACAAAGGTGGTTCCGGTCAGCGGTCCGCCGCTGCGCCTTTGCTCCGACTTGGGGTGGACGCCCACCTCCCGCAGTTCCCGCAGCAGCTTTCGATTGGCCTGGTTGGAAAAAAAATCCCGCACACTGGTGGCGACCTGGGGACCGATTTCGTGCAGACCCAGCAGCTGGTCGTGGTCGGCTTCGGCCAGATTTTCCAGGGTGCCGAACTGGGCGGCCAGCACCTTGGCGAGATGCTCGCCCACGTGACGAATACCCAGGGCGTACAGAAATCGGGCCAGAGGTCGCTCTCTGCTGGCGGCGATGGCGGCCAGCAGTTTGTCGGTGGATTTTTCTGCCAGCCGATCACAGCCGAGCAGCTGCTCGCGGGTCAGCCGGTAGAGGTCGGAAAAGTTGCTTATCAGCCCCTTTTCGAGAAGCTGGTCGAGGGTTTTCTCGCCCAACCCTTCAATATCCATGGCCCGGCGCGAGACGAAATGCTTGAGTCCTTCGCGAAGGCGGGCGGGGCAGGAGTTGTTCTGGCAGCGGGGCACGACTTCCTCCGGCAGGCGGCTGACCGGACCGGCGCACACCGGACAACGCTCGGGCAGGGGCACGACCCGCTCCGTGCCGTTGCGTTGTTCCACGACCACCCGCACCAGGTCGGGAATCACATCCCCGGCCCGCTCAACGACCACCGTGTCGCCGATGCGTACGTCGAGCCGGTCGATTTCGTCCCAGTTGTGCAGGCTGGCCCGGGACACGGTGACGCCACTGATCTCCACCGGACGCAGCTGCGCCACGGGAGTGATGGCCCCGGTACGACCGACCTGCAGCAGAATGTCTTCGATGAGAGTGGTGGCTTGACGGGGGGGAAACTTGCAGGCGACGGCCCAGCGCGGCGTACGGGTTTTATCCCCCAGTTCCCGTTGCAGGGCCAGACTGTCGACCTTGATCACCATGCCGTCGATTTCATAGGGAAGCCGTTCCCGGCGGGCGCCCAGCTGTTCGAAAAACACCAGCACTTCTTCGATGTTGCGGGCCCTGCGGGTTTCTTCCAGATTGACTCGCAGCCCCCAGTGCCGCAGTTGTTCCAGCAACTGACGGTGGCCGGATGGCACGGTCCCCTCCATAAGTCCGATGCCGTAGCAGAAGATTTGCAGGGGACGTCGGGCGGTGATGGACGAATCCAGCTGCCGCAGGCTGCCGGCAGCGGCGTTGCGGGGATTGGCGAAGCAGGACAGGCCTTCTTCCTGACGTTCCTCGTTGAGTTTCTGAAAAGCCGTCAGTTCCATGTAGACCTCGCCACGGACCTCCAGCAGGGGCGGCGCGTCGGCTGCCAGTCGAAGGGGAACCGAGGCCAGAGTGCGCAGGTTTTCGGTGATGTCCTCCCCCCGGCTGCCGTCGCCCCGGGTCGAGCCGACCTGCAGTAGCCCGTCCCGATAGACCAACTCCACGGCGACCCCGTCCATTTTCGGTTCACAGGCGTAGGTGATGTCGTCGTCAATCGCCAGAAATCGTTTGATGCGTTCGTCGAAATCCCGCAAATCCTTTTCGGTAATGGCATTTTCCAGAGACAGCATGGGAAGGCTGTGAGGTATGGAAGCGAACTCCCTGAGGGGCGGCGCCCCGATACGGCGGGAAGGAGAAGACGGCGTCGCCAGTTCGGGCCAGGCTTTTTCCAGCTGCAGAAGTTCCAGAAACAGCCGGTCATAATCGGCATCGCTGATCTCGGGGCGGTCGTGAATGTGGTACAGGGCGTTGTGTCGGTGCAGGGCCGCGCAGAGTTCCCCGTGGCGGCGGGCCGCCTGATTCTGGTCCATGGCTGCTGTCCTTGAAAGAAGTCTCCAGATAATGTCACGCCTTATAACACAGCGGGCGGGTTCTGCAAAGTGGCCGGGGCGAAGGCGTGGAAAACATTGTCATTGCGGCTTCTTTCAAGTAAACTCCCGATGACCAGTTGGGAGGGTGTTGACAGGGACTCAACCTTCGTCGTGGCCCAGGTTTGTCAAGAGGGGCCAGGGTGATGTGTGCGGTGGCCCCCATTTTCCCTTGAGGAGTCCTCGCTGTGGAGAGTCCGTATTTTTATCTGATGGTTCTGGCAGGTCTGATTCTGCTATCCGGATTTTTTTCCGGTTCCGAGACGGCGCTGCTGAGTCTTGATACCCTGCGCATTCAATACCTGGTAGCCAAAGGCCGTCCCGGCGCCCGGCGGCTCAAGGCCATTCGGCGACAGCCGGATCAGCTGCTCGGCGCCATCCTGGTAGGCAACAACCTGGTGAATATTGCCGCCTCGGTCTTTGCCACAACCTTTTTTGTGCGCTTTTACGGCGATCTCGGCGAACTGCTGACCATTCTGATCCTGACCCCGATCATTCTGGTTTTTGCCGAAGTCTGCCCCAAAACGTACGCCGCACGCAATCCCGAAAGGGTTTCCTTCTGGGTCGCGCGGCCGATCAAGCTGTTTATGCTGTTGTTGGCTCCGGTGGTCTGGCTGGTCACCGTTCTGAGCCGGCTGCTGAACCGGTTCGGCGCCGTTGAGGAACACCAGGTCGTTTCCGAAGACCAGATTCGCACCATGATCGCCGTCGGTGAACAGACAGGGGTGGTTGCCCAGGACAAGCGACGCATGCTGCACGGTGTTTTTGAACTGTCCGAGCTTCGCGCCCGGGACATCATGATCCCCCGCACCGAGGTGGTCGGCATGGAGGTCTCCACACCCTTTGACGAGGTGCTGCGCATCGCCCAGCAGGCCCGCCATTCGCGGTTTCCGGTTTACGACCAGAACCTGGATCAGGTTGTGGGAGTTGTCCACAGCAAGGATATTCTCAACTACGTGCATCGGCGAGGGGAGTTTTCCCTGCGGGAACAGGCCCGGCCGCCTTACTTTGTTCCCGAATCTCAGCGGATCAGCGGTCTGCTGCAGGCTCTGCGCCAGCAATGTATTCACTTGGCCATGGTGGTCGACGAATACGGCGGGGTCGCGGGAATCGTTACCCTGGAGGATATCGTTGAGGAGATCGTCGGCGATATACAGGACGAGTACGATGCGGAACCGGCCTGGTTCCGAGAGCTGGGAGCCGGTCGTTATCTCCTCGATGGCAGCGCCTCCCTGCGGGATGTCAACCAGCAGTTCGGCTTGCAGCTCGCCGAAGAACACGCCACCACCCTGGCCGGGTTTCTGCTGCATTGCCTCGGGACCATACCGGCCCGTGGCGAAACCTGCGAGGCCCGGGGCGCCCTGTTCACCGTACGCCGAGTGGTCAATCACCGCATTCTCTCCATTGAGCTGAAACTTCCCGAAATTCCCCGGACCAACACGCCCTGACAATCACCCTGCTGCGACACGGAAAGCCGGGTTCCATTTTTGATCAACCGAGACACTTCGCTCCGACCGCGTATTCCCCTGTTGACCTCCCTGTTTGGTAAACGTCTTTGAGTTCCGTTCAGGCCTCCACTGCGCTTTACTTTTGGGTTGCGCCGGCCGATGCCCGAAGACCTGTTCGGAAGTCTTCCAAATCTCTTCGGCTAACATCTTAAAAGATCACAAAAATCAGTTGACAGTGCTCTGGGTGCTCGATATAGTTTGGCCAATAAGTGGGTAAAAGTGTCAAAATATGCCACAACGGGGTGGGAATGATCTTTCAGGGTGTACACAACAACGCCATCGACATCAAAGGGCGTGCCAGTATTCCGGCCCGATTCCGTGAGGTGCTGGCCGAAAACTACCAGGAGGAACAACTGGTGGTGACCCAGCACAAGGGCGGTCTGGTGGCCTACCCCGTGCCCGAATGGCGGAGGATCGTCGATAACGTCAACAAAATGCCTCCCGGGCCCATGCGTGAAGCGATCAATCTGTCCCTGCTCACTCCGGCCATCGCCTGCGCTTTCGACAAGCAGGGCCGAATTCAGTTGAGCAAGCCCCTGCGCGAGTACGCCGGCCTCGAAGAAGTGCGGGAAATCGTCGTGGTCGGTTCTTTTAATAAAATCCAGATCTGGAACCGCAGCATGCACGAGGAGATGATGCGGGCCGCCGAGACACTGGTCAACGAGGACCCTCAGACCCTTTGCGATCTGGGATTCTAGGATGGAGGAGGTTCCCGCTTTTCAACACGCCCCGGTGCTGCCCGTTGAAGTTCTGGAATGTCTGCAGCCCCGACCCGGAGAATTTTTCGTCGACGGCACTCTGGGAGGAGGTGGTCACGCCCGGCTGATTCTGGATGCCACTTCCCCGAACGGGCGGCTGCTCGGGCTGGATCGGGACCAGGACGCGCTGGAGGCTGCCTCCCGAACTCTCGCCCCTTACCGGGATCGCGTTATCCTGTGTCATCGCAACTTCAGTGAAGTGGCCCGAGTTCTTGAGGAACTCGACCTGGACGGAATGGACGGAATGCTGCTGGATCTTGGTGTGTCTTCCTACCATCTGGATGCAGGTCATCGAGGCTTTTCCTTTTTGGTTGACGCGCCCCTGGATATGCGCATGGACCGCAGCGGAGGCTCGACGGCGGCGGATATTCTGGCGGGCTACGCCGTCGAGGACCTGATCCGCATATTCCGCGACTACGGCGAGGAGCGTTACGCGCGGAGGATCGCCCGACGGATTGCCGATACACGGGACGCGAAGCCCCTGACGAGTACCGTGCAGCTTGCCGAACTGGTTCGGGATTGCGTTCCCGGAAGCCGGGGTCCGGTGCGTATCCATCCGGCTACTCGGGTTTTTCAGGCGTTGCGCATCGAGGTCAACGGCGAACTGGATCATGTGGCCCGAGGCCTGGAGGAGGCCGTTGACTGCCTTCGCCCGGGCGGGCGGCTGGCGGTAATCAGCTTCCACTCTCTGGAGGACCGGCTGGTGAAACACTTTTTTCGGGATCAGTCTCAAGGCTGCATCTGTCCCCCCAGACTGCCACGCTGTGTCTGCGATCACCGCCCCCGGGTCGAAGTGCTGACCCGTCGGGGAATTCGCGCCGGCACCGCGGAGGTCGTAGCCAATCCCCGCTCCCGCAGTGCGGTGTTGCGGGCCGTCAGGCGCTGCCGGGGTTAATTTCTGCCGCACACCTGGAGCGGGTTTTCGATCCCGGTTCGGGGATTTGATTTTTGATTTGATCGTTGCACGAGGAGGGCTGCCGTGGCACATACCGTCGTACGACCAATTCCCAAAATCAGCCTGGTTCCGCTTCCGTCCACGAGACTGGTGCGGATTTTTGTGTTTCTGGCCATTCTGCTGGCGGTTTCCCTGTTCTTTGTCTGGTCGCGTCTGCAGCTCATCGGTCTGCAATACGACATTTCCAGCATCGAATCCCGACTGCGGGAGGCACAGCGGGAAGTACGCTCCCTGCGTCTCGAGGCCGCCAGTCTGCGGCAGCCCGGACGGATTGAAGAGGTGGCCCGCAAAAAGCTCGGGATACGCCATCCAACCCCTGAACAGATAGTCTATATCCGTCAATGAGTTCTTCCCGACGCTGGCATAACCTGCGGATTCGAATCGTCGCAGTCGGCTTCATTCTGGCCTTTGCGCTGATCGGTTATCGGGCCTTGAGCCTGCAGGTGCTTGACCACGAATTGTTCGCCCAGCGGGCCCAGCGTCAGTATCAGCGCATCATCCGGCTTCCCAGCCAGCGTGGCACCATCTATGACCGCAACGGCCGGGAACTGGCCCTGAGCACCGCGGTGGATTCAGTCTATGCCGAACCGCACCACATTGACGATCCGGTTGGCACCGCCCAGGCTCTGGCCCGGGTCCTGTCGCTTCAGTCACAGGATCTGCTGGCAGGTCTCAACCGGGAACGGCGCTTCATGTGGGTCAAGCGGCAGATCACGCCGCGGGAAAGTGAAAGCCTGCGGGCCCTCAACTTACGGGGGATAGGTTTTATCAGGGAGCACCGGCGCTATTACCCCAATTTTCATCTTGCGGGCCAGGTGCTCGGGTTTACCGGACTGGATCCCAGGGGCCTCGAGGGGCTGGAACTCCAGTACGACGGGTTGATGCAGGGCGAGCAGGGCTTTCTGGTCATGGAGCGGGACGGCAGGGGCGAAAGTCTGGATCTGGGGGATCGGGACGCTTCTCTGCGGGGCGGAAAGCCGGGTCACAGCCTGTGGCTTACCTTGGACAAGAATCTGCAGCATATCGCCGAAAAGGAATTGGCCGCCGGGGTGCGGGAGGCCCGGGCACTGGCTGGTACCGTGGTGGTAATGGATCCGGCAACGGGCCGGGTGCTGGCCATGGCCGGCCAGCCCGACTACAACCCCAACGCATTTCAGCGCAGCCGGCCGAGTCACTGGCGCAACCGGGCCCTGTGCGACGCCTTTGAGCCGGGTTCGACGATGAAGCCTTTTCTGGTGGCGGCTGCCCTCAATGAGGGCCTGGTGACACCCGGCAAGGTCATTTACTGCGAAAACGGCATCTACCGGGTCGGGGGGCGGACCATACGCGACATTCGCCGGCACCAGGATCTGACTGTCGCCGATATTGTGCGGGTCAGTTCCAATATCGGTTCGGCCAAGATCGGCAAGATGTTGGAGCGGGAACGCTATCACGATTACCTGAGCCGGTTTGGTTTCGGGGTTCGCAGCGGCATCGACTTTCCCGGCGAGGCGAGCGGTCTCATGCGCCCCCCCGAGCGCTGGTTTGAAGCCGATCTGGCGGCGATCTCCTTTGGTCAGGGGATCTCGGTCACCGCCCTGCAACTGGCACGGGCTACCGGGGCCATCGCCAACGGCGGGCTGCTGATGGCAGCCGACCTGGTGGAAAAGGTCATTGACAACCAGGGCAATCTGGTCGAACAACGCCAGCCGCGAACGGTGCGTCGGGTCATTTCCGAGTCCGTGGCCCATCAGGTTCGGGATATGATGGTGCGGGTGGTGGATGAAGACAGCGGCGGCGCTCTGGCACGGGTTCCCGGTTTTACCGTGGCGGGCAAGACGGGGACGGCGCAGAAAGCCGACCCGGTGACCGGCGGCTACTCGGCGGACAAGCGGCTGGCTTCCTTTGTCGGTTTTCTGCCTGCGGAAGATCCGAAACTGGTCATCCTGGTGGTGATTGATGAGCCGGAGGGCCGCACCTTCGGTGGGCAGGTAGCCGCGCCGGTGTTCTCCCGGATTGCCCAGCAGGCCGTGCGTCACCTGCAGATTACACCCACGGAACCTTTGGTGCAGAGGCCGCTTCCCGAGATTGTCTTCGAGGAGCCGCAACTGCCCCTGTTCGGTTCTCCCAGGCCCTCCGGCGAGGGTCTCGTCATGCCCGATTGCCTGGGCATGAGCAGCCGTCAGGTGCTCCAGACCATGGAACGGGCGAGGCTGAATATTCGCCTCAAGGGCAGCGGCCGGGTGGTAGAGCAGCATCCCGCCCCTCATGAGTCCATCAGCTTTGGCAGTGAAGTATGGGTCAGGCTGGCGCCCCCGACCTGAAATTTTTTTTGACTTTCCAGGGCATAGACATGAAAATGGCCGAACCCATGACCCTTGCCGAACTGGTTCAAAAGCTGACCCCCCGTGCCGTGGTTGGTCCTGCCAACGTGATCGTCTCCGCCCTGCATTACGATTCCCGTCTGGTTGTTCCCGACAGTGTTTTCTTTGCCTTGCGCGGCGCCGCCGTGGACGGTCACCGGTATATCGATCAAGCCCTGGAACGGGGTGCCAGGGCCATCGTGTACGAAGTGGAACAACCGCTTCCGGCCGGGGTGACGGGCATTCAAGTGGATGACACCCGCCGCGCCCTGGCGCATGCCTCCGCCTGGTTCCACGGCGACCCTACCGCCGACATGCTGGTGGTGGGGATCACCGGCACCAATGGCAAGACCACGGTCAGCTACCTGGTCGAGGCGTTACTGGTGGCTGCGGGGCGGCGGCCGGCGGTCATCGGCACGGTGAACTACCGGTTTGCGGGAGAGGCCCTGGCATCGACCCGCACCACGCCGGAATCCCTTGATCTGACCGCTCTGGCGGCCCGTTTTCGCGCCGCCGGGGCCGATGCACTGATCATGGAGGTGTCTTCCCATGCCCTGGAGCAGCGCCGGGTGGACGGTATCGCCTTTGATCTGGGGGTGTTTACCAACCTGACTCCGGAACACCTCGATTACCACGGCGACATAGAAAGCTACTTTCTGGCCAAGAGCCGTCTGTTCACCGGTCTTGGCCGCCGCGGGCCGGACAAAGCGGTGATTGCCATTGATGATCCCTACGGAATGCGACTGGCCCGATGCCTACCAGGCGCCTGGAGTTGCGGACTGAATCCGCCGGCTCTGGTGCGGCCCCTGGAAAGCCGGCTGTCTCTGGAGGGTATTGAGGCCCTCATCACCAGCCCTGCGGGGCAACTGGAGCTGCGCTCCGCGCTGCGGGGCGAATTCAATCTCAGCAATCTGCTTTGTGCGGCGTCCGCGGGACTGGTCCTGGGAATGACGGTCCAGAGCGTCGCCGCCGCGCTGCAGACCGCGCCGCCGGTTCCCGGTCGTCTCGAACCGGTGGACAACGAATTGGGGGCTCTGATTCTGGTGGATTACGCCCATACCGCCGATGCCCTGGAAAAAGCCCTGAAAGCCGTACAGGGACTGGAGCCGAAGCGCATCATCACTCTGTTCGGATGTGGAGGCGACCGGGATCGGAACAAACGGCCGGCAATGGGGAAAGTGGCGGCGCAAATGTCGAACCTGGTGGTGGTGACCTCGGACAATCCTCGAACGGAAGATCCTGCGTCCATTATCGCGGAAATTCGACCGGGGCTGGAGACAATCTTTCGTGGTCCTCTGCCTTCGGATCGTGCCCGGCACCGCCATGAACGGGGCTACCTGGTGGTGGAAAACCGGCAAAAAGCCATCGACTTCGCTGTCAACCTCCTGGAAGAGGGGGACCTGCTGCTGGTGGCCGGCAAGGGGCATGAAGACTATCAGCAGATTGGCGAGAAGTGGCTGCATTTCGACGACCGTCAGGAGTTGCGACGGGCGCTGCGGGAACGGGAGGGACGCCGTGGAACTTGATCTTCAAAGTATCGTGCGGATAACCGCCGGCAGTCTCACGGCGACCCGTGCCCAGGTCGGGCTGTGGATTGGCGGAGTCTCTACCGACAGCCGCACCACCCGCCCCGGAGACCTGTTTGTGCCGCTGCGGGGACCGAACTTTGATGGCCATGATTTTTTGTTACAGGCGGTGCGCAACGGTGCCGTCGCCTGCCTCAGCGAGGAAGTGATCGCCGGTTTTCCGGTTCCGGTGATTCGGGTCGGCAACACTCTGAAAGCCCTCGGAGATCTGGCGGCGGCCCGGCGCCGCGCCTTTGCCGGGCCGCTGGTGGCGGTGACCGGATCGGCAGGCAAGACCACGACCAAGGAGATGCTGGGCGCCATTCTCTCCCTCACCGGCCCCGGACTCATGACTCCCGGAAATTTCAACAATCTGGTAGGGCTGCCCCTGACCCTGTTTTCCTTGAGCGACGAACACCGCTGGGCGGTTCTGGAGATGGGCATGAGCGCCCTGGGTGAGATTGCCCGGCTGGCCTTTATCGCCCAGCCGCACGTTGGTGTGATCACCAATGTCGGGGCAGCGCATCTCGAGACTCTGCGCAGTATGGACGGCGTGGCACGGGCCAAGGGAGAACTCTTTGCGGCTCTGCCCGCTGACGGCACCGCGGTCATCAATGGCGACGACAGCCGGGTGCTGGCGCTGCCGGTGGCCAACGGTGCCCGCCGCCTGGTTTTTGGCTGCGGTGAACAGGCGACGGTGCGCGGCGAAGCCATCGAATCAGGCCCGGAGGGAGTCCGCTTTCAACTGGTGCTTCCCGAAGGGCGGTTTCCGGTGCGTCTGCAGTGCTGGGGGAGTTTCAATGTCCACAATGCCCTGGCAGCGGCTGCCGCCGCTGTGGCCCTGGAGGTCGGCGGGACGACCATTGTTCGCGGCCTGGAACGTTTTCGACCCTGCACCGGACGGATGGAAGTCAGCACTCTGGAGGACGGCGTACTGCTGCTGGAGGACTGTTACAACGCCAATCCCCAGGCAGTCAAGGCCGCTCTGGCGACCCTCGCCGAGCTGCCGGGCAAGGGACGCAATATTGCCGTTCTCGGAGATATGCTGGAACTCGGAGAAGCGGCTGGAGATCTGCATCGGGAAATCGGCCGCTCGGCTGCCGGCTGCGTGGACGAACTGCTGCTGCTTGGAACCATGGCGTCGGAGACGGCGGCGGGCGCCCGGCAGGCCGGCCTGGATCGAAGCCGCATTACCGTCAACACCGATCATCAGCAACTGGTGGAGCGGCTGCAGCGGCTGCTGCGACCCGAAGACCGGGTGCTGGTCAAGGGGTCGCGGGGCATGGCCATGGAAAAAGTCTGCAGCGCCCTCAAGGCGATTCGACCGCAACGGGCGGTGGGCCACTGACCGCAGCGCAAATCGGCCGTCCGCAGGGCATTGTGCCGCCGGAGCCTGCAACACGCAGGATTTATTTTGCCGCCAAGCGGCATAGGATCTGATCCCGGGAGAGGGTTCGCATGCTCTATCATCTTCTCTACCCTTTACATACCGAGTATTCCGTATTTTATATCTTCCGCTATATCACCTTTCGCACCATCTACGCGACCATCACGGCGCTGGTTATTTCTTTTATTTTCGGCCCCTGGCTCATCGAAAAACTTTCCCGCCTGCAGATCGGTCAGACCATTCGCAAGGTCGGGCCCGAGTCCCATTTCAAAAAGGAAGGGACGCCGACCATGGGGGGAACCCTGATTCTGCTGGCCATCGTGCTGCCCACCCTGCTGTGGGCCGATCTGAGCAACATCTATGTCTGGGTGACCCTGCTGATCACCGTGGGGTTTGGCGCGGTCGGTTTTATGGACGATTACCGGAAGATTCAGCACCGCAGCAGCGACGGTCTTTCGGCCCGGGAAAAAATGCTGCTTCTGACCCTGATGGCGGCCGGTGCCGGCATCATCCTCTTTCTGTATCCGGCCTTTCAGACCACGCTGGCGGTACCCTTCTTCAAGGATGTCGCTCCGGACCTGGGCATCTTCTACATTCCTTTTGCGGTGCTAGTCATCGTCGGCGCCAGCAACGCCGTCAATCTGACGGACGGGCTGGACGGGCTGGCCATCGGGCCGACCATTATCGCCTCCGGCACCTATCTGCTCTTTGCTTATCTGGCCGGCAACGCCCGTCTCGCCAGCTATCTGCAGATCAGTTCGGTACAGGGGGCCGGAGAGCTGTCAGTGCTGTGCGGGGCCATGGTCGGTGCGGGACTCGGCTTTCTGTGGTTCAACACCTATCCGGCCCAGGTTTTCATGGGGGATGTGGGCAGTCTTTCCCTGGGTGGCGAGCTGGGTACCATTGCCGTCATCACCAAGCAGGAGATCGTGCTGGTCATTGTCGGCGGGATTTTTGTGATCGAAGCCCTGTCGGTCATTTTTCAGGTCTCATCATTTCGCATCTACGGGCGCCGCATCTTTCGCATGGCGCCTCTGCACCACCATTTTGAACTCAAGGGCTGGCCTGAACCGAAAATCATCGTCCGGTTCTGGATCATCAGCATAATTCTGGCCCTGGTGGCCTTGTCGACACTGAAACTCCGCTGATTCGGAACAGCGGGGCAGGGGAACGCTTCAGGAATTTTTTTCAAAGGGGTAAAGCCCTATGGCAGGGTATGGCGGACAACAGGTGGTGGTGGTGGGAGCCGGGCGATCCGGACGGTCCCTGGCGGACTTTTTCCTCCGCCGCGGGGCGCGGGTGATCCTCTCCGACAGCCGCACCACTGCGCAACTGCCCGACTGTGCTTCCCTTGCCGCACAAGGCGTGGTCTTCGATTTTGGCGGCCACAGCCCGCGGTGGTTCGCATCGGCCGATCTGGTGGTGGTGAGTCCCGGCGTGACCCTGACCCTGCCGGTCCTGGAGACGGCCCGCCAAAGGGGAGTGCCGGTGCTTGGTGAGATCGAGATCGCCTTTCGGGAACTGAAGGCGCCCCTGGTGGGGATTACCGGAACCAACGGCAAATCGACCACCACCTGTCTTATGGGCGAGGTTTTTCGGGCCTGGGGACGAAAAACCTTTGTCGGCGGAAACCTGGGAACGCCTCTGATCGAGGCGGTGGAACAGCACTGGGACTGGCTGATTGCGGAAATCTCGTCCTTCCAATTGGAAGCAGTGGAGAACTTTCGGCCTCGATACGGCCTGTTGCTGAACCTCAGCCCGGACCATCTCGACCGCTATCCCGATATGAACGCCTACCTGGCCGCCAAGCAGCGCCTCTTCGTCAACATGAAAGAGAGTGACGTGGCGGTGCTTAACGGCGATGATCCCCAGGTTGTGTCGCTGGTTGGTGACGGCGTCTGTCGCAAGGTGCTGTTTTCCTCCAGCCGTCCTCTGGAGCAGGGCATGAGCCTGGAGGGGAAAGACCTGGTGTGGCGCTGGCGGGACACGGAGCAGCGCTTTAACGGTGCGGAACTGCGGCTGTGCGGCGGTCACAATCGGGAAAACGTCATGGCGGCGCTGATTCCGCCGCTTCTGGAAGGCTGTCCGCCGGCCACCGCCTGGGCGGCGGTGTGTGCCTTTGGCGGTCTGGAGCATCGCATGGTGCGGGTTCGGGATCTGGACGGCGTGGCCTGGTACGACGATTCCAAGGCCACCAATGTCGGTAGTGTGGTCAAAAGCCTGGACGGTCTGGCTGCCCCTGTTACCCTGATTGCCGGCGGTCGGGACAAGGGCGGCGACTACGCGCCCCTGGCAAAGGCGGTTGAGGGCAGGGTCGCCCATCTGATCCTGATCGGCGAGGCCGCCGAACGCATGTCCCGGGCTCTGCACGGCCGGGCGGCGATTCACCGGATCCCGACTCTGAAGGAGGCGGTCCGCCTGGCCCGGCAGTTGACGCCGTCCGGCGGAGCGGTGCTCCTGTCCCCGGCCTGTTCCAGTTTCGACATGTTTCGCTCCTACAGCGAGCGTGGCGAGCTGTTCAGCCACTACGTGCAACAGCTGCCGGAATCCGCGGAGGAACCTACATGACGGGGCGCAGTCACTACGATCAGGCCATTCTGGTGCTGGCTGTTACCCTGACCTGCTTCGGGCTGGTGATGGTTTATTCCTCTTCTTCGGTGATGGCTCAGGGAGTTTACCAGGACGGGTTCTACTTTCTCAAGCGACAGGGGATATTTGCGGCGATCAGCTTCGCCCTGATGGCCGTTCTGATGCACGTTGACTACCGGCGGCTGCGGTGTTTGGCGGTGCCCGGCCTGCTCTGCGGCACTCTGGCGTTGATTCTGGTGCTGGTCCCCGGAATCGGTGTCGAGGTCAACGGTGCCAGCCGCTGGATTCGACTGGGCGGGTTCAACTTTCAGCCCGCCGAAGCGGTGAAACTGGCCATGGTCTGCTATGTGGCCCATTCCCTGGCACGGAAACAGGACAAGGTGAAAAGCTTCAAGCTCGGCATACTGCCTTACATGATCGTGCTGGCGCTGCTGTTGACCCTGTTGCTCAAGCAACCGGATCTGGGCAGCGCCATCACCCTGGCCATCGTGGCCGGTCTCATGCTGCTGGCCGCCGGCACCCGCATCAGCCACCTTTTCTGTTTGCTGCTGCTGGCCATGCCCTTCGTCTATTACGCGGTCTGGCATGTGGCCTATCGGCGACGACGCATTCTGGCCTTTCTGGATCCCTGGCAGGATCCCACCGATACCGGTTTTCAAATCATTCAGAGCCTGATCGCCTTTGGTCGGGGGGGATGGCTCGGCAACGGTTTGGGTGAGGGTAAGCAGAAGCTTTTCTATCTGCCCGAGGCGCATACGGATTTTATCTTTTCGGTGGTCGGGGAAGAGCTCGGCTTTGCCGGTGTCCTGGTGGTCACCGCGATGTTTCTGCTGCTGGTGCTGCGCGGCTTTCGCACCGCCCTCCAGGCTCCCGACGATTTCGGTCGGCATCTGGCCTTCGGCATTACGACTCTGCTCGGCATGGAAGCCTTCATGAATATCGCCGTGGTGCTGGGATTGCTGCCGACCAAAGGGATGGCACTGCCTTTCGTCTCCTATGGCGGCACCAGCCTGCTGTTCACCCTGGCGTCTGTCGCCATACTGTTGAATATTTCCGCCCAGGCCGGCAAGGGGGGCACATGAAGATTCTGTTTGCAGGAGGCGGCACCGGCGGCCACCTGTTTCCGGCGGTGGCTCTGGCGCATAAATTGCTCTCCGGCGACCCCGACTCCCGGGTGCTTTTTGTCGGGACCCGACGGGGTATCGAGGCCCGGGTGCTGCCGGAGCTGGGGCTGCCCCTGGAGACGGTTTCCATCCGCGGTCTGGTGGGGCAGGGTCTGTGGGGCAAACTGCGGTTGCTGCCGCAACTGGCGGCCAGCATACATCAGTCCCTGGGCGTTATCGACAGATTCAAGCCGGACCTGGTTCTCGGCGTGGGGGGATACGCGTCGGGTCCGGCCCTGCTGGCCGCCCGCCTGAAACGGATTCCCTGTGTCATTCATGAGCAGAATGCCTGGCCGGGCCTGACCAATCGCCTGCTGGCGCGGTGGGCGGAGCGGGTGTTTCTGTCTTTCAGCGAGGCCGACGGAGCCTTTAACCGCGGACGCACGATGTTAACCGGAAACCCCCTGCGCGAAGGCATGGAGGACTGTCCGCCGCTACCGGATGCGGACCCGACCCTGCTGGTATTCGGCGGCAGTCGGGGAGCGCGGGCCATCAATCGGGCGATGATGGGAGCCCTGCCGCGGCTCGAGGCCCTGCGCGGCCGTCTGCGGATTCATCACCAGACTGGCAGCGCCGACCTTGGGGAGGTCTCCCAGGCCTACCGGCGGGCCGGCTGGGGCGACGCCGAGGTGGTGCCCTTCATCCACAACATGGCGGCGGCCTATGCCCGGGCACAACTGGTCATCTGCCGGGCGGGAGCCACCACCATTGCCGAACTGACCGCCTGTGGCCGGCCGGCCATTCTGATCCCCTATCCCTTTGCGGCGGGGGATCACCAGACCGCCAACGCGCTGATGCTGAGCCGGCGGGGAGCGGCTCTGATGCTGGCGCAAAAGGAGCTGAACGGCGATATTCTGGCCCGCCTGGCGGGAGATCTGCTGCAGGATCGGGAGCGCCTGCTGTCCATGGCGGGGCTGGCCCGCTCTCTGGCCCGGCGGGGTGCCGCCGAACGTATTCTGGAAGAATGCCGCCGTCTTGTCGGGGCTTGCTCCCCGTCGACGCAGAAACAGGAATAGGCTGATTTTATGTACGGCAGGATTCGTAAAATTCATTTCGTAGGTATCGGTGGCATCGGCATGAGCGGGATTGCCGAGGTGTTGCTTAATCTCGGCTACCGGGTCTCAGGATCCGATCTGCGCGAGACCGAGATCACCCGGCGGCTGGCCGATCTGGGTGGCGAAATCCGTTACGGTCACGCCGCGGACAACCTGCGCGAAGTCGACGTGGTGGTAACGTCGACGGCTGTCAGGCCGGACAATCCCGAGGTGCATGAAGCCCACCGCCTGCTGGTGCCGGTGATTCCCCGGGCGGAAATGCTGGCGGAGCTGATGCGGATGAAATACGGCGTTGCGGTAGCCGGGACCCACGGCAAGACCACCACCACCAGCATGGTCGCCACCGTGCTGTCCCATGGCGGTATCGATCCCACCGTGGTTATCGGCGGGCGCCTCGACTCCATCGGCTCCAACGCCAAGCTGGGGCAGGGCAAATTCCTGGTCGCCGAGGCCGACGAGTCGGACGGCTCTTTCATGAAGCTCTCGCCGACCATTGCCGTGGTTACCAACGTGGATGCCGATCATCTCGATTTTTATCGGGATATCCATGAGATCAAGGCAACTTTCCGCGAATTCATCAACAAGGTGCCTTTTTTCGGCCTGGCGGTCCTGTGCCTCGACGATCCCAACCTGCAGAGCCTGATTCCGCAGGTTAAGAAACGTTTCGTCACCTACGGATTGGCCAACCAGGCGGATTTCACCGCCGTGGACATTGTCTACCGGGAAGAGCGCAGCTCCTTTACCGTATGCCACCAGGGAGAACCCCTTGGCCGCCTTTCCATCCGCATGCCCGGTCAGCACAACGTGCTCAATGCGCTGGCGGCGGTGGCGGTGGCTCGGGAGCTGCAGATTCCCTTTGCCGACATCGCCGAAGCGTTTCAGGATTTCTGCGGCGTGCAGCGTCGTTTTCAGTGCAAGTATCAGGAGCGGGGGATTATGGTGGTGGACGATTACGGACATCATCCCGCCGAGATCCGGGTCACCCTGGCGGCTGCCCGGAGCGGTTGGAAGCGCCGGGTGGTGGCGGTCTTCCAGCCCCATCGCCACAGCCGTACCGCCGCCCTGTTTGATGAGTTTGTGACCGCCTTCTACCAGGCCGACCACCTGGTGATCATGGACATCTACGGCGCCGGCGAAGCCCCGGTGGACGGCGTGGATGCCGCGCGGCTGGCCGATGAAATTCACGGGCATGGTCACAAGGACGTGCATTTCCGGGGCTCTGCCGATGACGTTCTGGCACATTTGTGCCGGGAGGTGCGGGAAGGAGATCTGGTAATTACCCTGGGCGCCGGGACGGTCTGGCAGGTGGGTGAACGTCTGATCGCGGAATTGCGGGAGCGTCACGGTGACTGAAGCCTTGTTGACGGAAATACGGGCCGCCCTGCGCGGACCGGTTCTTACCCGGGAGCCCATGAGCCGGCATACCACCTGGCGTATCGGCGGTCCCGCCGACCTGTTCCTGTGTCCTGCGGATCGCGACGACCTGCGCCTGGCGCTGGGGTTGTTGCGCCGTGAAAAGATCCCCTGGCAGGTGATCGGCAAGGGCAGCAACCTGCTGGTCGCCGATGGCGGCATACGCGGTGCGGTTATCGAATTAAGCAGCCTGGCGCGGCTGGATTTTTCCGCTGCACCCATGGTTCGAGCCGAAGCCGGAGTGCGGCTCATGTCCCTGATTCGGGAATCCTGCCGCCGGGGCCTGGGGGGTCTGGAGCAGATGGCGGGGATACCCGGAACCCTGGGCGGTGCGGTAGTGATGAACGCCGGCGCCGGTTTTCAGTATATCGGCAGACTGGTGCGCACCCTGGTGCTGGCCGGGGCCGATGGAGAGGAACACTGGACTGCCGAGCAGGTTCGTTTTGCCTATCGCACCACCAGCCTGCCCGCCGACCGGGTGGTGGTGGCGGCGGAACTCAAGCTGGTGCCCGCCGATGCCGAAGGACTGCAGGAAGAGATTCGCCAGCGGCTGCTGCTGCGGCGCAGGTCCCAGGGGGTTGGTCGGCCCAACGCCGGTTCGGTATTCAAGAACCCGCCAGGGCAGCAGGCCTGGAAACTTATTGATCGGGCCGGTTTGCGCGGTGCCGTGGTCGGTGGGGCGCAGGTCTCCGAGCGGCACAGCAACTTTATTGTCAACAACGGAGGCGCCAGCGCCGCCGACGTAATTGATTTGATGGCGCAGATACAGGACCGGGTGTACCGCCAGAGTGGTATCGCGCTGGAACCCGAAGTCCGTATTGCGGGAGAGGTTTGATGACCATGTGGGGCGAAAATGTGCAGGAAAAACCCATAGCGGTGCTGCTCGGCGGCCTGTCGGCGGAACGGGAGGTTTCCCTGCGAACCGGCGAGGCCGTCATGAACTCCCTGAAGCGACTCGGATACTCGGCTTTTTCCATCGACGCCGGCCGCGAACTGCCGAGCCGCCTGACCTGGCAGCAGTGTTCCCGGGTGTTTATTGCCCTGCACGGCCGCTACGGCGAAGACGGTTGTGTGCAGGGGTTGCTGGAAACCATGCAGCTGCCCTATACGGGAAGCGGGGTGCTGGCTTCCAGCATGGCCATGGACAAGGTGGTGACCAAGAAGCTGCTGCTCTATCACCGCCTGCCGACGCCGGCTTTTGCGGAACTGTCCCGTAGCGATATCGAGCAGGGCCGACCGGTTGACTGTCCGCCGCTGCCGGTGGTGGTAAAACCGGTGCGTGAAGGATCGACCATCGGCATCAGCCTGGTGCACGAGCCGGAACAGTTGCCGGAAGCGCTGACCGCGGCACTGGGTCATGACGATCGGGTGCTCGTGGAAGAATATATCGCCGGCCGGGAGGTGACCGTAGCGGTCCTCGACGGAGAAGCGCTGCCGGTGATTGAAGTGGTTCCCAAGGGTGGTTTTTACGATTACCAGGCCAAATACACGGCCGGCTGCACCGAATACCTGCTGCCCGCTCCCCTGGAGCAACCCCTTTACGATGCGCTCCAGCAGGCCGCCGTGGCGGTGTTTCGGATTCTTGGCTGCAGCGGCGCCGCCCGGGTCGACTTTATGATTCGCGACGGAAAGTTCTACTGTCTGGAGGTCAATACTATTCCGGGCATGACCGAAACCAGTCTGCTGCCCAAGGCCGCCGCCGCCGCAGGACTTTCTTTTGATCAACTGGTGGAGCGGATTCTGGCCGGATGCGGCCTGAACAAGTAGAGGTCGGCATGCGTCGTTACAGACAATCGACCCCGGTGCGGAGAAACCGCCCCAGAAAGCAGAAGCGACCGGTGCCGTGGCGATACCTCGGCCGGCGCGTTCTGCAGGCTCTTGCTGTTGTCGCCGGCAGTGCGGCGCTGCTGTTGGGGGCGGGACAGGCGGCGCGAATGTTGCGCGACTCCGAGCTTTTCATGGTGGCGGCGGTGCAGGTGGAGAATCACCAGCGCCTCAGCCGGGAGGAAGTCGTAGCCCTGTCGGACATCGCGCCGGGAACCCGGATCTTCGACCTGGATCTGAATCTCATCGGCAGCAAGATCAGTGAAAACCCCTGGGTGGCCGCCGCGCGGGTGCAGCGGGTTTTCCCCAATGAAGTCAGAATTCGTATCGAAGAGCGCACGCCGCAGGCGATCGTTCGTCTGGGCTATCTGTATTACGTTGATAATAACGGTGAAATCTTTAAAATGCTTGATGCCCGGGACCGGCTCGATTACCCTCTCATCTCCGGGATTGACCGGCAGTTGATGCTGGATCACCCCGAACAGGGCCGGGAGTTGCTTCTGGGCGCCCTGGGACTGTTGCAGAAATTGGCGGAACGGCGAATTTTCGGGCTGGATCAGGTTTCGGAGCTGGGCGTCGATGCTCACCAGGGGATCACCCTCTATACCTATCGCGGCGGCGTCCCCATCCGTTTCGGCCAGAACGGCTACCGCACCAAACTCGACCGCCTGGAGCGGGTTTATCAGGAGTTGCAGCCGCGACTGGCGGCCATAGATTACGTTGATCTCAACGTCGTCGAACGGGTTATCGTCAAGTTTGGCAGCCGCCCCGTGCGGGGACGGAGCTAGTTTGTATCCATCCGGAAACTCCGGATGGATACAGCGCGGTTTTCCTGTTGGGAACGAGCAGTTTTGCTGTAGCGAGAAAATCAAGGACGTGTGCGGAGGCGTACAACAGTACGCTACACAAGTCCACAGAATAGAGGAAATGGACAGACCCTGGCTGCCCGGGGGCGAGGGCCAGGGATGGTCCGAGTCACAAACAAGGTTGCGGATTGGCGCTGCCACGATGGAAAAGAGCCGTTTCCGGATGAAAACTAGTTTACCAAAGGGGAACAGACCAATGAGCAATCACAAGGAGAATCTGATTGTCGGGCTCGATATCGGCACCACCAAAATCTGCGCCATTGTCGGCAACCTGACCCACGAGGGACTCGATATTGTCGGAATTGGCACCAGTCCTTCAAAGGGGTTGCGCAAGGGCGTGGTGATCAACATCGAGAGTACCGTCGAATCGATTCAGAAGGCCCTGCAGGAAGCGGAACTCATGGCCGGGTGCGAGATCAAGTCGGTTTTTGCCGGTATCGCCGGAGGTCATATTCGGGGGTTCAACTCCCAGGGTGTGATTGCGGTGAAGCATCGCGAAGTAACCCGTGAAGACATCAACCGGGTCATCGATGCGGCCAAGGCGCTGGCGATTCCCATGGATCGGGAAGTGATTCATGTCCTGCCCCAGGAATTCATCATCGACGATCAGGACGGCATCAAGGAACCCCTCGGCATGAGCGGCGTGCGCCTGGAGGCCAAGGTCCACATTGTTACCGGCGCCGTGGCCAGCGCCCAGAATATCATCAAGAGCTGCAACCGGGCCGGAGTCAATGTCGCCGATATCGTTCTGGAACAGCTGGCGTCATCGGATGCCGTGCTGTCAGCCGACGAAAAGGAACTCGGGGTGGCAATGATCGACATCGGTGGCGGTACCACGGACATTGCCGTCTATCTGGACGGCGCCATCAAGCACACGGCGGTACTGTCCCTGGGCGGCAACCATCTGACCAACGATATCGCCGTCGGTCTGCGGACCCCCATGGCGGAAGCGGAAAAAATCAAGATCCAGCACGGCTGCTGCCTGACATCCATGGTCGGCAAGGATCAGAGCATCGAAGTGCCCTCCGTGGGGGGACGTGAGCCGCGCGTTCTGTCGCGGCAGTTGCTGGCCGAGATTCTCGAACCCCGGGTGGAAGAAATTTTTACCCTGGTCAACCGGGAAATCGTCCGCAGCGGTTATGCCGATTTTCTGGCCTCCGGGGTGGTGATCACCGGCGGCTCGGCGATTCTTGCGGGCATGCCAGAAATGGCCGAGCAGGTTTTCGGCCTGCCTGTTCGGCGGGGCGTTCCCCAGGATATCGGCGGCCTGGTGGATGTGGTCAACTCGCCTGTCTACGCCACCGGAGTCGGTCTGGTTAAATACGGCACCCGCAACATCAAGGCCCGCAGGTTTATGGTCGGGCAGGAAAATGTTTTCGAGAAGGTGGTGCGACGCATGCGCGAGTGGTTGGGCGAATTTTTTTAAGGGGTGCGGGCCGGGTTCCTGCCGGGACCGGTCGCAGACGGAGAACACATCAGTCGTTCCAGGTTACGGAGAAACCTGAGGCGGCGCACAGGGGGAGGCAGTTATGTTTGAATTTGACGACAGTATCGATCAGTCGGCCCGGATCAAGGTTATCGGCGTTGGTGGCGGCGGTGGCAACGCGGTCAACACCATGATCCGTTCCAAGCTCGAAGGAGTGGATTTTGTCTGTGCCAATACAGACGCCCAGGCGCTCCGCAACAGTGAAGCGCCCTTGAAGCTGCAACTCGGTTCCAAACTGACCAAGGGCCTGGGGGCCGGCGCCAACCCGGAGATCGGTCGGGATGCGGCTCTGGAGGATCGGACCCGCCTCGCGGAAATTCTGGAGGGGGCCGATATGGTTTTCATCGCCGCCGGTTTGGGCGGCGGCACCGGTACCGGTGCCGCACCGGTAATCGCCGAAGTGGCCAAGGAATTGGGTGCCCTGACCGTCGGAGTGGTGACCAAACCTTTCACCCGGGAGGGCAAGCAGCGGCACAAAAAGGCCCAATACGGCATTGACCGTCTCAAGGAAGTGGTCGATTCCCTGATCGTCATTCCCAACGACCGGCTTCTCGGCCTGTCCGGCAAGAATACCAGCATCCTTGACGCTTTCCGCCCTTCGGACGATGTGTTGCGGCAGGCGGTACAGGGCATTTCCGACCTGATCACCACCAGTGGCCTGATCAATGTGGACTTCGCCGACGTCAAGTCCATCATGAGTGAGAGGGGCATGGCCATGATGGGTATTGGAGTTGCCGAGGGAGAACGCCGCGCCAGTGAGGCGGCTCAGCAGGCGATCAGCAGCCCGCTGTTGGAAGATATCGACATCTCCGGCGCCAAGGGGTTGCTGGTCAACATCTCCGGTTCCTCCAGCATGACCATGGTGGAATTCGACGAGGCCAGCAGCATCATTCACGAAAAAGTTCACGAAGACGCCAACATCATCATCGGCCTGGTCATCAACGAGGACCTGGGCGACAAAATCAAGATCACCGCTATTGCCACCGGTTTCGGTGCCTCCTTCGAAAAGGGCCGCCGCAACGTTGAAGAGTTTCAGAGCCGCATCAATCTGACGCCGGAAAAGGTCGATCGGGATCTGCCGACCTTCATTCGTGAGCGCCAGAAGGATCTTCCCAGAATGCCGCGTTCTGCCGCCGGTGAAGAGAGCGAGTTCGACATTCCCACTTTCCTGCGCAAGCGGGTCGATTGATGGATTGTGACGAATCAACGCCAGGCGGCTGCTGATTGGCGCCACGAGCCTCTGAGAACACCTTCCTGCGGCCTGCGAAAGGGCCGGGCTTCGCAAGAGGCCTCTTCCTGCGACGGTGTTTTGCTCTGTTATCGACCGATGTTCGCGACCTGCGGCGACAAGACTCCGCTTGATCGCCGGCAAGGACCCGTGGTGGCGGGCGTAGGTTGATGTGTCTTTTTCAGCCGGCCCGATGGCCGGTGCTGTGATGATGTGACGACCCCCCCTCGTCCCCGGGGATCGCTTTGCGCGGTCCCCTTTTCTTTTCCCCTGTCCGGCTTGCCTGCCGGAACCGATTGTGACCGCAGCACCCCGAGGCTTGGACGGATCCATACTGGAGGCTCTATGTCACGCCGATTGCTGGAAAATGCCCGCCGCCGCCTTGAGGCCGAGCAGGGTAGTCCCCCGCATCCCTGGGGCGGCCGGTTGCGGGTGGCACTGATCTATCCCAACAGATATCACCAGGCCATGAGCAATCTGGGTTTTCAATGGGTTCACCAGGCCATCAACAGCCGTCCTGACGCCCTCTGTGAGCGGTTTTTTCTTCCCGATGAAGCCGACCTGCAGGAACATCGCAAATCCGGATTCGGGCTTTTTTCCCTGGAATCGGCCCGGCCTCTCACCGATTTCGATCTGGTCGCCTTTTCTCTCTCCTTTGAAAACGACTGTCTGCATCTGCCCACTCTCTTCGAGTTGGGACGCATTCCTTTCTGGGCGGCGCAGCGTGGTGACGACTATCCGCCGGTGCTGTGCGGTGGGGTCTGTGCCTTTCTGAATCCCGAGCCTCTGGCCGACATCATGGACCTGTTCGCTGTGGGTGAAGGCGAAGTGATTCTCCCCGCCCTGCTCGACTGCCTGCAGCCTCCCGTTCTGCCCCGGCAGCAACTCTACGACAAGCTGTGCCGTCTACCCGGCATTTATGTGCCTTCCCGTTATCAGGTCGAGTATGCCGGGGACGGAAGTCTGGCGACGGTCACGCCGCAAAAGGGAGCGCCCCGGCGGGTGCGTCGCCAATGGCTGGAGCGTCTTGACGACTTTGAATGCCGAAGTTTTATTCATACCGAAGAGACGGAATTCGGCGACTTGTCGCTGGTGGAAATCTCCCGAGGCTGTGGTCGGGGTTGCCGGTTCTGTGCCGCCGGCTTCATCTATCTGCCGCCGCGGGAACGCAGCGCCGCCGCACTGATTCCCCAGTTTACCGCCGGCCTCCGCTGCCGGCAGCGGCTCGGTCTGGTCAGTGCCGCGGTATCCGATCACAGTGAGATAGACCAATTACAGCATGCCATTCATCAGGCCGGGGGGCAGGTCTCGGTGGCCAGTCTGCGCATCGACTCTCTCACCGCAAACGAAATTGCCGTCCTGAAGGAGTCGGGTCACCGTACCGTGGCTTTGGCCCCTGAAGCGGGCAGTCAGCGGTTGCGCGATGTCATCAACAAGGGGTTTGAGGAACAGGAAATCCTCCGGGCGGTGCGTCTGGTGGCCGAAGGCGGCATTCCCAACCTCAAATTGTATTTTCTACTCGGACTGCCTACCGAAACCGGCCGGGATCTGGAGGAACTGCTGCAGTTGACTAAAAAAATTCGTCAGATCTGGCTGGACGCGGGTAGGCGGCGGGGCCGTATCGGCCACCTGACCCTGTCCGTCAATCCCTTTGTTCCCAAGCCCTTTACGCCGCTGCAATGGGCAGCCATGACACCCCAGGCTGAACTGAAAAAACGGCTGCGCAGTCTGCGTGCGGCGGTGGGTCGCCTGCCCAATACGGAAGTGATTGCCGAATCCTTGCGCGCCGCGGAACTGCAGGCTTTGCTGGCCCGGGGCGATCGTCGCTGCGGGCGGATCCTGCCCTGGCTGGCCGCGGGAGACAACCTGCGGACCGCTTGCGCCAGAGCGGAGGTGGATGCCGCATTTTATCTCTATCGCGAGCGGCAGAGAGACGAAGTCTTTCCCTGGGAGATTATCGACAGCGGGGTAAGACGATCCCATCTCTGGCAGGAGTACCGCAGCGCGCTGGCCGAACGGCCCACCTCACCCTGTGCCCCGGCCTGTCGTCGCTGAGGCGTGTGTGAGGGGCCTTGACAGGTCCGTTGGGGCAGGTAGAATTCCCTATCCGACCAGCAGGACTGAATTAACCCCGGCGCGGAAGGTCTGACGGGACCGGGTCGCGCATTTCAGCATCCAGGAGGCTCTTATGCCAAAAGAACGCAGTCACGCCGTCACCATGCACGGTACCCCCCTGACCCTTATCGGACCGGAACTGGCCGTAGGTGCTCCGGCGCCCGACTTTACCCTTTTCGACAACGAACTCAAGCCGGTGCGACTGCAGGACTCCAAAGGCCGGGTGCGATTGCTGACGGTGGTTCCTTCCCTGGATACCTCGGTCTGTGACACCATGGCGCGCCGTTTCAACGAAGAGGTAGTGGGATTGTCCGAGGATCTGGTGGTCTACACCATCAGCGCCGATCTGCCCTTTGCCCAGAAACGCTGGTGCGGCGCGGCCGGCGTCGAGCGGGTGCAGACCCTCTCCGACTATCAGGAGCGCAGCTTCGGCGAGGCTTACGGACTGCTGATCAAGGAGATCAAGCTGCTCGCCCGGGCCGTGATTGTGATCAATCGGGCCGGCAACATCGTCTATTTTGAGCGGGTCAGTGAACTGACCGACGAACCTGATTATGCCGCTGCTCTGGAAGCGGTAAAAAAACTATTGTAATCCCCGCAGTCGTCGCAGCGACCCCCGTCTTTTTCGGGCGGGGGTTGTTCGGTTCCAACTTTCTTCTTGCGTCCCGGAGGTTTTCGATGAAACCAGTAACTGTTTTGAAAATGATGGTGGTGCTGGCGACCTGTCTTGCCGTCGCGTCCTTTTCCCTCGCCGACCAGGAAAAAGAAAAAGCGGCAGGAGTCGTAGCGAAGGAGTATCTGCGTCTTGTTGACTCGGGACTTTATGCGGAAAGCTGGGAAGTCAGTGCGGATTTCTTCAAAAACCTGGTTCCCAAGTCCGGCTGGATCGGGCAGTTGGAGGAGTTTCGTCCGCCTTTTGGCCGCGCCCTCAGCCGGGAACTTCTCGGCGCACAATACACTCGATCCCTGCCGGGGGCTCCGGAAGGCCATTATGTGGTGGTGCGTTTTGCTACGGTCTTTGAAAACCAGCCGGAAGCCCTGGAGACGGTAACTCCCATGCTGGAAAGCGACGGCGTGTGGCGTGTTTCAGGGTACTATATCCATTAGTCGGCGGGGTAATGACGACATCGGCCGGGATATCGGTCGCCCGTCGCCGCTTCCAGACTTGGCACGGCCGTTCCGACTGTACATCCCTGACGAATTGGGGCAGAATGGGCTCCGTTTCCTGATCCCACCGCATCGCCCTCCGCGCTCCTTAGCACGGCCGGGCGGAAAGGAACCCTCTGCCCATGCGTACCCTGATCTGCGGCTCATTTGCCTACGACAACATCATGGTTTTTGGCGATCGCTTCAAGAACCACATTCTCCCCGACCAGGTACATATTCTCAGCGTCTGCTTTCTGGTTCCCGAAATGCGTCGGGAGTTTGGCGGCTGCGCCGGTAACATCGCCTACGGCCTCAAATTGCTCGGCGGCGATCCGCTGCCCGTGGCCACGGTCGGCGGGGATTTCGGCCCCTACCGGGAGTGGCTCGCCCGTTGCGGCATCGATGACCGCTACGTCACCGAGATCGAGGCATCTCTCACCGCCCAGGCCTACATCACCACCGACCTTGACGATAATCAGATCACCGCCTTTCACCCCGGTGCCATGAGTTTTGCCCACCACAACAGGCTGGATGCAACGGCGGCGGAGGTGCGACTGGGCATTGTTTCACCCGACGGCCGCGAAGGCATGATAGAGCATGCCGCCCAGTTCGCTGCGGCGGGAATTCCCTTTATTTTTGACCCGGGCCAGGGCCTGCCCATGTTCAGTGGTGAGGAGCTGCGGCAATTTATCGACCGGGCAACCTGGCTGACGGTCAACGATTACGAATGGCAGCTGTTGCGTGAACGCACCGCCTTGACTCTGGAAGAGATCGCTTCCCGGTTGCAGGCGCTGATTGTTACGCGCGGTGGCAAGGGCTCGGTTATCTACACCAACGGCGACGAATTTCATATTCCCGCCGTGGCCGCCGAAGCCGTCAAGGATCCCACTGGTTGCGGGGACGCTTACCGGGCGGGGTTGATCTACGGTATCTCCCAGGGCTGCGACTGGCCGAAGACAGGTCAGATTGCTTCTCTGATGGGCGCCATCAAGATCGCCAGCCACGGTACGCAGAACTACCATTTTACTGCTGAAGAGTTCCGGCAGCGCTTTGAATCGGCCTTCGGCTGCGGATGGTAAAGGCGGGGGACTCAGGGCGGGTTCGGTACAGCCCTGAACAGGGCGGAGGCGGACGGTGGTCAGATTCCTGGTAGTTTTGCTCGGAGTCGCGGCAGGGGGCGGATTCGGCTGGTGGCTCGGCAGCACCATCGGCCTGATGACAGCCTACTTTTCGGCGGTATTTTGCGCTGCGGCCGGCCTGTATCTGAGCCGCCGCTATGTGCGCAATTACCTTGACTGATCGGTCGGCAGAACCCGCAGCAGGGCCAGAGGATCGACCCGTACCTGGTGTATCCGCGCTCCCCAGTGCAGATGGGGGCCCGTGGCTCGGCCGGTGGCTCCGGCAAGGCCGAGGGTCTGGCCGCTTGAGACCTGCTCGCCTTCCTGCACTGCGATAGTGTCGAGATGGAAATACATGGTGATGATTCCCATCCCGTGATCGATGTAGACACTCTTGCCGGCGAAATAGTGATCGGCCACCAGCAACACCTGCCCGTCGCCGGCGGCAACGATCGGCTCGCCCCGGGCGGCGCGCAGATCAACGCCGCTGTGATAGCTGCGGGGTTCGCCGTTGAGGATGCGCTGAACACCGAAAGGGGACAGGACTTTGCCCGGCACCGGCCGTTGAAAGGGGGCGCTCCAGAGTCTTTGCTGTCGCCCGCGGGCAAAAGCCCGCTCCAGTTCGGCCCGCTCGCGGGAATGGCGCTGCAGAATTTCGGGGTCGGGACGAACCATTTGCGGGGGCAGGGTGAGGTGCTGCTCGGGGAAGACCTTTGCGCCGACGTCCAGGGCCAGGTTTTGCAGCCGTCGGCTGCCATCCTGCAGGAAAAGCTTCAGCAGGACGTCATGACGACCCGCCGGCAGGTCCCGGGGAATGCCGCTCAGCAGCCCCGGAAGGCCATTCTCCATTCGCACCAGGGGCACGCGTTGCTGCTGCCAGTCAAGATACCCCTCGGTGATTTCCACCGACGCAGTCACTTCGATGCGCGCCACATCCCCCGGATAGAGGCCGGCGGGAAAGACCGCCGCCCGAATCCCTTCGGCCCGCCCCGCCATCGGCGACAGCACTACCAGCAGCAGCGCCGTCAGCAGCGATACACTCCTCAAACTTGTCTTGCACGGTTTTGATCCCATCATCACAACCCTTTTCTGTCCCAACAAGCCATGGGCAACGCTCCGTGACGAACGGACCCCTTTATCCATTCCGGCCCAGATAGCGGTCGTAAACGCGGCGAATGCCGTCGGTGCTGTGCCGGTAATCGGCCAGCAACCGGGCTCCGGGCCGTGGTCCGGAATATTCCAGACGTTGCGCCAGGCCGTCCAGGGAGTCGGCATCCCTGGACAACTGACTGAAGGATTGATCGTGGAGCAGTCGCAGCTTGTTTTCCAGCTGCCGCAGAAACCGGAAGCCGTCGCTCAGGGTGCGGGCTTCCTGGTCATCGAGCCAGTTGCCCAGGCGCAGGGCTTCGAGGGCTTCGAGGGTGTTGGAACTGCGCAGCCGGCTGTCCCCGGCGCCGTGCAGAAGCTGCAGGTACTGCACCAGAAATTCCACGTCCACCAACCCGCCACGACCGGTTTTGAGGTCGTAGTGGGTGTCCCCTTCACGAGCCAGTTACCTCTCCATGCGTTGCCGCAGCCGGTGAATCTCTTTCCCCGGATTGTCCGGAAGAGGGCGCTCAAAGACGATCCGCTGCACAGAGGTGTCGATGGCGGCGGCGAAATCGGCTGGTCCCACGACCACCCGGGCCTTGATCAGGGATTGCCGTTCCCAGAGCTGGGCGGAATCCTCGTGATAGTCGCAAAAGGCCGGCAGGCTGCTCACCAGGGGACCCTGGTAACCCGAAGGGCGCAATCGGGTGTCGATTTCGTACAGGCGGCCTTCACTGGTTACCAGGCTCAGAATCGAGATGATCCGTTGAGCCAGCCGGGAAAAATATTCCTGGTTGCTGCGCTCCTTGAACCGCTTCGGGTCGGACATTGCCGCCGGGCGGGTCCGGCCCTGATCTTCGTAAAGGAAGATAATGTCCAGGTCCGAATGGTAGTTGAGTTCTTCGCCGCCGAGTTTTCCCAGGGCGACAATGGCGAAGGCGGCTTCGTGGCCGTTGCCGTCGACTTCGCCGCAGCAGGGCAGACCGTAACGTTCCAGCAGTTCATGACGGGCCATGACGGTAGCTTGTTGCAGACAGACCTCCGCCAGCAGGGAGAGCTGAGCGCCGTTGCGGCTCAGGGGCAGATCGCCCCGCAAATCGCCGAGGGCCAGTCGCAGCAACTCTTCGTGGTGAAAGCGGCGCAGAGCATCAAGCTGCTCTTCGTAGCCGTCGGCACGATCGAGGTGTTTGGCCAGATCCTCCTCGAGGACTTCCCGGGCCATTTGCGGCCCGCCCTCCGGTTCCGCTACCAGAAAATCAAGGGTGCCGGGGTGCTGAATGAGAATTTTGGCCAGAAACTCGCTGCTGCCCAGCAGCGAAATGAGCAGCCCGATGAGGGGACGGTTTTCCGCCAGCAGGGCGAAAAACGTCGCTCGAGCCCGCAGGGCGCCGAGAAACCTTTCCAGATTGCGAAACGCCCGGTCCGGCTCCGGCAGGGACAGGATTTCCGCCATCAGCAGCGGTGCCAGACGGTCAAAATGGCGGCGTGCGGCGGGCGAAAGCGGATGTCGGGACGGTCCGCCGCGCAGGGCGCAAAGGGTTTCCAGGGCGCTTTCGGGATTGGCAAAGCCCGCGGATTTGAGTAGTTCCCGCAACTCCTCCGTTTCTGCCGCGGGGTCAAACAGGTAGGCCACCTGGGCCGGAACCGCCTCCGCTTCTTCCTCACTGGTATAAAACAGATCGTGGTAGATGGCCGAGACCTCGCCCCGATAATCCTCCAATCGGCGGCGAAAAACCTCCGGGTCGTCAAAGCCGCAACGCCGTCCCAACTGCTCGAATTCCAGGCTGTCCTCGGGCAGGTTGTGGGTCTGACGTTCCTGTACCACCTGAATGCGATGTTCCACGGTGCGCAGAAAGCTGTAAGCCTGGCCGAGCAGGGCGGCGGTATCGGCGTCGATAAGGCCGTGCTGGCGCAACAGCTCCAGAGCACGCAGGGAATTTTTTTCCCGTAACGCCGGATTCTTGCCGGCGTGAATGATCTGCAGGGCCTGAACGAAAAACTCGATTTCGCGAATCCCGCCCCGCCCCAGCTTGAGATTGAGTTCGCCCTCCCGTTCGCGGGTCAGGTTGTGGTCGATCTTCTGTTTCATCACCTTGAGATCTTCGATCATGGTGTAATCGAGATAACGACGGTAGATGAAAGGTTCCAGACTCTGCAGCAGGGCCTTGCCGAACTCAAGATCCCCCGCTACCGGCCGGGCCTTGAGCATGGCCGAACGCTCCCAGCTCTGTCCCCAGTATTCGTAATAGGCTTCGGTGCTGCGCCAGGAGCTGGCGATTTCTCCGGAACGGCCTTCGGGGCGCAGGCGCAGGTCGACCCGAAACACAAACCCGTCGGCGGTCACTTCGTGCATGGCCCGGTTGATCTTCTCCGCCAGCTTGACGAAGTACTGGCGCAGGGGAATGCGGTTGCGCACCCGATCGCCGTCGGCAATGCCGGCGGTTTCGCCCTTTTCACAGCTGTAGCAGAAGATAAGGTCGATATCGGAAGAGAAGTTGAGTTCCTGGCCGCCGAACTTGCCCATGCCCAGAACCGCGAAGGCCGCTTCGGTTCCCGGGGCATCGCTGTCCGTGCCGAGCAGGGGAGCGCCGTAGCGGTCCCGAAGCAGCTGCTGGCAGATTTCATAGGCTCGCTGCAGGGTGGCCGAAGCCAGATCCGAAAGTTCGGCGGTGGTGGTGGCGAGATCGGCCAGGCCGGTCAGATCCCGGGTGGCGATGCGCAGTATTTCCTGCTGCTTGAAGAAGCGCAGGCCTTGCTGCAGCTCTTCAAAGCCGGCCGTGTCGGGAATGTTGCGGCGCAGCTCGTCAAGCATCTGCGCTTCGCTTCGAGCCTGCAGGTAGCCGCCCTGCAGAAACAGTTGCTCCAGCAGAATGCGGTGGCGGAACAGCAGGGTAGCCAGAAACCGGGAGGCGCCGAGAACCGTCAGCAGCGTGGTGTATGCGGCCTCGTCCCGCAGCAGTTCGACGATTTGCTCCGTGGAAAGTGCCCCGGAAAGACGTTCCAGGGCATTCAGGGCCTGGTCCGGTGCCGCGCTGGCGCGGGCCCTGCCGACGAGTTCGGCGAGCTGGTTTTCATTCAGGCCCCGCTCCGCCAGCAACAGCAGGTTGGCAGCGCTTTTCTCTTCTTCCCGATAACCGCAGGCCGGCAACAGGGCTGCCAGCTCTTTTTCCTCCCCTTCACGAAGGGCACGGGTCAGATGGGCCATGGGAAGCTCAAAAGGCATGGGCGTCAGCGCTCCTTTTTCAGCAGGGCGGCCAGGGCTGCCGGATAGTCGGCCCGCGCCACTCCCCGTTCGGTGATGATGGCGCTCACCAACCGGGCCGGAGTCACGTCAAAGGCCGGATTGCGCACGGCTACCCCTTCCGGAGCCACAGCAACGTCCCCGCAATGGGTCACTTCCCGAGTCTCCCGCTCCTCAATGGGGATCAGGCCGCCGTGAGGGATGTTCGGATCGATGGTGGAGGTGGGAGCGGCGACATAGAAAGGCAGATTGTGTTCCCGGGCCAGCACCGCCACCGTATAGGTGCCGATCTTGTTGGCCACATCGCCGTTGGCGGCAATGCGGTCGGCACCGACGATCACGCAGTCGATCAGCCCCTGGCTCATGAGCGCGCCGGCCATGTTGTCGCAGATCAGGGTCACCGGAATGCCGTCCCGCTGCAGTTCCCAGGCGGTCAGTCGTGATCCCTGCAGAAACGGACGGGTTTCGTCGGCATACACCATGATCTGCTTGCCCGCTTCCACCGCCGCCCGTACCACCCCCAGGGCCGTGCCGTAGCCGCCGGTGGCCAGGGCGCCGGCGTTGCAGTGGGTCAGTACCCGGCTGCCGTCGGCTATCAGGGGCGCACCCCAGGCGCCCAGGGTCCGGTTGATCTGTTCGTCTTCGGCGGCGATGGCAAGGGCTTCGTCCAGCAGGCGTTGGCGGATTTGCGCCAACGGTTCGTCACCATGGGCGGCGACGATGCGCCGCATGCGATCCAGAGCCCAGAACAGGTTGACCGCCGTCGGGCGGGTAGCGCCCAGAACCGCACAGACCTCCTCGAACTCTTCGCTGAAAGAGGCGAAGTCCTCGGCCGTCATCTGCAGCGCGCCCAGCGCCGCGCCCAGCGCCGCGGCCACGCCGATGGCCGGTGCGCCCCGCACCACCATGGTTCGAATGGCCTCGGCCACCTCCCGGTAATCCCGATATTCCAGCCACACTTCCTGATTCGGCAGCAGGCGCTGATCGAGCATGCGCAACACGCCCCGATCAAATTCAATAGGTCGAATGGACATCGATCTCTCCATGATCAACAACACCCGAACAGATACACTTCCCCTCAGCCCTCAGCCCTCAGCCCTCAGCCCTTAAGCCTCTTAACCAAAACCTCGTTCAGCGCCGCCGGGTTGGCCTTGCCCTTGGTAAGCTTCATGGCCTGACCGACGAAGAAACCGAGCAGCTTCTCCTTGCCGGCCCGGAATTCCGCCACCTGTTCGGGATTGGCGGCCAGGATCTGGTCGATAATCGGCTCGATGGCTCCCAGATCGGAAACCTGCCGAAGGCCCTGCTCTTCAATAATACTATCGGCATCCCGGTCCGATTTCCACATGGCGTCAAAAACCTGCTTGGCGATCTTGCCGGAAATGGTGTTGTCCTCGATGCGCTTGAGTAATCCGGCCAGCTGCCGGGGGGCAACAGGACATTCGGCCACCGGCAGGCCACTGTCGTTGAGCGCCCGCTGCACTTCCCCCATCACCCAGTTGGAGCAGAGCTTGCCGTTGCCCTGCTCCTTGACCAGGGCATCGTAGTAGTCGGCGGTGGCCCGTTCGGCGGCCAGCACTTCGGCGTCGTAGCGGGGAATGCCGTACTCCCTGACGAAACGGTCAATTTTCGTCTCGGGCAGTTCGGGCAGACTGTTGCGAATCTCCTCAATCCAGTCTTCCGAAACCAGCAGCGGGACCAGGTCGGGGTCGGGGAAGTAGCGGTAGTCGTGGGCCTCTTCCTTACCGCGCATGGAACGGGTGGTGCCGCTGGCGGTGTCGAACAGGCGGGTTTCCTGAATGACCCGGCCTCCTTCGTCGAGAATGTCGGCCTGCCGCTCCACTTCGTAGTCGATGGCCTGCTTGATGAAGCGAAAGGAGTTGATGTTCTTCAGTTCGGCGCGGGTGCCGAATTCTTTCTGGCCCCGGGGCCGAAGGGAGACGTTGGCGTCGCAGCGGAAGGAGCCTTCC
Source organism: Desulfuromonadales bacterium (assembly GCA_003561875.1). Lineage (GTDB taxonomy): Bacteria > Desulfobacterota > Desulfuromonadia > Desulfuromonadales > Syntrophotaleaceae > SLLR01. The sequence continues at coordinate 3,820 of PWVL01000210.1, read as the reverse complement.
TCAAGATTGCCGTCGCAGACGCCCAGATAGACCACGATCTGGTGCAGCTTTTTAAGGTAGGCGATGGCTTCGTCGGATGAACGCATGTCCGGTTCCGAAACAATCTCCAGCAACGGCGTGCAGGCCCGGTTGAGGTCCACCCGGGAAACCGCGCCGCTGTCGTGGAGCAGTTTGCCGGCGTCCTCTTCCATGTGGATTCGGGTAATGCCGATGGTTCTGCGTTCACCTTCCGGCGAGTCGATCTCCAACCGCCCGTGTTCGCAGATGGGCAGCTCCAGCTGGGAAATCTGATAGCCTTTGGGAAGGTCGGGATAAAAGTAGTTCTTGCGCGCCAAAAGAGAACGGGAGGCGATGCTGCAGTGGGTGGCCAGTCCGGTAAGAATGGCATAGTCCACCACCTTCTTGTTCAGTACCGGCAGGGACCCGGGAAGTCCCAGGCACACCGGGCAGGTCTGGGAGTTGGGCTGGTTGCCGAAGCGGGTGGCGCAATGGCAGAAGATCTTGGTGTCGGTGGTGAGCTGGACGTGAACTTCGAGCCCGATGACGACTTCGTATTTGGAGAGCATGGTTCCATCCTTTTGACGCAGGTCAGGAAACAATCACAGGTACGGGAAGCTCTGCGGCAGAAGATTGCCGGAAGCACTGCGGAATCCGACCGCCGGAAATCCGTTACAGGGGTGCCGGCCGCTGGTGCCAGTCTCCGGTCTGCTGAAAGGCGTATCCGGCGCGCAACAGGGTAGCTTCGTCGAAAGGCCGGCCAATGAGTTGCAGGCCGATGGGCAGACCCTCGGCGGAGACGCCGCAGGGCACACTCATGGCGCAGGTGCCGGCCAGGTTAGCCGGAATGGTGAAAATATCCGACAGGTACATCTGCAGCGGGTCGGCGGTCTTTTCGCCGAGCTTGAAAGCCGGGGTCGGCGCCACCGGGGTGAGCAGCACATCGGCCCGGTCAAAGGCGTCGAGAAAATCCTGGCGGATCAGGGTCCGCACCTTCTGCGCTTTCAGATAGTAGGCGTCATAGTAGCCGGAAGACAGGGCGTAGGTGCCGAGCATGATGCGGCGTTTAACCTCGGGACCAAAACCGGCGGCCCGGCTTTGCATGAACATGTCAATCAGGCCCTGACCCCGATCCACGCGGCGGCCGAACCGCACACCGTCGTACCGGGCCAGGTTGCTGGACGCCTCGGCGGTAGAGATGATGTAGTAGCAGGCGACGGCATAATCGGTGTGCGGCAGGGATACTTGGACAAACTCCGCCCCGGCGTCACCCAGCGCAGCGATGGCCTGTTCCAGGGCTTTTTGTACTTCCGGGTCCAGGCCCTCGATGAAATATTCTCTGGGAAGGCCGATTTTCAAACCTTTGACGCCGTCTTTGAGGGCGGCGCAATAGTCCGGCACCGGCAAGGTCACCGAAGTGGCGTCGGCCGGGTCGTGGCCGGCGACGGCCTGCAGCAGCATGGCGCAGTCTTCCACGTCGCGGGCGATGGGCCCGACCTGGTCCAGGGAAGAGGCGTAGGCAACGACCCCGTAGCGGGAAACCCGGCCGTAGGTGGGTTTCAGTCCCACCACGCCGCAATGGGAGGCCGGCTGGCGAATGGAGCCGCCCGTATCCGTGCCCAGGGTGGCCGCGGCCATTCGCGCCGCGACGCAAGCCGCCGAACCGCCCGAAGAGCCGCCGGGAACATAGTCGGGATTCCAGGGGTTGCGGACCGGGCTGTAACCGCTGTTTTCGTTGGAACTGCCCATGGCGAACTCGTCCATATTGAGTTTGCCGAGCAGCACCGCGCCCTGAGCCTTGAGTCGGGCCACCGCGGTGCCGTCATAGGGCGGAATAAAATTGTCCAGAATCCGCGAGGCGCAGGTGGTGCGCACCCCTTCGGTCACGAAGACGTCTTTCAGAGCCAGCGGGATGCCGGTCAGGGCATCGCCCCGGCCTTCGTCCAGCCGTCGATCGGCCAGCGCCGCGTCGGCCAGGGCCTGTTCCCCGGTCACGGTCAGGAAGGCATTGATGCGGCCGTCCACAGCGGCGATGCGATCCAGAAAAGCCCGGGTCAGGTCAACGGAAGTCAGTTCTCTAGCCTGCAGTCGCTGTTGTATGGCGCGCAGGGTCAGATCGGTCAATGACATGGGGTAACTCCACAGCACAATGGGCGGAAAAGAACAAGGAAGCCCTACTCGATGACTTTTGGCACCACAAAGCAGCCGTCTGCCGCCTCCGGGGCGTTGGCAACAGCCTTTTGGGTGCCCAGGGACGGCCCGATCCGGTCGTCGCGAAAGGCGTTTTCCATGGGAACCGCGTGGGCCGTGGGCACCACATGATCCGTATTCAGGTTGTTGAGTTTTTCAACGTAGCCGAGAATGGCGTCCATCTCGCCCGTCAGGGCGTCCAGTTCCTCATCGGCAAGGGCCAGGCGGGCCAGTCGGGCGACGTGTTCCACCTGCTCTCGAGAGATTTTCATGGGGTGGCCTCCAATGGCTGAAACGATCAAAGAACGGCTGAACTTACCACGCTACAAGGCGATTTTACAAGTCTGTGATTGACCAGTCTGCGTTTGATCCGCAGTCCGGCAGACGGAAGCATCGAGAACTTTTTTTGCGACTCCGGTAAACTTTTTGCGGGAAGGGACGTCTTCCCGCCGAGGATGCAGAAATTCCTCTCTTTGGCATTGCTGCCGTGGTGTGGTAAAAGTAGCATCATTGGTTCAGGACAGGGCCGGGTGGGGTCATTCGGCCCGATCGGTAGCCGGGCGTTGGTCCGGAAGCTTGTGGATAACAAGTGACTTAGCTGACTTACAAGAAGGAGCAGGTATGAAAAAAATAATTGTTCTGGCGACTCTGGTCGCACTGATGGCGGGGGGCTGCGCCCAACCCATGACCCGCACCCAGAAAGGCGCCGCCATCGGTGCCGGCACCGGAGCCGCAGTGGGAGCCGGGCTCGGTCAGCTTATCGGCCGCGATACGGACAGCACCCTCATCGGTGCCGGGGTAGGGGCCGCTCTGGGGGCCGCCGCCGGCGGATTTTTCGCCAACTACATGGAGCGCCAGGAGATGGCCATGAACCAGGCCCTGGCCGGGGTCGAGGCGGCCAGTGTGCGCCGGGATGCCGAGGTACTGGCAGTGACCTTCAGGTCGGATGTGCTGTTTGACTTCGATTCACACGCGATCAAACCCGGCGGGTACGACGAACTGTTACGGGTGGCCCGGGTACTCAATGAGTATCCCCAGACCACCATTCTCATTGCCGGACATACGGACAGCACCGGCAGCGAAGCCTACAACCAGACCCTTTCCGAGCGGCGTGCCGAATCGGTCAAGAACGGACTGATGGGTTACGGAGTATCGGCCACGCGTCTGACCACCGTCGGTTACGGTGAAAGTCGCCCCATCGCCAGCAACGCCACCGAAAGCGGCCGGCAGATGAATCGCCGGGTCACCATGACCATCACGCCGCAGCAACACCACCACCAGCAACAGTATCCGGGTTATTACTGATATTCATCCGGCTTGCGCGTTTAACGACAAAGGCCCGCTCCCTCGTCCGGGGAGCGGGCCCTGTTCGTTCATGGGGAGGTAGAGGGCGCGAAGGACAGTGCTACAATTCCAACTAATTCAACTAATTCCGGGGACACCATACTTAATTATTGCCTTGGCAGACTAATTCCGGGGACACCATACTTAATTATTGCCTTGCATTAATGGCAAGAAAATGCTAATCATCGACCCATGGCTCGTATCGCTCGCGTCGTGGCCGCCGGCATTCCCCATCATGTCACCCAGCGGGGCAACCGCAGGCTTACGACCTTCTTCACAGATGAGGATT
>PWVL01000202.1 GCA_003561875.1 Desulfuromonadales bacterium | reverse complement strand
TGATGTTGTGCTTGGCGGTCTCATGTAACCTCCGTGTAACCCTGAAGGCCTATGTACTACGATCACCACCCTTATACGCCAAGCAACATTCTTTTGTCAAAAAAATTGTTTTTTCAGTTACTTAGCCATCTTCTCCAATAACTGATTGTAACCGACAGAAAGCATTAAAAACAAAAAAAGATGAGACTGAAAATCCTCGTGTCGGCAGTTCGATTCTGTCTCTGGGCACCATGAAATTCAAGGAATCACGGTTTTTCCGTGGTCCTTTTTTTCTTTTGATTCGTTTTTGCCATAATTCTTGCATTGATGTATGGCACATGACTTTAGAGGGGGACGAGGGACAATTTCCTGACTTTTTTCATGCCACGCCCCGGTCCCGTCAACCTCTTGACCATTATCCCGACTTGCAGCCGAATGGCTGCGGCCCCAAAGCTTTTTGCGGAGAGAACCAGATCATGGAAACCAGTGTGAACCAGGAGATTCTGCTGGAAAGCGGCACCAACGAGATGGAAATTCTGGAATTCTACCTGGGTGATCAGTCTTTTGGCATCAACGTGCAGAAGTTGCGGGAGATCATTCAATACGAGGCCGAAAAGACCACCGTACTGCCCCAAAGTCTGCCCTCGGTTATGGGAACTTACCTGGTTCGCGGACAGTCTATTAATCTGGTGCATCTGAAAAAACATCTCAACCCCGGACAGCCTGTCAGCCAGGAAGCGGAGCGCCCGGTGGTGCTGGTCTGCCAGTTCAATCGCACGGTTACCGGCTTTCTGGTCGACGACGTCAATCAGATTCATCGCATCAGTTGGCAGGACGTGCAACCGATGGCCCCCTTTATCGACAAGTTCCGACCTCGCTTCACCGGCAGCATTCAGGTTGGAAACCGGGAAATTCTCATCGTCGACCTGGAGCATATTCTCACCGAAATTGACCCCGACATACGCGATGCCCTGGTTTCATGTCCTGCGGAAAAACAGGTGAACTCCACGAAGGTGGAGGCCCTGCAGGAGGCGCGCGGGCGCGTCCACCTGATGCTGGCCGAAGACTCGGCCATTATTCGAAGCGGTATCGAACGGGTCCTGCTCGGGGCGGGTTATTCTCGCCTGCAAACCTTTGTCGACGGCGAGAAATGCTATAAGGCCATTCAACAGCTTCACCGGCAGGCAGCCTCGGAGGAAGAACTTCTGCAGCAGCTTCACCTGTTGGTAACCGATATCGAGATGCCGCAGATGGATGGCCTGACCCTGTGCCGCAAGATTCGTGAGGAATTGGGCCTGAAAAAACTCCCGGTTATCATTTTTTCGTCCCTGATTACCGAGCAGATGGCCGCCAGGTGCGAACGGGTGGGTGCCGACGGCTCCATCAGCAAACCGCAGATTCCGGAACTGGTGGCCATGGTGGATAAACTCTGTCTGGGAAATGGCGCCTGAAAATAGGGATGAAAGCGTAATTTTGATCTTATTTTGTAAACCTTTGCCTGCGCCGGGTCGATCTGAATAACAGGCGCGAACAAGAAGCCCTCCTACCCTTGGGCGTGTTGCTTTTCCTCCTAAGTGACACGCCATTTTTTTGTCTCGATCCGCCAAGTGACGCCGGCAGTTATTTTACCGACGAGGAGTTCTTCATGACCACGGCAAACTGCCCGATCCAGATGGAAACGTCCCTGGATCATGCCGAATCGGGATCCGAGTTCTATGGTTATACGGTCTCTGGCGAGGTGATCGAGGGGATGGAAGTGGTCTACCGCATCGAGCAAACGGACGTGGGTGCCGTCGGCGAGCAGCGGCATGTGCCTTTGCAACCGGTCGCCATCGAAAAGGTCACGGTGATTGACTGAGTGTTTCCTGAACGGGTTCGTGAAAGTATCAGCGGAATTCGATTTTATAAAAAAGATCGACGCCGCTCTCATCGCCGGCTACCGATTCCAGTTCCCAGCGCCGTCCCAAACGGTAACGCACGCGGAACTCATTAGTTTCGCCAAACAGGGAACGGCCGTAACTGATAAACAGGTTCGGACTGAGATATTTGCCGATGGTGAGCATGGTATCGGCCATGTCCTCTCCAACGGCCTCGATACCCAGCACGTCGACCCCCAACTGGCGCTTGAGCTGATCCTGCAGAACCACCGATTCTCCCTGGGAAAGCAGGGCGGCGGCGGCAGTCATCATCAGGTCGGCATCACCGCCGGACCGGGCTATCGGACGACCCAGAACGATATAGGCGAGCCGGTCGCTGTTGCTCATGGGGGGATCGGAATAGAGGTCGATTCGAGGAGCGGAGGGCGTTCCGGCCACCCGCACCCCGGCCTGTACGGACCCGACGGTACGCAGGGCCAGGATATCGAAGGTCGGTTCCCGCAACGGACCGCCGGTAAACAGCAGATGGCCACGCTCAATGCGCAGGCGCGTGCCGTAGGCGCTGAAGATCCCTTCAGCGACGCTGATCCGTCCCCTGCCCGCCGGTTCCCGGCCTGGAACCAGGAGCAGTTTCATCTGCCCCTCCAGTCGTGCATCAAGCCCGGCGGCCTTGACCAGCACGTGCCTGCCGAGAATCAAGTCCACGTCGGCGGATACCGCCAGGGGCGGATCAGGCTCGGTGATTTCGACGGTTTCACTCACCAGCACCACATCATCACTGACGGTTACCACCGCGGGGGTTGCGATCTCCCGCAGCAGAAAATCGCTGACGGTAATCCGTCCTTCTGCCCGCAATTCGGCGGCAGTACCCAGCAGCACCAGATCCGGCGCAATCCGTGCCTGCAGTCCCGGCAGAGCGACAGCCTGAAAGTTGTCGCCGGCCACTTCGAGCCGGTAATCGGCAAGCCGCCAGTCGTCAAAGTTGAGCACGCCACTGCCCCGCACCTGTCCGGGACCCGAACGCACCGAGATCTGCGACAGCCGCAGGGTGTTATCCAGCCACTCGGCGCTCAGCGTCAAATCCTCCAACTCGATGCCGGCAGCGGGCAGGTAGGCTCCAGCTTCGGTCAGCTCAAGTTCACCGGCGAGGAGCGGCCGCTCAAGGCTGCCGGTCGCCCTCAGATCAAAAGCCAGGGCTCCCCGGGTTTCCTGGGCCACTCCGGGCAGAGCCATAGCCAGGAGCCCTTTTTCCCGCACCTCTCCGCTCAGGTTCGCGGCCAATGGCTCCTGCCGGTCCAGAGACAGGGGCAGCCGTGAAGCAAGCGGCAACTGCAGCGAGCCGGAAAGCTGACCGTGATCCACCAGCTGCATGCCCACCTCGGCCTGCAAGCCGTCCTCCTGCCAGTCCCAGGACAACACTGCTGATTCCAGTTCAAGGACCAGCAGCCCCCACCCTACCGGACTCTGTAACCGGCCGGCAGCTACGGTAGTGGTGCCGCTGACGGAAAAACGCCCTTCTGGAGCCCAGCGGCCCTCGCTCTTCCCGGACAGATGACCCTCAATCATCAGATCGTCGTCTCTCGCGGCGAGCCACGGTGATAATTCCAACGCCTGCCAGACCAGGTGCCATTCGCCCTGCCCGGGCAGAGCGGCCCTGAGAGGATCCGGCGACCGGCACTGTCCTTCGAACCGTCCACCCTCCTCGAGATCCATCTGCAGACGGGCCTCCAGCCCGTCACGTTTCCAAAGCAGTTCGCCCTTGAGAGGATTCAGGGTGACGGCAAGTTGCTCCTGTTCGAGCCGCCCGACCACCTGCAGATGCGCTTCAAGGGCCTTGTCGTCGCCCTCCTTCCAGTCCAGGCGGGCCTGCCCGGAAGACCGACCCGTCATCTGCAGCAACGACTGCCAGCCGTTGCCACGGGCCAGATTGAGTTCCTGCCAGAGGAGCTGTCCCTGGCCGGACAGCGGCTGCAGATGCAGGTCGAGGGCAATCTGCAGCCGCTCGGCGTCCGGCCCTTCAAGCTGCAGCCCTTCCACGTACAGACGGGATGAGGAAAGGGATAATGGCACCGGGGCGGCCAGCACCAGGGGGCCGAAAGTGTCTCGTAGCGCCAGCTGCCGCAGCTGGCCCTGCCAGCGTCCCTGGCCATAACCTCCTGCCAGACTCAGTTCCAGACGCTGGTCGGAGCCGCCGTCAAGAGAGGCCTGCAGCCGATGTCGTTCCGGCAGACCGACAAAACGCACATTCCCTTGCGCTATGGACAGATCGCCGAACTGCAGCTGCCGCAGGGCGATAGTCAGCGTCATCTCGTCAGCGGATCGGGGCCGGGAAAAGTCCAGTTCCAGGGTCTCCAGCCCGTAGTCGCCATAGCGGAGCTGGCGACCGCGCCCGGTAAAAGCGCCGCTCACTTGGCTATCCCGCCAACGCACCCAGCCCCGGCCACGCAAAGCTCCCTCCACATGGGGCAGCCAACGGGCCAGATCGCCAACTTCAATGTCCAGATTGACACGATCACCCAGCGTCCCTGCTGCCTTCAGGGTCAGCTCCGGCCCTTCCAGACTCATGGAGGCCAGATGAATCTCCTCACCCGACAGCCGGGCATCGACGCTGCCCCGCAGCGCATAACCCCGCAGCGTGCTTTCCAGCAACCGTCCCCGCAGCTCAGCGGCACCGAACCCTTCCGGCTCCTGGCGCCAGAAGCCCTGGGCTTCGAAACCGACCGTACCGGGCCAGTCTCCATGCAGCAGGCCCGGATCAAGCCCGGTGCCGGTCAACCGGCCGCTGATCTGCAGCCGAGGCTGCCAGGCCAGTTGCATGGGACCCTCGATAACCCCGGCCAGGGTTTCAACCTGCAGCGGCTTCACTAAAAGCTGCCGCGAGTCGCCGGTAAAGGGAATGCGCAGCCGCGTCTCCGGCCAGTCACCGCCTTTTCCGGCGAGGTGCAGATGCCCCCGATAGTCCTCCAGATGGCCGAAGAGGCTCAATTCGCCGGACAATTCTTCGAATCGCCTTTCAGCGTCAACCAGGCCGGTGAGGTCCAGTTCCTCCGCGACCAGGCGCAGTTCCAGCTGCAAAGGCATGGTGCCGTAGCCCATCAGCACCTCACCGAAAATCCGCCCCGACGCTTCCGACCTGGTCAGATCAAGGGCGGTGATGGCCAGCGTTTCAGGCTCCAGCCGCAAGTCGCCGCGCAGGCTCAGCGGGCCACTGCGCTCGTGGGCGCCCTTGAGAGTAAAGTCTCCCTGCAGGACCGACCCGCTGAGATCAGGAGTCAGCTGCAGAGCCAACTGAACGGCGCCCAGGGGCGCTTCAGGCAAAGCCGGCTCGGCACCCACCTCCAGGGCCAGTTGCGGCTCTTCCCAGTCCAGCAGAGCGACACCCGTGAGGCTTCCCGGCTCCGCCGTCGCTTCTGTCACCGTCAATTGCAGACGGCGGCGGGTGGAATCCAGGCTGGCCGCAAAACGCTGTACAACCAGCGGTGGTTGCTGCGAACGCTGCCAGACCGCATGCTCAAGCTGCAGCCGGCGCAGTTCAAAACGCCACCAGCGCAATAAGGCGGGGCGGGTCGGCCAGGGCGGCATTGCGGGGGACGGGGTGGCGGCGGGAACCGCCTCGTCCGGGTCGGTAACCAGTTGCAGATTCCGCGCTTCCAGCAACGTCACCAGCAGTCGGCCACGCAGCAAGGCAGCCGGTCGCCAGGCAACTTCGAGGGACTCCAGGATGACCATGTTCCGCGACCAGGCGAGTTGCACTCCGGTCAGCCGAAAGCGGCCTGCCAGGCGCCCCTCGACGTCCTCCACGGACAAAGCAACCGGGCTGTGCCGTACCAGCTGCGCCGTCAGCCAGCGGGTGCCGCCAGAGGTGGCCACCAGCCAGTAGCCGAAGGCCAACCCCAGAACCAGCAGCCCCAGGCCGAGCAACGCGTATGTTCGGGCTCTCTTTACCATCCGAAGCCTATTCCCAGATGTATTCGGTAGCTGGAGCGGGGCTCGCCAATCTGTCGGGCCAGATCGAGACGGATCGGGCCGACCGGCGTGTAGCGACGCAGCCCAAGTCCCGCGCCCTGCTTGAGATCCATCCGGTCAAAGTCGTTAAAGGCGTTGCC
>PWVL01000040.1 GCA_003561875.1 Desulfuromonadales bacterium | reverse complement strand
GATTCACTTGCGGGTGGAATCAATCTTGACCGTTATGGCGCTTTTCGGGATACTTCTTCGTTATGAATATTTTTAACCTCGCTTCCGGCACAACCAGGCTTTGCCGCCCGTCTTCGCAACTTGACGCGGAAGGAGGATGTCCGGGCAACGGGGCGGGGGATCAGGGAGGATGCATGAACGCCACAAAAATCGCAGCAGTAGTGCTGGCCGCCGGCAAGGGCACCCGCATGAAATCGGAACGTCCCAAGGTGCTGCATGAACTGGCCGGTCGGCCCATGCTGCATTATCCTGTTGATGGGGCTCTGGCCCTTGGTTGCCGGCCTGTGGTGCTGGTAACCGGGCACGGCGCCGACGAGGTGCGAGCGAGTCTGCGGGACCGGCAGGTCTCTTTCGCTCTGCAGGAGCAGCAGCTTGGCACCGGCCATGCGCTGCTCAGCGCCCGCCGGTCCCTGGAGGATTTCTGCGGCGATCTGCTGCTGTTGTGCGGCGACGTTCCTCTGCTGCGTCGCGAGACCCTGCAGCAACTCCTTGATCTGCATCGCGCCGAACAGGCTGCGGCCACGGTCCTGACCGCGCAGCTGGACAATCCCCGGGGCTACGGCCGCATCCTCCGCGACGGTGACGAAGTGCTGGGGATCGTCGAGGAAAAGGACGCCACGGAACAGCAGCGTGGCATTCGCGAAGTAAATACCGGCATCTATATTTTTACCGCCCCCCGGGTATTCGATATTCTCGCCGGGCTGGGCCGCGACAATGCCCAGGGCGAATATTACCTCACCGACGTTCTGGCCGCGCTGCGCCGGGCAGGGCAGCGGGTGCAGGCTCTGGTCCTGGAGGACGCCGACGAGGCCATGGGGATTAACAGCCGGGTGCAGCTGGCCGAAGCTGCCGCCATTCTGCGCAGGCGTATCAACGAGCGATGGATGCTGGACGGGGTGACCCTCGTCGATCCGGCGGCTACTTACATCGATGATGCGGTGAAGATCGGCCCGGACACTGTCATCCACCCCGGAGTGTCCCTGTGGGGCGAGAGCCGTATCGGTCGAAACTGCATTATCGAACCTGGAGTGACGGTGACCGGCTGCGAGGTGGGCGACGGGGTGCGGCTCAAGAGCGGTTCGGTGCTGGAAGGGGCACAGATTGGTCCCCAAAGCGATATCGGGCCCATGGCCCACCTGCGCCCCGGAACAATTCTTGCTGGGCGTAACAAGATCGGTAATTTTGTCGAAACCAAAAAGGCCACCATCGGCGAGGGTTCCAAGGCCAGCCATTTGACCTATATCGGCGACGCCGAAGTCGGCGCCCGGGTCAACATCGGCTGCGGCACCATCACTTGCAACTACGACGGGGTCAACAAACACCGGACCATCATCGAAGACGAGGTGTTTGTCGGCAGCGACACTCAGTTCATCGCTCCGGTGCGCATCGGCCGCAACAGCCTGATCGGCGCCGGATCGACCATCACCAAGGATGTGCCGGCCCATTCCCTGGCCCTGGCCCGCAGTCCGCAGAAAAATATCGAGAACTGGACTTTGCGCAGAAAAAAGCCCGGGAAGAAATCGTAGTGCAGTATGGTGGAGAGCCCGGAAACCCGTCCCGCAGGCCCCGGACGAAGAAGGCTTGACCGCCTGTGGATTGGCGCCGCCTTCAAAGAGAAACCACCTAGACGGCATGTGCCGGGAGACACTCGCTTATGTGCGGTATCGTAGGTTATTTTGGTCAGCAGCAGGCTACCCCGATCATTCTTGACGGTCTTCGGCGTCTTGAGTACCGGGGCTATGATTCGGCGGGCATCGCCGTTCTCAACGGCGGCCGTATCGAAATTCGCCGCGCCAAGGGCAAGCTGGCCGAACTGGAAGCGCGGCTCGCGGATCAGCCTCTGACGGGAGTGCGGGGCATCGGCCATACCCGCTGGGCGACCCACGGGCGGCCTTCGGAAACCAATGCGCATCCCCATTATTGCGGCCAGGTGGCGGTGGTGCACAACGGCATCATCGAAAACTATCTCGCTCTCAAGGAAAAACTGACGAACCTCGGGCACCGGTTCAGCTCCGAAACCGATACCGAGATTATTGCCCATCTCATCGACCATCACCTGGACCGGTGCGGTGATTTCGAAAGCGCGGTGCGCCTGGCCCTGGTTGAAGTTCGGGGCGCCTACGCGGTGGCGGTGATCTGCGAGCAGGAACCGGACAAAATGATTGCCGCCAAGCTTGGCTCGCCGCTGGTGGTGGGGCAGGGAGACGGCGAATTTTTTGTGGCCTCCGATATTCCGGCGATGCTTTCCCACACCCGGGAGATGATTTTTCTTGAAGAAGGAGAACTGGTCGTCTACGCCGCGGGAGAACTGCGCTTCAGCGATCTGGCCGGCAATCCCCTGACCAAGACCGCCCGCACCATTACCTGGAGCCCCTTGATGGCGGAAAAGGGCGGTTATCGCCATTTCATGCTTAAAGAGATTCACGAACAGCCCCGGGCCGTTGCCGACACCGTGGCCGGCCGGATTCAGGATGATCAGGGCGACGTTTACCTGGAAGGACTGTCCCTGGACGACTCCGAACTGCAGGCCATGGAGCGGTTCTATATCGTTGCCTGCGGCACCTCCTGGCACGCCGCCCTGACGGGCAAGTTTCTTATCGAAAAGCTGGCCCGTGTTCCGGTGGAAGTGGACATCGCCAGCGAGTTCCGCTATCGGGACCCGCTGGTGACGGAGCGCACTCTGACGATTCTCATCAGTCAGAGCGGTGAAACCGCCGACACCCTGGCCGCCCTGCGTGAAGCGCGACGCAAGGGCGGCAAGGCGCTGGCCATCTGCAACGTGGTGGAGTCTTCCATCGCCCGGGAGAGTGACGGCATCATTTATACTCACGCCGGGCCGGAGATCGGCGTGGCGTCGACCAAGGCCTTTTCCACCCAGCTGGTGGCCCTGTATCTGCTGGCCCTGCGCCTCGGCCGGGTTCGCGGACAGCTTGATGCCGAGCGCTGCCGCGAGCTGACCCAGGCGCTCCTCACCCTGCCGCGCAAGATGGAGGAAGTTCTGGAGCTGGATGAACAGATCGAGGCCATTGCCAAAGCCTTCATGAACGCTCGGGATTTTCTCTACCTCGGCCGGGGCAACCAGTATCCCATAGCTTTGGAAGGGGCCCTCAAGCTCAAGGAGATTTCCTATATTCACGCTGAGGGCTATCCGGCCGGAGAGATGAAGCACGGCCCCATTGCTCTCATCGACGATCAGTTGCCGGTGGTCTTTCTCTGTCCCCGCAACGACACCCTGGAGAAGGTCATTTCCAATCTGGAAGAGGTGCGGGCCAGGGACGGTCGCGTCATCGCCGTGGTCACCGAAGGTCAGCAGCATCTGCTGGGCAAGGTCGACGCCCTGATCACCGTTCCCGAAATCAATGACGAACTGGCGCCGGTGCTCTTTTCCGTTCCTCTGCAGTTGCTGGCCTATCATGTGGCGGTGTACAAGGGCACCGACGTAGACCAGCCTCGCAATCTGGCTAAAAGCGTCACCGTGGAATAGTCGCCTGCGGTCTTTGTTTAGGCTTTGATCCCCTGTCGCGGTTTCAGGCTTCGGTGGGGGATTTTTTCGTGAAATGGCCGAAAACTTCCCTTGCCGTTGGTCTACCATTGAGGATCAAAATCTGATAAGGTCGGCGTCGCCCGTTCTGGGCGTACCTCGAGAAAGTTGAAAAAATCCGGGGGTTGGATTTTCGTGAGACGAAAGGGATCTGCCGCATATGTACTGGGAAGCGGAAATTGAGCAGCTGCCGGTCGGGAAGTTGGACAAACTGCAGTTGGATCGGCTGCGGCAGACCCTGGGCCGTGCCGTTCGTTCACCGTTTTATCGTCGGCAATTTGCCGCTGCCGGGGTGGTCGCGGAGCGGTTGACGCACATCGAGCAGATTCGCAGCCTACCCTTTACCACCAAAGAGGATCTGCGCAACCACTTTCCCTACGGGTTCCTCACCGTGCCAAAGGACGGCCCGGTGCGCCTGCACTGTTCCAGTGGTACCACCGGCAATCCGACGGTGGTTTTCCACGATCGCCACGACCTGGATTCCTGGGCGAATCTGGTGGCCCGCTCCCTGTTCTGCGCCGGCATCCGGCCCACGGATGTGTTTCAGAATATCTGCGGCTACGGGCTCTTTACCGGTGGGCTGGGCTTTCAGTACGGCGCCGAACGGCTCGGGGCCCTGGTGATCCCGGCCGCAGCCGGCAACAGCCGCCGCCAGATCAAGTTGATGCAGGATTTCGGCACTACCGCGGTGCACGCTATCCCCAGTTATCTGTTTCGCCTGCACGGCGCTTTTGTGGAACTGGGCCTCGATCCTCGTCGCGATACCCTCTTGCGGCATTTTGTCATCGGCGCCGAGCCCCATACCGAGGGGCAGCGGCGGCGCATCGAAGAACTGTTCGGGGTGCGGGCTTTCAACTCCTACGGGCTTTCGGAGATGAACGGCCCCGGAGTGGCCTTTGAGTGCATCGAACAGCGGGGTCTGCACATCTGGGAGGATTGTTTCGTAGCGGAGGTCATCGATCCCGTGACCCTCGACCCGCTTCCGGAAGGGGAGGTGGGAGAACTGGTTCTGACCACCCTCGACCGCCGGGCCATGCCCCTGCTGCGCTACCGGACCCGCGATCTGACCCGGATACTTCCCGGTCCCTGCGCCTGCGGCCGCAGCCACCGACGCATCGACCGGATCAGCGGTCGCAGCGACGACATGCTGATTCTCAAGGGCTGCAACATCTTCCCGCTGCAGATCGAAAAGGTGCTGATGCGGTTTCCCGAGGTGGGCAGCAACTACCTGATTGTGCTGCAGACACGCAAGGACGGCGACCAGATGGAGATTCGGGTCGAGGTGCAGAAGGAGTGGTTCACCGGCAACATGGAGGAACTGGAGGTTCTGTCCCGAAGAATCGGCCATGAAGTACGCGACGAAATTCTGATTACCCCGGTGATCCGCCTGGTGGAGCCGGGCAGTCTGCCCCAGAGCGAGGGCAAGGCCGTACGGGTACAGGATCTCCGCACATTCCAGGAGGATTTATGATCGCCCATCAGGTGTCGGTGTTTCTGGAGAACAAGCCCGGTCGGCTGGAAAAAATTACCGCCGTGCTCAAGCACCAGCAGATCAATATACGGGCCATGACCCTGTCCACCAGCACCGCCGGCTGGGGAATTCTCAACCTGCTCGTCGACCGGCCTGAGGCGGCTCAGCGGGTGCTGAGCGAGAAAGGACATCCGGCGGCTTTGCGGGAAATCGTCGTGGTCAGGATGAGTGACGCTCCCGGCGCTCTGCACGACATGTTATTGTTGCTGGCCAAAGCCGGTCTCAACATCCAGAACGCCTACGGCACGGTCCTCGGCGATCGTCGTACCGCCATCCTGGTGATTGATGTTGAAGACACGGACTCGGCTCGGCAACTGCTCAGCGAGGCCGGAATCGAGACCCTGGGTGCCGAGCAGATCTATTACGTCTGACAAAGCCTCCGCAGTGCGCCCTGATGCCCCGACGTGGCAATTCTGACGGCGCCCTGTTTCCGGTGTACTATCCACGCAGTCGTTTTTCTTTTTTGCTTCACTGCGGGGTCTTTTGCGGGAGTTCAGCGTTCACCCGGGCATGGTCCGAAGACATTTTTCATGGTTGTAATGGCGGTAAATCGGGAAGGTGGTCGGATCGGGAAGTTTATGCTTCTCATCACACCCTCGGACTGAAAACGGATAAGGACGCGACATCGGTTACGTTCTATAACCGGTTCCTGATGGTTCGGCAGTAGGAGGACAAGGACAATGAGTGAACTGCTTGCATCGCTCAATCCCATGCAGCAGAAAGCGGTGCTGCACGAGGGGGCCCCGCTGCTGATTCTGGCCGGAGCCGGTTCCGGCAAGACCCGCACTCTGACTTACCGGGTGGCGTATCTGGTTCAGGAGCGGGGTGTGGCCCCCTGGCAGATTCTCGCCGTAACCTTCACCAACAGAG